>JAUWPE010000084.1 GCA_030611765.1 Candidatus Cloacimonadota bacterium | reverse complement strand
TATAGCTATAATTAAATTGTATGAACTTATGAAAAAGCGATGTGTTATTCACCCCCAAATGCTTTCTCCCAATTGTCATTCCTCCCGATTTGTCGGGAGAAATCCAGAAAAGTTATATAGTTAGTTTAATCATATGGATAAAAATTACTTCGTGTACATACTTGAAAGCAAAAGAAACGGCACACTCTAAATTGGAGTAACAAATAACTTAGAAAACCGAATGTATCAGCATAAGAATAAGCTCATTGGAAGTTTTACTAAAAAATATAGCGTTGACAAACCTGTTCACTATGAAATGAAAAATGATGTGAGAAGTGCGATTCGAAGAGAAAAGCAACTGAAGAAATGGAATAGAAAATGGGAACTTGAATTGATCGAAAAAGAAAATCCTGAATGGAAAGACATATCTGAAGAATGGTTTGATGAATAGTCATATCATGCAAATAAAAGCACTCATTGCATCATTATCTTATGATAATATTGTATTCAACGTTCCGATGTTGAGGTCGCAAGATTGGAATCTTGCATTACATTCTTCCTCTCATATACGCCGTGACAAGAAAGAGAAAGAGAAACCACGAACTTCACCCGTCTTCGCTGCGCTTCGCCGTGGCAGGCGAAATAACACGAAAATATAATCAAGAACAAAAGAAAATTGTCATCCCAGTTAAAAAAAAAGATTTAACGGGATAAATTCTGGAGCACATTCGCTTTGCTCAGTGTAAACCATGTGCTGAGCGTAGCGAATGCATCCGCGAAGAATCTGGCAAAAACATTGATCTATCCGCCAGCTGGCGGACTACGCCCTGGCAGAATTGTGACAAGATAATTCTACTTTTTTTGGAGCACATCGAGCATTAAGCCGACCGAGTCAGCTACTCCAAAAAACTATTTTCATTCTCTAAAATTCTGCTCTAACAAACTATGGGAAAGAGAATATTTATCATCCTTTCCTCCCTTCTCCATCCTTCATCCTCCTTTATAATATTCTTATACCTTGACGTTAAAAATACGGAAATTCAAATTCTCTTCCAAGAAACGGAGATAACATGTCAGAATTCGTGGATTGGCATAATGAAGAAATGCTGAAGAAAGCAAAAGATGCTCTTGAAGCTCATAAATTTTTGGTGGAGCTTTGTGAGAGTGGTGAAGAAGCACGTGAAAAAGCACTCGCTCAATTGGATAAAGACTCATCCATCGGCATAGGTGGCTCAATGACAGTTCGGGAGATCGGACTATTTGATCATCTAAAAGATAATGGATATAATATCATAAACCCTTATGTGCCTGATCTTACTCGTGATGAGATTTTTGACCTGCGCAGAAAAACACTCATGTCAGACTTCTTTCTCGCAGGATGCAATGAGATCAATTTAGAAGGAGAGATCGTGAATGTTGATGGATATGGAAATAGAGTAGCAGCGATCATATTTGGTCCAAAAAAAGTATTTCTTTTTGCAGGTATGAACAAAATTGTGCTCGACAGACAACAGGCATTGGACAGAATCTTTGATGTTGCAGCACCTATCAACGCAAAGCGTCTCAACAAAAAAACTCCCTGCGCTGTAACCGGTCTTTGCAGCGACTGTGACTCTCCAGAGAGAATTTGCAAGCACCTGACAGTCAATATGCGGCAGAACATCCCGGACAGGATAAAGATATTTCTCATTAAAGAAAATTTAGGATTTTAAAGACAAAAGAATAATAACTTTGACACGAGGAAGATAATTTTGCAAATTTGGTTTAAATGAAATTTATGCAAATTAAGTTTAAGGAATGTAGTTTTGATGGTTAAGCGAAATAACGAGAATATTTTAAAAAGAGCTTGGCAGAGAAGCGGAGCTATAAATACAATATAATGCATACATTACTTCATAGTTTTGCTACACATTTGCTTGAACATGGAACTGACCTCAGATATATTCAAGAATTATTAGGACATAAAAGCAGTAGAACCCCGATACATTTTTTCAAAACTACGGGGCAGGCAACTGAAATATATACACACGTTACCCATACAGCAAGAAATAAAATTGTTAGTCCGCCAGCTGGCGGATAATTTAAATTTTAATAAAAATGTAAATGATACTATCGAAGGCAAAGAAGATGAATAATCTAAAACATAAATCCGCGACATTTGTCGTATATAACACCAAATCGGTGGTGTTCACGACATTAATGGCGGGGATACAAACATTAAGTGCAAGTTGTAAAAATAAAAAATGGAGGAAAGAAAATGAAGATGTTCAGAGTTTTAATTTTATTCGCAATTATTTTAATTGCGTTCGGTTGTGATGATAAAAATCCAACTGAAAACGACCCAGATCCAGGTGAAGTAATTCTATCAGACGAAACTGTTGTTCTTGAACAAACTCAAGTGAATGAAGATTTGCAAGAAGTCTCTCAGGATGGTAATACATTTACATTTACGAAAACTTCTACAACCGAAGATTTCGAAGAAGGTAATATTCTTGTTAGCGGAATTACAGATTTAATGCCAAATGGTTTTCTGAAAAAAGTAGTTGATGTTCAAGAAAATTCAACCACAATTACTGTAATAACGGAAAATGCTTCTCTTGATGAAGCATTACAGCAAGGTGATTTATCAGCAAATTATACATTTTTGCCATCCCGAATAGAAAATTCTACATTTGCAGATGGTGTCAAATTAGTTTCAAATTCTCGTGAGGATTTATTCTCTTTAGAAATCAATGCGATATTTTATGATGCCGATGGAAATACAAATACAACTGATGATCAAATAAGAGCTGTTGGCACTTTAAATTTTACTGCTGAAATGTTAATGAATATTGATATAAATAACTGGCAACTTGAAGAGTTTGATATCCAGCTTATAAATACCTTTGAAAAAAATTTAACATTTGAAAACAATATTGAATATAACCTTCAAGAAGAATTGAATCTTGTTGAATTTCATTTTCCTGTATTAACAATTCCTATAGGATTATTTTTCCCTGTTACAATTCATCCAACAATTAGCATTGATGCTTATGTTGATGCTTCTCTTCAAGCAGGTATAAGTTTTGGAGTAACTGCAACTGAAACAATGACAACTGGGGCAATGTATGAAAATAATACTTGGAGTCCGATTAGTAGTTATGAAAAAACTCTCGGATTTAATGGTCCAAATGGTTATGGCTCTATTGATGTTCAGGCTGGATTAAAACCACAACTTAAAACAATGATTTATACTGTTGTCGGTCCATATATTGTTCTTGATGCTTACGGTAAATATGATTGCTCTGTTGAAGTAAGTTTCGATGATCTGATAATTTCTGAAGAAATTTCTTATGGTCTAGATTTAGACGCTGGACTATTAATTGAAATATTAAGTCACACAATTGCAAATTTTAGTATGAATATTTATGATGATGAGTGGATTTTACATCAATATGAATATACAATTGGCCAAGCTCCAGTTGCAACAATTATTTCTCCTTCAAATGGCTCTCAATTTGATTTGGGCGCCACAGTTAATTTTACAGGTTCAGCAACTGATTTACAAGATGGAGATTTAACGGGTAATGATCTTGAATGGATTTCAAATGTTGACGGTTCTTTAGGATATGGAGAAAATTTATCAATTTCTGATTTAACACAAGGTCCTCACTCAATAACTTTAATAGCAACCGACAGTGATGATTACACTGGTGAAGACGATGTAAGTATAAATATTATAGGAGCAGGAAATAATCCTCCATCAATGCCTTTTGATCCATCACCTTCTGATGAATCAATTAATGTTTCAATAAACACAAATCTTTCTTGGGATTGCACCGATCCTGATGGTGATCCATTAACTTACGATGTTTATTTCGGAACATCTCCAAATCCACCCTTGTTTGAGCAAGATTTATCTCAATCCTCATTTGATTTAGATGAACTAGATTATGAAGAAACTTATTACTGGAAGATTAAAGCATTTGATGATCACGATAATTCAACAACAGGTGATATTTGGGAATTTACAACAATGGAAGAAAACTCAGGAAATATTCCAACAGATTATATAGCATTTTATCCATTCAATGAAAACGGAAATGATGTAAGTAGTAATAGTTTCAATATGAATGAAATTGGTACAATTGCTTATGTAAATGATAGAAATAACAACCCCAATAGTTGTCCTGTATTTGATGGTGATAGTTATTACGAAGCAATTTCAAGCTTACCAGATGCAAGTTATCAAAGCACTTATTCTTTTTGGATAAATTGGGAAGACAATTCTAATGCTAAATTTATTTTTTGTACTGATGAAGCTAACGCTTACTGGCCTCACCTTTATGGATTTTATTGTGAATTACTATCTGATGGAACTTTAGTGTTTTCTGTAGGTAAAAATACTACTGATTGCGAATTCCAAACAGATACAGGAACTATTCAAACAAATATGTGGACTCACATATTATTCTCATTGGAAAGTTATGATAATATTATATTATATATAGATGGAGTTCAAACAGATATTCCATATTTTGAAGGTCCACTTAATGATACAATAGCTATTAATGGTTATCCCGATAGAATTGGACGTCAGTATTATCAGAATGGTTCACATATATTTATAGGAAAAATTGATGATTTTAGGATTTATTCCAGAATTCTTGATGAGTCTGAAATCCAAGCATTATACCATGAAGGTGGTTGGGACGAGTAAACTTAACATAAAGGTGGGTAGAAATGCTCACCTATTTTTTCTTTATGCACTTAACAAACAGCTCCACATTCGAGCAAGAAGAGAAAATGAATGCAACGTGGCAGCTGCCAAACATTAGCCGAAATCATTAAAGCAATTACTTTTGTTAAAAGGAGGTAACCCAATGAGAAATCTGATACTTTTTTTATCCTCACTATTGATCATTCTAATATTGACAGCATCATGCGATAATAAATCAAAAAATAACGATCAGAGCAATACTCCCTCTATGAAAATTCCCGGTGAATTGAAAATACTTGTAGAAAAGTTAGAAAGCAGTAATCCTAATATTAGGGTTGAGGTTATAAAGGAAATCGGATTAATGGGATCAAAAGCGATTTCAACCATTCCAAATCTTGTTAAGTTACTTAGTGATAGTAGTAAAGTCGTTAATTTAATCTTACAAGAGAAAGGTATATATCTAATCAGTAATGTTGGAATAGAGTCCAGAGAAGCATTAGTAAAAATTGGTTAACATTCCGTTGATCCTCTAATTAAGGCTTTATCAGACAGCAATCCTAAAGTTAGGTGGATGGCTGTAATAGCATTAAGAGATATAGGTGACAAGCGAGCCATTGAACCTCTTATTCATTGTTTGACAGACGAAAGTAGCGAAGTAAGATGGAGAGCCGCATCGTCCTTAGGAGAATTTGAAGATGAAAAAGCATTAGAATCACTGAAATCAGTTCTTAATGATCCCGATCAAGAAGTTAGAGAAAAGGCTAAAAAATCAATATCACTTATCACAAGTGGTAAAGTGGATTGATATTAAAAACGATTTTAAAAAAAGTTTTGTGGTTTGTAAAATCTTAAATTCAATTTTTCATTTCTGCGAAATTTTAAACAAAAACTAAAAAAAACGGAAAACGGAATTTCTCGGAAAATAGTAAAATAGATGCAAAAAAATAACGGAGAAAATTTAATGCTCTAAATTCAATGTTTTAAAGAAAACGGTTAAATGATTTTTTAATTTCATAAGTTTTAAAATATATCGGTGTTAATTTCGGAAAAAACAAAAACGGAAAAAACGGAAAAAAATGAAAACCAATTTACAATTTAAACTTTTTTTTCGGGGTTAGTTCTCCGTTTCCGATTGAATGATTTTTCAGTCGGAAAATCTATAAAAATTGGTAGATCTTTTTGTAACTTTGTGGTTTGTTCGGGCTGGTTGCTACGTTTGAAAAATAATTAAATCGGATAACAAGCAACTCCACGCCAGAATTCGTTCATAAGTTTAGTGGTCATTTTGGGCTTTGTTTTCGTGTAAAAGTTGAGATTTAAATCTGGGATGGCGTGGCAGTTGCCAAACATTAATGAAATCTTTGCTGTAAAAGAAAGAAGAAAAACAAATATGCCAAGCGGCTCAACAGAAAAACTCCATGTGCTGTAACCGGTCTTTGCAGCGATTGTGACTCTCCCGAGAGAATTTGCAAGCACCTGACAGTCAATATGCGGCAGAACATCCCGGACAGGATAAAGATATTTCTCATAAAAGAAAATCTTGGTTTTTGAAATAGAATTACTAATAATTTTGACATAATATTGCAGCAAATGAAATTCATTCCATGGCATACATAATTTTAGCACGAAAATACAGACCCCAGACCTTTGACGAGGTCATTGCTCAAGAGCATATCACGAATACACTTAAGAACGCGATCAAGACCGATCATATTGCACAGGCATTTCTTTTTACCGGACCGCGCGGAGTTGGGAAAACCTCGATGGCGCGTATTCTGGCAAAATCATTGAATTGCGAGAAAGGTCCAACAGATACTCCATGCAACGAATGCAAAAATTGTGTGGAGATCACACGTTGCAATTCTGTTGATGTGATCGAGATCGACGGTGCATCAAACACAAGTGTGGAAGATGTCCGCAGTTTACAGAACGAGCTGATGTACCCTCCGCAAAGTTCAAAATACAAAATTTACATAATAGATGAAGTGCACATGCTTTCCAAAAATGCCTTTAATGCGCTCCTGAAAACCCTTGAGGAACCGCCAAATAATGTGAAATTCATCTTTGCGACAACAGAGCCGCACAAAGTACTGGCAACTATCACCTCCCGCTGCCAGCGCTACGATTTCCACCGTATTCCGATCAAGCAGATCATTGAGCAAATTAATAATATTACTCCCAAAGAACATATTACTTTTGATGACGCTGCGATCTTTCTTGTAGCAAAAAAAGCGGATGGAAGTCTGCGCGATGCACTTAGCTTGATGGATCAGATCATTTCTATTGGTAAGGATAAAATTATAAAGGAAGATGTACTGCGGGTATTCGGTATTGTAAACATCGATGTGTATCATTCGCTAATTCAGAAGATCATTGGCGATGACGAGAAAGGATTGATCGAGGACTTTCATCAGGTTATGGCAGAGGGCAATGATATAAATGAGCTTATCCTCGGCATGATCGAATATTTCAGAAATATCCTTATGATCAAGATAGGCATCATTCCCGAGGAAGTGCATAGAGATGACCTCGATGCGTTATCCCCGATCTGTGAATATTTTTCTGAAGAAGATCTACTCTATGCCATAACGATTCTTGTGGACACAAAAGATAAACTCCGAACTTCGTCCCATCCTGTGCTTTTGTTCGAAACAAGTTTGCTTAAATTGGCTAATATCAGTCGGTTAGTACAGATTGAAGACTATGGAAAGCAATCCATAACTCCCACTTTTTCACCGCCTGCCCAAAAGAAAAAAAGCTTAAAAGAAAAAGTTTTATTTAAGAAGAAACCGGCAAAAGAGAAACCGAAAGAGGTGGAAAAAGATGAGGTAAACCAGGAGAAAGCCGAGCCCGAAGTTGTACTTACTAAAGATATTATCAAAAGAGAATGGCCGGTTCTGAAAAAGAAATTGCAGGATGAAATGCCTATTATTTCAAATCATTTTTCCAAAACGACAATAAAGAATATCTCCAATAATTTCATTCATTATTCTACGAATTCACGAATTGCTTATCAGATGCTGAATGAGGATATTGATAAGATCACCACAATTTTCTCCGAACATTTCCACACACCGGTGAAAGTTGTGTTTGAGTTTGATGAGCCCAAAACTGGCAAAAAATATCTGCACGGCGCATCCTACGAGGAAATTAAGAAAAAATCCCCGAAACTCGCAGACATGATCAAAGCGATCGACGGCTATATTATCGAGCAGAAACCCGATTAATTCCTGCATGATAGGCAACTCAAATATCGGCAAAGTCCTTGCTTTATTAGAAAAAGAATATAATCAAAATCGCATCCCGATCATTACCAAAATTTCCAAGCAAAAACGTCATCCATTTCCTATATTGATCGGAACAATCCTCAGTTTACGAACCAAAGATGAAGTAACTGCAAAGGCATCACAAAGATTATTTGAAGCTGCTTCTACCCCTGACGAAATGCTGAAGCTCAGCAATATACAGATTGAGAAACTCATTTTTCCTGTTGGTTTTTATCATAGGAAAGCAGAGCATATTCTGCAGGTATGCCGGATTTTATTGGACAAATATGATGGCAAAGTACCCGCTGAGCTTGATGAATTGTTGGAATTACCCGGAGTTGGACGTAAAACTGCAAACCTGGTAATCGTGCTTGGATTTGATAAATACGGCATTTGCGTGGATACGCACGTGCACCGCATTTCAAACAGGTGGGATTATGTACAAACCAAAACACCTGAGCAAACTGAGTTCGCTCTTCGGGAGAAGCTTCCAAAAGAATATTGGAAAATCTATAATGATTATTTAGTTTCCTTTGGACAGCATATCTGCAAGCCCATCTCACCCCATTGTTCGATCTGCCCGATTGAAAATTTTTGCCCGAAAAAAGGAGTAGGAAAGCACAGGTAGAATTAACTTAGACCTTGCGAATGGTTGACGAAGGAGACCTTCGCAATGGTTGGAAAAGAATAGTACACAGATTAACACAGATTTGGCTGATTAACACTGATAAAATAGAAAATAAATTCCTACTCTGTGATTTCTGTATATTCTGCCAGTTGGCTGATGACAATTCTTTTTTTTGTTTCTAATTTCAATAATGATGGACTTCAGAATCCGGTGCATCAGTTCAGAGCGATACCTCCACAATACCTTCATTCTGAACTCCATCCAGACTTCGTCTTTATGAAGTCCAGCCC
>JAUWPE010000169.1 GCA_030611765.1 Candidatus Cloacimonadota bacterium | reverse complement strand
ACAAAGATCAGTATTGGTTTAATGTTCAAAGGGGGTTTTATAAATCTTACTTATGGCAGTAAATATCCAGTTTTGCAGGATGCGTATGTAACCGATCCAAATTTTGAAAAATACGATTATCTCGACGTGCAGGCAGCATTTTCATTCAACCCTGAAGAGACACTAACTTTATATACCGGGGGTGGTGCAGGTTTAATTTTTTATAAAGAAGATGGAGAACACAAAACAGCTCCGCGAATGACCCTGTTCTCAGGATGCATTATCTTCCCAACATTAGATATTATTTTCCTTCCGGTTCATACACGCTGGGATACGGGACTTCAGATCGTTGCACCAATACCTTTCGTAAAAGATGGTTTCATTGCAGGCACCGGATAAAATCCACTTTTATCACAATAAAATTCACATATTTTTAAAAGTTCACAAAGAATAGAACAAAATTATAAAGAATTGGAAATGCTAACTCAAATATGAAATTTCTAAAAAAATTTACAACACAAGACTTGCTCTACATTGCGATCTTCAGCGCAATGGGATTAGCGATCAAACCACTTATCACCCCTATCGCCATAATGCTTACCCGGCTGCTCATGATCACCGGAGGCTCCCTCTTCGGTGGCTTATATATGATGTGGATCGTCCTTGCAATTGCAATGGTACGGAAGCCGTGGACAGGATTTCTCGTGGGCTTTGTTCAGGGAATTGTCATGCTCGCACTCGGATATGTCGGCACACACGGAGCGCTCTCTTTAATTACTTTTACTTTGCCCGGTTTTACTGCAGATATTACTGCATTTTTCATCAAGGATTTTTCCAAACCTCTTACTCATATTCTATTATGCATAACCGCGAGTCTCGCAGGCACTTTGATAGTTTCAATCCTTATCTGGCAGCTTCCGTTTATTCCGCTTTTGATCTCCCTAGGACTAAGTTTCCTTTCCGGAATCGTGGGAGGGTTGCTCTCTTTTGTGATCTTCAAACGTCTTAAATTTTTCGGTTTGGCTCAGAAATAACATGGCATTGCTCAGTGTTCAAAACCTTTCTTTTAAGTATTCTCAAGATGATGAATTATTGATAAAAGATCTGTCTTTCAGCGCTGAGAAGAATGAGCTCATTCTGATAAAAGGACCGAATGGAAGCGGGAAAACAAGCTTTCTTTCACTACTCTGCGGAATAATTCCCAAAGCCATAAAAGGTATTGTAGAAGGAAAAATTCTAATTGATGATATTGACATAAGCGCCCTGACATTACCAGAACTCTCACCTCTCATCAGTATGGTGTTTCATGAGCCGGAAATGCAGTTGAGCTTTCCACAGGTCGAGCAAGAGCTTGCCTTTGGTCCTGAGAACCTGAAAATACCGGCGTACGAGATCAGTAAGAAAATTGATAATGTATCTGAACTGCTTGGAATCCCGGAATTGCTGAAATCAGATATATCTGCACTTTCTTACGGACAAAAAAAGCTTGTTGCATTAGCTTCTATCTTTACTTTCTCTCCTGAAATCATTTTGCTTGATGAACCTGGTGATGGATTATCCGGGCAATCCATTCAAAATGTAATAAAGTGTGTACTTCATTATAAGAACGACAAGCTGGTTATTATCACTTCAACAACTCGTTTTTTTGATGACGTCGCAGACAGAGTCATAACTTTATTATGAAACCGCTCTTTTCTTTAGAAAATCTCAGCTTTTCATATAATAAGGACAAGCATATTTTTGATATAATAAATCTCGAAATTTTTAGGAATGAAGTGACCATAATTTCCGGAGAAAACGGAAGCGGAAAATCAACTCTGTGCAAGATACTCTATAAAATGCTGTCTGCGGATTCGGACTCCATTTTGTTCGAAGAAAAGCAATTGTCCACAGTCGATCACTCATATATTGCCTCCAAAATTGTCTTTGTTCAAGAGCAGGTTCAGGACAATCTGCTTGGCTCGACTCCTGATGAAGATCTTGCGATATGGCAGCATAAATTCCGAAAAAGGGACAACAAAGAATTTCAGGAAGAGAGATCTCGCATTCTCGAAAGATTCAGATTGGATACAGTGCAGCACAAGCCACTTTGGGAATTCAGTGAAGGGCAGCAAAAGAGAGTTGTCCTGAGCGGGTTACTTCTGAATAAGCATAAATTCTGGCTCCTCGACGAGCCCCTTTACGGACTTGATAATGAAGGTGTGAATATCTTGATCTCAATAATCGCTCAGCAGAAATTGGCTGGGACAGGTGCACTCATCGCCACGCATAGAACGAAAGCATTTTCGCTTGTTGCAGATAAAGTGCTTGAGATTTCAAACAGAAATATAAATCAAATCGTGGGTTAAGAATGAACACACGCACATATCTTGTCATCTCGATCATCATATCCACTCTTTCCTTGATCATGTATCGTATCGAGTATCAGCTCATTTTGTTCGGAGTTTGCGTTCTGCTTGTTTTTATTCTGAATCCCTCTAAAAGAAGATTTTTGCTCCTTTGGAAAAGATTGCGTTTTCTGCTTATTCTGATCCTCTTTCTATTCGTGATGCAGCTCTTTTTCAGACAAAGCGGCACAGTGCTTTTTCAATGGAAGTTCATCACAATTTATTCTGAAGGAGTTCTTATCGCTCTCATCGTGAGCATACGTCTGCTCATACTTTTGCTTGTTGTATCGCTTCTTTTTGATATTCCTTTTTATAATTTTGTTCTTGCACTGCGCGATTGGAAACTTCCCTACGAGATATGCCTGATGATCGCAAGCACATTTAGTTTTTTACGATTGTTTGAGAAACAGTTTATGATAATGAAGGATCAACTGAAGATTCGTGAGATCTCCTTTAGAAAAATTCCAATTTTCAGAAAGTTTAAGGCATTTTCTACCATTGTTTTTCCTGTCCTCGCTCAAGCGATGCACACCGTTCTATTCAGGGCGATTGCATTGGATTTAAAAGGATTCAGGTTGCATCCTACACGCACGGATTATATTTCTCATAAACTCAAATGGTTTGACTACTCGATCCAGATCATTGCTTTTTTGCTTTTTGTTTCTATTCTATACATGATCTTAGTTTAAAAAGTAATCAACCACGAAAATCACGAAAATACACGAAAAAAGAGCTTTATAAATTATGTTTTGGAAAAGTTTTCAGAAAATTAGACATAAATTCATCTTCACACTGATTAAGAAGATTGACGCTGATAAATTTTATGTTTATTGTTTTCATTATTTCAAAGTTTTCTTATCTGCGCGAATCATTCGCATCAGCGTTCATCTGTGTGCTATTCAGAAATAATGGAACGCAGATACACACAGATCAGGCAGATTGACACTGATAAATTTCATATTTATATTTCTCATTATTCCTATATTTTCTTATCTGCGCTAATCAGTTGCATCAGCGTTCATCTGCGTGCTATTAAAATATGAAAATTAAAGATATAGACCTCGTTATTTTTGATATGGACGGCACATTGCTGAAGTCCGA
>JAUWPE010000045.1 GCA_030611765.1 Candidatus Cloacimonadota bacterium | reverse complement strand
TAAATAAGTGACCAGCCCGGGATTTTTTACCTGTCCGGATATGGTAACTGTCACAGTTTTGTCTGGAATATAAATATGATCACCGGTTTTTAAAAGAAAATTGAAATCTTCATCTTTATCAAACCATAACTTCTGAAAATCAGTTGCAAATTTACCCTTCAATTCACGAGATTTTGTTTTGAAATATTCATATTCAAGAGGAGACATATCTTCCACAAGCATTAATTTTAATCGTTCAAATTCGGAATCAACTATATCTTCACTACTCTTTCTTTGAAGAAATGCATTTTGAAGGTCAGCTTTTTTAGTTAGTCCGCCAGCTTCAACCAGAACTTCAAGAAGAGTTGTCTTTCCGTTTTCAATGGCATATGTCCCTGGAAACTTTACTTCTCCCATTATTGAAATATTAAATTGTCTATGATATTCAGGAATTGATTTAATAAAAATTCTATCATCATTCTCGAGTAGTAAATTATCTGGGAATTCAGGATTTTCAATAACCTTATAAAGATCAATATTAATGACCTTTGTTGAATCAGAATCATTAATAAATCTTACTACCTCTGCTTCATCTAAATAGGCATCATCCCTTAATCCTCCTGCAACAGCAATTGCATCGTATAATCTATATCCTTCTGTTAAATCAAATTCACCTCCATTAATAACAGCCCCAAAAACAGAAACGCTTAATTGTTTTCTCTTATGATATTCAGGAATTGATTTAATAAAAATTCTATCATCATTCTCTAAAAATATATTTTCCTCACTTGTGGGATTATTAAGTATTTCAAATAAATTAACTTCAATAATTTCAGTTGAATCACTTTGGTTAATAAATCTTACTACTTCCGCCTTATTCAAATAAGCATCGTCAGATAATCCCATTGAAAGCATAATAATATCCATAATGCGATCATTTTTTACGAGCTCGAACTCGCCACCCCTATTCACTGAACCTGATATTGTAACCTTTTGCTCAATTGCAGGAACTATAATAATATCTCCGTCCTGAATATAGGGATTATGCTTATCGTCACCATAACGCAGGAATCTCTCCAGATCCACATGAATGTTTTCATTCTTCCTTTTGAGTGTAATATTTCTTGTTGAAGAATTATTTAACAATTCTATAATCTCAACTGTAACAGAATCAGTTGGAGCAGAATTCGCTATTTGAATAGCGTCCGAAATCCTTTTGATCGGTGATAAAGTATATGTTCCTGGATTGACTACATTACCAACCACAGACACATTGTATTGAATCGTCTGATAAGAAGGCTGACCAATACTCATCTTCGACTGTGCAAAAAGATTGAAAGGGAGAAGAAGAATTAAAATTATGATAAAAATTTGTTTTTTCATAGTTGAAAATCCATTTACTTTTGTATTATTTTACCTTTTTTGATTACAGTTTTCACTGTGTTACTACCAAGATGATATGGTAAATATTGATAGGTTGGAATGTCCAGAATAATAACATCCGCCTGCTTACCAACCTCAAGTGAGCCAATAATCTTACCCATTTCCAGGGAATGAGCTGCATTGATAGTTATTGCATTGATAGCTTCAGCAGGTAGCATTTTCATCTGAAGGCATGCTAAACTTGTGACGAACTGCTGAGAATCGCAATTACAAGAACCCGGATTGAAATCTGTAGAAAGAGCTATTGGCAATCCTGCATCGATCATTTTTCTGGCTGGAGCATATTTTGAAAGCCCAAGACTGAACGTAGTCGCAGGAAGTAAAATGGGTATAACGCCCGCTTCCTTTAATTTTAGAATTCCTTCATCAGAAATTGCAACAAGATGATCGGCAGAAACAGCATTAACTTCTGCTGCTAATTCGGCTCCTCCAATAGGTTCAAGTTCATCTGCATGAAACCTTATTTTAAAACCAAGTTCCTTTGCAACATTGAGTATTCTACGTGATTCACTTACTGTAAAAACATGCTCTTCACAGAAAATATCACAATATTCAGCTAAATTCTGTTCTTTAACTGCAGGAAGCATTTCATTTATGAGAACATCAATGTATGTTTCATGATCATCATTATACTCTTCAGGATATTCATGAGCTCCAAGAAATGTTGGGATGATCTCCATATCTGAAATTTCATTGATTTTCTTTAACGCTTTGAGCATTTTTATTTCAGATTCTGTAGTAAGTCCATACCCGCTCTTCGCCTCGATCGTGGTTGTGCCCATCTCCAGCATTTTGTTTATACGTTTGAGTCCCAGTTCAATAAGTTCTTCAAGGGAAGCTTCTCTTACATCTTTAATGCTTGCACGTATTCCTCCGCCGGTTTGAGAAATCTCTTTATATGATTTTCCCTGCAGACGCATCTCAAATTCGTTTTCACGAGTTTTTACAAATATTGGGTGAGTATGCGGATCAATAAATCCCGGCATAACAACTTTTTTAGAAGCGTCGATGATTGTTTTTGCAGTATATGATCTTAGAATTTCTTCTGTGGTTCCGATACAGGAAATCATCCCATCAACAATACCAAGCGCTCCATCTTCGATAATACCCAAATTCTGCAATTCAATGCCGGTTTTGGGATACTGTGAAGCTGCCGTTACAAGTTGACTTGCATTTTTTATTATTATATCTAAACAATTATTCTCTATCATATATTACATTTCGTCAATTAAACACACGGCAAAAACCTTTATGCCTTCGCCATTTCCTACAAATCCCATACCTTCTTCTCGAGTAGCTTTTATCGAGATTTGTGAGTAATCTATGTCAAGTTTGTCAGCAATAATTTGTTTCATATCAGCAATATATGGAACCAGCTTCGGTTTTTCTAAAACCACAGTCGCATCGATATTCTCGATTGTGTATTTTGAATTCTTTAAAAGCTCAGATGTTTTTTCAAGAAGTATGACACTGGAAATATCCCTATATACTTCATCATTATCTGGAAAATGAGTGCCTATATCGCCAAGATTTGCAGCTCCAAGCAGACTATCAATGATTGCATGAATGAGCGCATCTGCATCGGAATGACCAAGCAAACCTTTTTCAAAAGGGATGTGTACACCACCCAATAAGAGAGGTCTACCCTCTACTAACTTATGAACATCATATCCAAAACCGATTTTCATCTTAACCTCCTGAGGAATAGCACTCCAGTCTTCTTCCGATAAATTGGAATACCCGGCAGGCAGAACCACGCAGATTGAACTGATTTTCGCTGATTAAAGAATTTAATTTATTTTTCTTCATTTTATTTTCTTAATCCGTGTTCATCTGTGTACATCCGTGTCAAAATTCTTTATTATAGAACGCTGATTTACACTGATTATACTGATCTTCGCTGATTAAAGAAATTAATATATTTTTCTTAATATTATTTTCCGGATCTGTGTTTATCTGCTTCATCTGCGTTTATCTGTGTCTTATTCCTGTTTTTAAGGATCATATTAGCAATTTTTAAATCAAACTGATTTGTCACTTTGATATTTTCGGATGAGCTTTTTAAAACATAAACATCTTTGCCGAAAATTTCTACTAATTCTGCATCATCTCGAACAGTTAAGTTTTTTGTTTTTGCAAATTCATGAGCTTTTTTGATGAGCTTAACCTTAAATGTTTGTGGAGTATAGATTTCCCTCAAATTCTTTCTGTCCAATGTTTTAACAATTTGATAGTTTTCAACTTGCTTTATCGTATTTTTTACAGGATGAGCAAGGGTTACTGCGCCATATTTTTTTGCTAATTCAACGCTCTCAATTATTTCTGACTCTTTCACAAAAGGACGGACGCTATCGTGGATTGCCACGATCTCTGTTGTCTCATCAATTATTTTTAACGCATTATACACAGAATCCTGTCTTCTTTTTCCACCTGGTATTATCGAAATCTGATTTCGTTCATAACCAAATTTGCCAAAAAGTATATCCTCTAAAAATACAACATCAGGTGCAGGACATGTTATGATTATGCTATCAAAACATTGGGCTTGAATAAATTTATCAAGGGTATGAAGAAGAATTGGTTTGCCCTCAATTTCAATAAATTGCTTCTTCTTCGAGGAGTTCATGCGCTGCCCACTCCCCGCAGCAGTTATGATTGCAGAATTATTCATTGTTCAATTTCTCAATAATATTACGAGCATAGATCTCATCTTTTCTGATCTGCTCGACAAGCGCATCTATGGATTCGAATTCAACTTCATCACGAATTTTCTGAATAAAGAACAATTCGATTTCCTGTTCATATATGTGTTCATTAAAATCTAAAATATGTGTCTCCACATTTTTCTGTCGATTATTTTTATCAATAGTCGGTCTTGTTCCCACATTGGTAAGTCCCCAAAAAACCTTATGGGCATGTCTTATTTGCGTAAGATACACTCCAATTGCAGGATATAATTTCCTGATCTCCAAAGGTTTAAGGTTACAAGTTGGATATCCAAACTCCCTGCCTACCTGATTACCTTTTTCCACAGTTCCCATTATGCAATAATCCCGCCCGAGCATTTTGTTAGCTCGTTGAATATTGCCCATGCTTAGATATTTTCGAATAGCAGTGCTGGAAACGATCTCATCATCAACCAAAACTTCATCGACTATCTCAACATGGAAATCCAGCTCCCTCTCTATTTTTTTCAGAAGATGGTAATCTCCGGAGCGGTTTTTTCCAAAGTGCCAATCATAACCGATAATTATCTCTTTCGCTCCGATTTGTTTGTATAAATAATCCCTTACAAATTCTTCCGGAGTAAGGTGAGCAAGATTCATATCGAAATCCAGCCAAAGCACGTAATCAATACCGACTTCTTTTAAAAACTGCTCTTTCTTTATCTTTTCTGTTAGTAGAAAAGGATATACTTTTTTCTTCAAAATCTCGATCGGATGTGGATGATAAGTGATCACAATAGAGACACCATCAAGCATTTTTGTGCGTTCCACCATTCTGGTCAGAAGCGCTTTATGCCCGATATGCACACCATCAAAAGTGCCAATAGTGACAACAGGATTTTTCAGATGCTTCTGAATTTTATGAAGATTTTTCATTGTTGTATTTCTGCACTATTGCAATTATTTCGTCAATAGGTTGTATTGAATTTTCAAGAGTTCCTTCTGTTATGTCTTCCAAACTTATCGCATCAACAACAGAAAAGGGACCAATTGCATCTCTTCGCAATTCTGTAAGATGCCCCACAGTACCGAGCTTTGCAGTAATATCTTCACCTAAAGAACGAATATAAGTGCCTTTTGAAACAGTTGAGCTGAATTCAAGATATGGTTTTTGATAATTCAAGAATGAAAGTGTGTGAATAAAAACTTTTCTGGGCTCAACTTCTACCTGAATCCCTTTTCTTGCAGTCTTATAAAGCCGAACTCCGTTTTTCTTAATTGCTGAAAATTGAGGAGGAACTTGATCTATTTCACCTAAAAATGAAGAAAATACTTTATCAATATTCTGGACAACAGTATCCGGTACATCTTTAATTTCAATTATCTTTCCTTCAATATCAGCAGTATCTGTCCTTTCGCCGAGTTTCAGGACAGCAGTGTAGGTCTTGTCTAATCTAACAAATTGATCAATATTTTTTGTTGCCTGCCTGCTGATGCACACTATCAATAAACCTGTTGCAAAAGGATCTAAAGTACCTGCATGCCCTATCTTGCGAACTTTCGTAACCATACGCAGACGCCTGATCACATCAAAAGAAGTAATACCTGCCAGTTTATCAATAAAAATTATACCTTGCATAACTTGAATTTATTTAAGCAGAGATAATAATTTAGATTTCAGGTCAGCTAATTTTATTTTTGCTCGAAAACCTGATGCCAGAACATGACCCCCGCCATCAAAATGTTCAGCGATCTTTTGAACATCCTTGCTACTTGAGCGAAGAGAAACTCTATAGATATCTTTGCCGGTTTCACGAATATAGACCACTACATCTCTTCCATTTGTAGGTTTGACATCCTTAGAGAAACCCTCCGTAACCTCGATTGTAAGACCGGTATCCCGAAGCATTTTTTGAGTTGTCGAATACATAACAACCTTGCCGTTATGGAATTCTTCAATACCGCTAAGAGTAAGCCCGAGAAGCTGCAATTCTTTTGTTTTTCTATTCTCAAAGAGCTTTTTATATGCCAAATTATTATCAGCGCCATAAGCATTGAGATGAGCACACACCTCAAAAGTTCTGGGAGATACATTCTTATTTGCAAAATTATTTGTATCAAAGATAATGCCCATATAAAGTGCAAGTGCGATCTTTTTCTTCACATCTTCAGGAAATTGAAGAAGGTCATCCTCAATAATATTGAACACAAGCTCGCAAGTGGAAGAAGCTGTATCATCAATATATGAAATGCAGTTCAATATCGGTTCCGACTTCTTATGATGATCGATCCTTACAATCTGGTTTCCCGAAGTGAGCAGTGGAATCAACCTTTTCCCAATTCTATTTATCTCATTGAAATCAAGCATAAAAACAATAGCATTTTTATCGAGAGTTTCTATCTGCGTATGCACTTTGTTCCCGATATGAAGAAACTCACATTGTGATGAAGGTTTTTCATTATTGATCATTCTTATATTTTTCCCAAACATCTCAAGGTAAAGATAAAGCGCATATTCAGCACCTACACCATCACTATCCGAGTTCTCATGTGTGGTAAGAATGAAAGTTTCATAGCTTCCTATCAATTTTGAAAAGGTTTCTTTGAACTCATTCAGATTCATATCTTTCTCCATCTTTCTCAATTATATCTTCGATATGTTGCGCCTTATATTCCTGTTTGTCGAATTTAAAACGCAGTCGCGGTGTAAATCGCAGATTCAGAATATCTGCGAGCTTTTTTCTGATCACTTTGCTTGCACTATTCAAACCTGCTAAAGCCAAGTCCATTTTTTCATCATTAAAAACAGAAAAGAAAACTGTTGCATCCCTCATGTCAGGAGAAACAATCACATACTCAATTTTAATCTCTTCCAGACGATTATCACGAAGCTCAAAGCTCACAATATTTGATATCGACTGAAAGAGTAGTTTATTCAACCTGTCAATTCTATGCTGCTGCATTATTCGTAATCCTGGATTCCCATTATTTGAATATCTGTATAATTGTTCTCAATAAAATTGATGATATTTGAATGTATCTTTTCAATAATAATACGATCGTTTGAGATAACCGAGATGCCAATGCCGGCATACTGCCATTTATCCAGTCCGTTGATCTCTGCAACCGATGCGTTATAGCGGTTTCTCAGCTTTTTTATGATACTCTGTACGATACTTCGTTTGTTCTTAAGCGAATGAGATGTAGGAAGATATAAATTTACAAGCACGCTTTTTACAGGCATTGATTATAATTCTAATTTTTTCTTTTCCTCGATCTTAATATATGCTTCAATGACATCGCCGACCTTGATATCATTGAAATCAACAATCGAAATTCCGCACTCCTGACCTTCAGTTACTTCTTTAACTTCATTCTTGAAGCGCTTCAGACTTTTAATAGTCCCCTCATAGACTTTGATATCATCGTGGAAGAGTCTCAGAAATGCATCACTTGTGATCTTACCTTTTGTGACCATACATCCGGCAATTGTACCAACTTTGGAAATTTTAAAGATCTCTTTCACCTCTGCTGTTCCAAGATATTCTTCTCTGATCGTCGGTGCGAGCAATCCTTCAAGAGATTTCTTCACTTCGTCGATGGCTTCATAAATAATATCATACAATCGTATATCCACCCGATTTACTTCTGCAGCTTCACGGGCTTCTGCATTGGGTCGAACATGGAATCCAATAATAATAGCTTTTGAGGCAGTAGCTAGGTCGATATCAGCTTCGACAACACCGCCAACTCCGCGATGAACTACATTCACGCCAACTTCCTCATTACGTATTTTCTGAAGTGCATCACAAAGCGCTTCAACTGAGCCGTCAGTGTCACCTTTTACAATTAGATTGAGAGAAGTGATCTCGCTTTCCTGTATTTTATCAAATATATTATCGAGTGTAACTCCCTTTCCTGTAGCGATCTGTCGCTGTCTTATAACCTGCTGTCTTTTTGAACTGATGTCTTTTGCTTTACGCTCATCATCAACTACATTAAGAGTATCACCCGCCTTGGGGACACCGTTCAAACCAAGTATTTGAACAACTCCGGATGGAGGGCATTCCTTAACTTCATTTTGTCTTTCATCGAGCATAAGTCGAACACGACCGTATTGAGCTCCGCAAATGATAATATCTCCCGGTTTAAGAACTCCATTTCGTATCAGTACTGTAGCAATAGGACCCTTGCCCTTATCGAGTTTGGCTTCAATAACCGTACCTTCTGCTTTCTGATCATATCGGGCTGTAAGCTCTGCAACTTCTGAAACCAGTAATATTGTTTCCAGCAGTTCTTCGATACCTTCGCCGGTTTTTGCAGAACATTCCGCAGATTCAACATCACCACCCCATCCTTGAAGACGGATATTTTTCTTAGAGAGCTGAACCTTCACTTTTTCGATATCAGCAGTAGGTTTATCAATCTTATTTATTGCAACAATAAGTGGAATTCCTGCAGCTTTTGCATGATCAATAGCTTCCATTGTTTGAGGCATGACTCCATCATCAGCAGCAATAACGATAACAGCAATGTCGGTAACTTCTGCTCCTCTTGCACGCATTGCAGTGAATGCTTCATGACCGGGAGTATCAATAAAGGTTATTTTTTGATCTTTAAATTCAACCTGATATGCACCAATATGTTGTGTGATACCACCTGCTTCACCGGCGATAACATTCGTTTTTCTGATATAGTCCAAGATGGATGTTTTACCATGGTCAACATGTCCCATAACGACAACGATCGGGGGACGGTTTTTGACTTCAGCTTTGTCTTCATCTTCTAAGCCAACTTCAAGAATGTCTTTTCCATATTGGTCTTCAAACTCAACATCAAAGTTGAATTCGTCACAGATCATAATGAGAGATTCATTATCCAAACGTTGGTTGATGGTAACCATTTTCCCCAGTTCCATGAACTTTGCTACGATCGCAGTAGGATTTTTATCCATGATCTTTGCAAGTTCAGATACTGAAGTAAATTCGCCGATAACGATCTTTGTAACTTCTTCAGCTTCTGATTTTTCTTTTTTATATTTCTTGCGCTTAGGATCTTTTGTAAGAGTCGCTTTTATATTGCCTTTAATTTTTTGCTGATCAAAGAACTTCTTCTGCTTCTCTTCGAGAATTTTCTGTTTTTTATCTTTATATGATTTCTGTTTTTGCTTGTCTTTTTCTTTAGTAGTAGAAGTTTGGGGAGTTTTAGCAATCGGTTTTTCTTTTGCTTTTGGTTTCTCTCTCTCTTTTTGAACGTGTTCTCGGGCAGGATATTTTGGTTTTTCTTCGCGTTTTTCAGGTCTTCTCTTTGGCTCTTTCTTCTCATCTTTCTTTTGAGTCTGCCGCTTTTCTTCTTTTTTCAGTTTTTCAAGACGTTTCTGTCGCTGTTCCCGCTGGTAATTTTTTCTCTGCTTCTGACGTATTTTTGCAGCATCCATCTGCTCCTGAAACATCTTCTTCACTTGTGCAACAGTATCTTCTTCAAGATAGCTCATGTGGCTTTTTACATTCACCTTCAGAGTCCTCAAAATTGAGATTAGTGCCTGAGGTGAGACCTTGAGTTCACGAGCCAGTTCATACACTCTAATTTGATCCATATATATCCTTTAATTATCTAAAAAGCTCATTTATGCCCTTTGTGAAATTCTTGTCAATTACTGCCACAAGAGTCAATTTTTGACGTCCAAAAATATTACTCAATTCACTGTCATTAAAAAGATGAGATATTTTAATCCCTTTTGATATGCAATCAAGTGCTCGTTTTCTCATGAAATTATTTTCCTTTTTACCGGCAAAGATAAGCGTAGTTATACCCTTTTTGATGCTCTTTTCAACAGCGATCCTGCCCATTACAACGGCTTTTGCTTTCCTTGCAAGCCGAAGCATGTTTGCTACTTTTTCTTTGCTTTCTTTATCCATGAGTCTAACGAATCTTTGCATTTTTCCTTATCACAGCAATAATATCCTCTTCCATCGAGCACATTTTTCTCATCAAAGAAGATAGTATCTTTCTGTATCACAAACCTATGCATCGAGTACTTCGAACCTTTTTCTTTGCATATCACACATGTTCGAACAGGTATATGACCTTTATTTGAAGATTTATTTGGCATTAAAAATATTTTGCAGATTCTTTGATTTTTTCCGCAGTTTTTACACCCACACCTTCTATATGAGTCAATTCTTTAACTGTAGCAAGATGGATATCCTGTACCGAAGTGTATCCGGCATCATGAAGGATCTTACCGACCTTTTCAGCAACTCCATCAAGATCGAATATGGGACTTGTGATGCGGCGTTCATTTGCTGCGATCTCTTCATATTCTTCTTCGAGAAGGACATCGAGTTTATAATTGGTCAATTTTGCAGCAAGTTTGATATTCTTGCCACCTTTGCCAATCGCAATATTTTTATTATCTTCATTAACGATAATCTGGGCAAATCGTCCTTTATCAGCAAGATAAACACGTTTTACAAGTTCGGGACCAACAGCATTTCTTATAAATTCTTCGCAGTTATCGCTCCAGAGTACTATATCTACTTGCTCGCCGTGAAGCTCTTTGCGGATCTCTTCAATACGGATTCCTTTCGGACCGATGCAGCTTCCATATGGATCGACATTCTCATCATTGCTTGCAACAGCAACCTTTGTTCTATAACCTGGTTCCCTGACAATTTTCTTAATTGTAACGATACCATATGCGATTTCAGGAATCTCGTTTTCGAAAAGTTTGATAATGAATTCGGGGCGTTTTCTTGAAAGGATGATGCGTACACCGCCCTTTGACTGACGAATACTTGCGATATAAGCTTTCAGAAAATCATTGGCTTTATAGAATTCGGTTTCCACCTGCTCTTCAGTTGGCAGAAGTGCATCGGTAAATCCAATATCAATAATATAACCATTATATTCTACCTTTTTAACTACACCGGAAACGATCTCCCCTTTTTGCTTTTCATAGTCCACTTTTATCTTTTCTGTCTCGGACTCTCTGAATCTATTTATTATTGCCTGACGTGCAGACTGTATTGTCTTGCGTCCAAAGTCAGATACCGGCATTTTAAGAGGTACAATATCGCCGATCTTTGCTTCAGGATCGAGCCTTAGTGCTTCCTCAAGTATTATTTCATCGAGGAAACTGGTGGGTTCTTCAACAACTACAGCATCAAATTTTGCCACAACTTCGCTTTCATCAAAATTTATCTCCACCACCAGTTCAGACTCTTCAGAAAGCTTTTTCTTGAGTGTGGATTCCAAACTTTCCCTGATGATCTCAGCAATTTTTTCTCGGTCAATCTGTCTCAGTCTGGAAAATTCTTCAATAATAGAAATCAAATTAAATGCCATCATAACCTCTATTTCCTTTTATTTTTTGAAGATGTGCATGGCCATGCAAACACAGTTCTCGCTTTTTGTACAGCAGATATATTGATCAATCTATCTTCGCCAGCTTCGCTTATAAGAGTGATCACCTGCTCATTAATATCAGATAGCTTTCCGCGTATAGTTTCTGAATCTTTCCCATCTTTGAGAAAAGTGACCTTCACAAATTCGCCAACTGCACTCTGGAAATGCTCGAGTGTATAAAGAGGTCGCTCCAGTCCCGGAGAAGAAACCTCAAGGTAATATCGGGTTTCGATAATATCGTGCATATCCAGTTCATCGCCGAGATTTCTACTGAAAACCTCGCAATCTTCTAAAGAAACACCTCCTGGCTTTGTAATATAAATAACCAGATTATGGGCGTTTTTCCTCCGTCTGAGTTTCCAGTCATAAAGCTGAAAACCTGTTTCATCGCAGATGCGATCAAGACTTTTCTTTAGTGCATTTTTGTCGATCATACTCTCATTTCTAAATATAAAAAATGCCGGTTGGGAGAACCAGCAAAAAACTGCATGAAATTTGTTTAAAAAATGGAAAGCAGTGTTTCCTTGTCAAATATTATACAAATTGCAGAATATATACCCTCAAATTTTTTCAGATACTTAACATTTCAAATTTTATATCATAGAAGATTGATAATGTGAGTTCAAGAAATAAGCAATATCTTCTCACATAACAACACTATTATTACAAAAAAGTTGTCACCCTGATCCGCCAGATGGCGGATGCAGCTTAGAAATGGTTCACACTTCGATCCGACTTCATTCCATTACGCCGTGATAAAGAACCTCAGTGTGACAATGGTAAATTTATTAATATGAAAAATAACAAAAATAATTTTTGTGTCTTTTCGTGTGATTTTGTGGCTAATTATTCATAGGATATACAGAAATTCTATAGCAAATTTTGGGGAGTATGCCTGCTCTCAGATCACATTGATATACAGTGAATCAGTTTGAATAACCTTTCCAATAATTGCTGCAGTATCCACTCCAGCTTGATGTAAATTATCAATAACCTTCTGAGCGCTTTCTTCAGGAACTGCAACGAGCAGCCCTCCTGATGTCTGAGCATCGCAAAGAAGAACTTTCTGAATCTGAGAAATATTTGAACTCCACTCAACAATATCCTCGACAAACTTCATATTGGATAGCGTACCACCCGGAATAACATTGCCGGCTGCAAATTCAAGAGCACCTTCAAGAATGGGGACATTGTCAGCTTTGATCTCAACTACAACTTTGCTTCCTTGCACCATTTCCATAAGATGACCAAGAAGCCCGAAACCGGTCACGTCAGTGCAGGAATGAACCTGATAACTTTGAAATACTTTTGCAGCAGTTTTATTCAATTCTGTCATTGATGAGATCAACATATCCTTTTGCGCTTCATCGAGCAGACCTCTTTTTAAAGCTGTCGAAAGAATGCCTGTTCCTATCGGTTTAGTGAGAATAAGCACATCACCTTGTTGTAAACCGACATTCTTCCATATTTTTTCAGGATGAACCGTTCCGACCACGACCATGCCGTATTTTGGCTCTGTATCTTCGATAGTATGCCCTCCAATCACGAAAATGCCAGCTTCACGGGCTTTATCCTGTGCTCCATTTAGAATTTTTTCCAATACAGACATAGGCAATCTGTTTGAGGGAAATCCCACGATGTTCAATCCAAATAAAGGAGTTGCCCCCATTGCATACAGATCGCTGAGTGCATTAGCTGCAGCGACAGCGCCGAATTCGTAAGGATCGTCGGCGATGGGAGTAAAGAAATCCAGCGAAACCACGATCGCTGTTTGCTCATTGATCTTATACACTGCAGCATCGTCAGACGTTTTTGTTCCGACCAAAATATTCGGATCATTTGGCACAGGAAATTTTTTTAAAATTTCCTCAAGTAGCGCAGGTTCGATCTTGCAGGCACATCCCATACCATGTGTATAATGTGTGAGCTTGATCTCTTCATTATCCAAATTTAGCGTTACAGAATCCTTTGATTGGAACTTTCTTATTGTTGAAATGATCACATTGGCAGCTTGTTCTATCTCTGCTTTCGTAGTAAATCTTCCAGTTGAGAAACGTATCGTACCCATTGCATATTCGACAGGCACTTCCATTGCTTCCAGTACAACCGATATATCGATCTGATCGGAATGGCACGCAGCGCCTGCTGATGCTGCGACCTCTGTAAGTTCGGAAAGAACAGTATTCGCTTCCACATTCCTGAAGGAAAGACTGAGTGTGTTCGGTAATCTTTTTTCAGGGTGACCGTTCAATCTGAAATCAAGACCTGAAGCTTCAATTTTTTTATGAAGAAGATCCCTCATTTCTTTCAAATGCTGCATATTTTCCTGCAAATGCTGTCCTGCTATTTCACATGCTTTTCCCAGACCGACATCACAGAGAATATTTTCTGTGCCGGCTCGTAAATTTTGTTCATGATCTGCGCCGTGAATGATCTTTTGGAGTTTTACTCCTCTTCGAATATAGAGTACGCCAACTCCTTTGGGACCATACAATTTATGCCCTGCAATAGAAAGCAGATCAACATTTAGTTCGTCGATCAGAACGGGAACTTTCCCAGTTGATTGAGCAGCGTCTGTATGTATGATAATGTCATGAGCATGCGCGATCTTTGCAATTTCTTGTATTGGCTGGATAGTGCCCACTTCGTTATTTGCATGCATAATAGTAATGAGAATTGTTTGTGGAGTGATCGCATTCTCAACATCATCAGGATCGACCATTCCATATTCGTCAACTGGCAGATAGGTTATTTCAAATCCCTGTGTTTTGAGATACTCACATACTTCGATAACTGAAGGATGCTCCACTGAAGAAGTTATAATATGATTTCCATGTTCTTTATTTGAAAAGGCAATTCCCTTGATGGCAAAATTATTTGATTCCGAACCTCCACTTGTAAAAATGATCTCATCCGGGTTTGCATGAATGAGTTCTGCTACCTGCCTGCGTGCGTTTTCAACTGCTTTTTTCGTTTGCACTCCGTACCAATGTGTACTTGACGGATTTCCAAAATAGTTTTCCAGATAGGGTTTCATTGCTTCCGCCACTTCTGGAGCGAGAGGTGTAGTCGCATTATAATCTAAATATATAGGTTTCATAATTATTGACAAAAAAACGAAGTATAATTTCTGTCAATATTGCTATCTATGCAAATGAGATGATCAGGATTGTAAATGTCAAAGATAGGAATATTACAGTTTAACAAATTTTATTTATTGGATAGGAACATCCTA
>JAUWPE010000099.1 GCA_030611765.1 Candidatus Cloacimonadota bacterium | reverse complement strand
AAGTTACAGCCGTGGAAAATGGACCAGGTAATGGAATGGAAAGGAATGACTCGGGAAAGTACGAATATTACTAAAACAGGTGTCCCTTTTCCGGTTCGCCTAATTTCTGATGTTGTTAGAAATGCAGAAGGTATTCCAACTTCTGTTGTAACTCTTTGTGAAAATATTACTGAATCTAAAAAGCTTGAGAAGGAACTGAAAGAAAGTGAGGAAAAACTTCGCCAGACCCAGAAAATGGAAACTATCGGTCGACTTGCCGGGGGAGTTGCTCATGATTTCAACAATCTTCTTACCGCAATCAATGGACGCTGCGATCTTCTCCTTCGGAAGCTTAATGAATCTGATGCAATGTATAATGAACTTAAAGAGATACGCAAGGCGGGTGGCAGAGCTGCTTCATTGACGAGACAACTCCTTACCTTTAGCAGGCAGCAAATAATCAAACCAAGAACCCTCAATCTGAATAAAGTAATTGAAGAAGTTCAAGATATGCTTCAAAGATTGATTGGAGAGGACATAATTTTAAGTACTGAATTCGAAGAAAATATGTTTATAAAAGCAGATGTCAATCAGATTGATCAAATTCTAATGAATCTTGCAGTAAATGCGAGAGATGCCATGCAAAGCGGCGGGAAGCTCACTATCAAAACTTACTCTTCTACTATTCATGACGATGAAATTATTGGACACGTTGAAGCACTTAGTCCAGGGAATTATGCTGTCATTGATGTGACAGATACAGGTTCCGGTATGAGCAATGATACTCTTTCTCGAATATTTGAGCCCTTTTTCACTACAAAGAAAGTGGGCAAGGGTACTGGACTTGGACTTGCAACTGTTTATGGGATCATAAAGCAAAGTAATGGTGGAATTGAGGTTGATAGTCACCTTGGCGAGGGAACTACATTTAAAATATATTTACCACAGATCGAACCTGAAGAAGATCTTCATCTCGAAACAGAAAAGCCTATAAGTAAATCAGTTTCAGAAACTACCAGCGAAAAGCAGCAAACAGTTCTTCTTGTAGAGGACCAGGATATGGTGCGGGATCTTGTCACAGAAATTCTCGAGGATGAAGGTTTAAATGTTATCACTGCTTATAATGGCATAAACGCGTTTGAAGTCACAAAAAATTACACTGAACCAATTGACCTTATGCTTACAGATGTTATTATGCCGGAAATGAATGGAAGAGAATTAGCAGAAAAGATGAAAGCTGAAAAGCCCGAGCTTAAAATTCTCTTTATGTCCGGCTACACCGGCGAAGAGATGCGTAATCGTGGTGTTCTCGAACCTGGAACTAATTTTATTCAAAAGCCCTTCACGCCTGATGCTTTAGTAGAGAAAGTACGGGAAGTTCTTAACAGCTAATTCAATTATTTCCCTATACAAAATCGATCAAATATCGAGTTAATAATATCCTCACTGCTTATTTTACCGATTATTTCCTCAAGATATTCACTCGCTTCATGTAGGTCAAAGGCAATAAATTCAAGCCCCTTTTCTGCTTTTGTCGTTTCTATTGCTTGATCGATTGCTTTCAAGCTTTTTTCTGCAGCCCCGAGCTGTCGAGAGTTGGTAATAATACCACCAGTTAGATCAAATTTCTGTATATCAATATTTTTAATTATTTCTTGCTTCAGCCGGTTTATTCCATCGCCTGTTTTAGCTGAAACATGAATATCATGTTCTTTACTGAGTTGATTTCTTTCAATTAAATCAATCTTATTCAAAACTCTCAGTATTTTTATGCCTTTAAGATTCGGTTCTGGTGTTTCACGTGAAACACTGCAATCCTCTATCCACAAAATCAAATGAGCATTCTTGATTATATTATATGATTTTTCAATGCCATATTTTTCTATTTTGTCTGTGCTCTCTCTTAATCCTGCTGTATCGAAAAGTCTCACCAAGTAGCCCTCAAGAGCGATATCCTCTTCAATATAATCACGTGTGGTTCCGGGAAATTCGGTTACTATCGCCCTCTCGTTCTCAATTATTTTATTAAACACACTTGATTTACCTGCATTTGTAGGACCTGCTATCACAACTCTGTAACCATCATGAAGAATCAAGCCCTCATGGGCAGTTGCGATCAATCTTTCAATCCTTGCTTTAATATCTTTAAGGATATTAAGATAATCTTCATATTTTTTATGCTCTAATCCTTGTTCAGAAAAATCTATATCCAGCTCAATTTCAGATCTTATTGAAGATATGTCCTTCAAAATTAAACTAATCGAATGATGTAATTTCCCTTCAAGCTGATATATTGCTGACTGCAATGAATGCTTTGTTGAAGCATGAATTAGATCAATAACTGCCTCTGCTTCAGTGAGGTCGATCTTACCATTTAGAAACGCTCTTTTTGTAAATTCACCCTTTTCAGCATGCCTTGCACCATTTTTTAGAATAGTTTGAAGAACTCGCTGCGTTACAAAAGAACCACCGTGGCAGCTTATTTCTAAGACATCCTCTCCTGTAAAACTATTTGGATTTTTGAAAACCGATACAAGGGCTTCATCAATTAATGCTTTCTCATCATAAATTTTCCCATAGTATATATGATGTGATTGCATTTCTTTTACAGAGAGGTTGGATTTAAAAATTTTCTTGAGAATTTCAGTACAATCTGACCCGCTTATTCTAATTACAGAAATGCCGCCAATGCCCGGAGGTGTCGAAACTGCTGCGATCGTATCATTATGATCAATCATAATGTGAGTATATATGAATAAATATTTTGTGTTGTAAGACCTATCTTTTCTCTTAAAATATTCGCATCACCAAAAGTGACAAATTCATCCGGAAGTCCGAAACGATTAATATTAAAATGGATATTAAGTTCATTACATTTTTCAAGAACTGCTGCACCGAACCCTCCATAAAGTGCGTTTTCTTCAATAGTAATTAGGTTTTTAACCTTTTGCCTGTGCAGTTCTTTTAATATATCTCCATCTATTGGCTTAATAAATCGTGCATTGATAAGGAAGGGATTAATGTCCTTCATCTTGAGCTTATTATAAACCTCGAGTCCTATCTTAAAACTCGTTCCTGCGCATAATATTGCTGTTCTTTGCCCTTCACATACAACTTCAAATTTACCCAAACGTATTTTCTCTTTTTTTAGGTCATACTCATCAATAGCACCCCGCGGATAACGAACCGCAATTGGACCTTTGTCATACTTATTCATAAATAGAAGCATTCCTTTAAATTCATCTCCATCTTTTGGTGCCATAATGACCATATTGGGAATACATCGCAAGTAAGAAATATCAAAAACGCCGTGGTGTGTGGGTCCATCCTCTCCGACAAGACCACCCCTATCTACTGCAAATCTAACCGGTAATTTCTGGAGTGCCACATCGTGTATTATTTGATCATAGGCGCGTTGTAGAAATGTAGAATATATTGCAACATAGGGTTTCAAGCCCTCGGTAGCCATTCCCGCTGCAAAGGTCACAGCATGTTGTTCCGCAATTCCAACGTCGTAAAATCTATCAGAAAATTTATCTCTGAAAGCACTAAGACCGGTGCCATCACACATTGCTGCAGTTATCGCAACTACGTCTTTGTCATTTTCTGCAATCTCTGTTAATGTGTCTCCAAAAAGTTGGGAGTATGAAGGTTTTGTGTGTTTGAATTTTGTTTTATTTATTTCTCCAGTTATGTTGTTGAAGGATGAAACGCCATGGAACTTGGTGGCATCATTTTCTGCAAATTCATATCCCTTCCCCTTTTTCGTAATTACGTGTATAAGTGCCGGTTCGCTAATATTATTACGCACCTGTTTGAGAATCTTTATTACAGTCGGCAGATCATGTCCGTCGATCGGTCCTACATATCTGAAACCCAGATCCTCGAAGAGACTACTTGGTATGACCATATTGAGTATACTCTCTTCAAATCTACGTGCACCGGTTATTATCTTATTTCTAATTATTTTGGGAAGTGTCTGAACCATATTCCATACATCATTTTTGACTCTGTTGTAATGATGCCCTGAAAGCACATTTGCTAAATAGTGATGCATTCCCCCAACATTCTTTGATATTGACATTGAATTATCGTTCAGGATCACAACAATATCTTTTTTCAAACCGCCAATATTATTAAGACCTTCAAATGCTTCTCCGGCAGTGAGAGCACCGTCTCCTATCACTACAATTGTTTTTTCGGGTCTTTGCTTCTGCTCTTTTGCGACAGAAATACCCAGAGCAGCCGAGAGTGATGTGCTGCTATGCCCCACGCCAAAAGCATCATACTTACTTTCTGATATCGAATTAAAACCACTTAAACCGCCATATTGCCGTAAATTATCAAACGCTGCATTTCTTTCTGTTAATATCTTATATGCATAAGATTGATGTCCAACATCCCAAATAATTCTACTCTTTAGCGGATCAAACACATTTAAAAGAGCAACAGTGAGTTCGACTACTCCGAGACTCGGGGCAAGATGTCCGCCTGTTTTCGACGTAACTTCAATAATTCTTTCTCTAATATCTTTGCATAATTCTTTTAATTCAAGTAAATTAAATTTTTTAAGATCTTCGGGATTTTTCACTTTTTCTAACATGTAGCATCTCCATTCTTAACTAACGCAGTAATTTGCCCGATCCACTGTAATATTTCTTCTCTACCAATCTTTGATTTTGAAGAAAATCCAATAATTTCGTGATGTGGTAATAATAAAAATTGATCTTTTAGCGCCCTTATCTTTATTGCTACTTGAGATTTGCCTAATTTGTCTGCTTTTGTAGGAACAAGCAATATTTCTTTTCCATGAGACAATATCCATTCTTTTGCATCAATATCTTTTTTATCTGCATCATGCCGTATATCCACTATCAATACTAACGCGCAAATATTTTTTCTCTTTGAAATATAATCATCGATAAGTCTTTTCCAATCCTGTTGCATCTTCTCAGATATTTTTGAATAGCCATATCCGGGAAGATCAGCAAAATTAAGCTTCTCTTTTTGATCACCATATTTGAACGACACCTCGAAAATGTTTATCGTTCGGGTTTTACCGGGTTTCTTGCTGATTTGAGCAAGGTTCTTTCTTTGAAGCAACGCATTTATAAGTGAAGATTTCCCCACATTAGATCGGCCGATGAATGCTATTTCGGGCAAATCACTTTCTGAAAGATCAGAAAACTTATATGCGCTCTCAATAAATTTCGAATCAAGTATTTTCATGAGGTCTATAAATAACAGAATATTTCTCGGATTCGCTTACTTCAATTTCATATACTGAAGTGATTTCACTATTAAAAACCAATTGAGATTTTTCAAAAATCTTTTGTGCAATTATTTCAGAAGTCGGATTGCAATCGTCGAAACATGCTAAACTATTAAGATTTTCATGGTCAAATTCTTTCAACAAATAATTGAATTCCTTCTTCAATATCTTAAAATCAATAGTCATTCCAATCTCATCAATTTTGTTACATATAAGTGCAAGACGAATATTCCAGTTGTGTCCATGCACATTTGCGCAGTCACCTTTATAGCCCACAATATTATGAGCAGCGCTGAAATTACTTTTAATATTAATTATAAACATAGCCACCTCAACATATGAGCTTATTTATTCTTGTAATTTGTTGTCAAAATATTCTATACTTTCTTGACATCAATATCCTCTTTTCAAGTCTGAGTGCACTCATGGAGGTACAATGATAAAAAAATCAATAATCGAACGCATCCTTCAAAAGGCACTCTCAAATGGGGCAGATTTTTCTGAACTTTTTTTTGAAGATTCCGTCAGCTCTTCAATTCAGTTGCTTGACAGCAAGATCGTTAAGTCAATCAGCGGAAATGATTACGGTGCTGGGATACGAGTTTTTTACGGGCATAAAGCGATCTATGCCTTTACAAATGATGTTTCAGAAAAGGGACTTCTAAAAGCGGCAGAAGCTGTAAGTGGGGCACAGATTGGAAACAAATCTTTAGAAGCCATCGATTTGACTGAAAAATTGTATGATTCTCCACACAAAGTCCTAATACCTTTTGACTCGGTTCATCATCAGGATAAAATTGCATTCATTCATTCAATTGATACTGCATCACGAAATTTCTCTGCCTATATTTCACAAGTTAGTATTAATTATATGGAAAAAATCCAAAAGGTCATGATAGCAAACAGTGAAGGATTACTTGCCAAGGATCAAAGAACATATGCACGAATATTTGTAAGCTCAATTGCGAGTAAAGATAACCAGATGCAGACAGGGGGAGAAGGTCCCGGTGCATTAATGGGTTATGAATTCTTCAATAGTCTCGATCCTGAAGAACTCGGTAGAACAACAGCAGAAAGAGCTGTAAAAATGCTCCTTGCAGATTATGCTCCAAGTGGAAAATTTCCCATCATTATTGGAAATGCCTTTGGCGGAGTAATATTTCATGAGGCGTGCGGACATTCTCTTGAGACCACATCTGTTGCAAAAGGGGCTTCTGTATTTTCCGATAAGCTTGAGAAACAAATTGCCAACTCATGCGTTACTGCGATAGATGACGGAACAATCCCAAACAAATGGGGATCGAGTACAATCGATGATGAAGGCAGTCTCACTAAGAGAACTGTTCTGATAGACAAAGGTGTTCTCAAGTCCTTTATGATCGACAAACTGGGCGGTTTGAAGATCAGAATGCCTTCCACCGGAAGCGGAAGAAGACAATCTTACAAATTCGCTCCGACATCTCGAATGAGAAATACTTTTATCAATACTGGAACAGACTCCATTAATGACATGATTTCTTCTGTCGAGTTTGGATTGTATGCCAAAAAAATGGGTGGAGGTTCTGTTCAACCCGGAACGGGAGATTTCAATTTCGCAGTAGGTGAAGGATACCTTATTGAAAATGGAAAAGTTACAAAACCTGTTCGCGGCGCTACTTTGATCGGTAACGGTCGTGATATCTTAAAAAAGATAAGCATGATAAGCGATGACCTTGAGCTTGCAGAAGGAATGTGCGGTTCTCAGAGCGGCACCATCCCCACATGCGTTGGACAGCCGACTATCAAGGTTGATGAGATCGTTGTCGGTGGAAGGAAGAAAAATGCTTAACCACGAAATCCACCCCGATACAGTCATTCTTCCTTACGGGGCAAGCGAAACACACGAAATTAATAAAATAACGTTTAAAAAATATGTTCTCTTAAAACCCGTTTTCGTGTTTTTAGCCTGCCCTGTTGGATTTGTTTTTTATTCGACTGGGGTGCTTTTCGCCTGCAACGGTGTAACGTAGTGAAGACGTGTAGTAAAAATATTATATGTAGGAGAAGTAATGTTTGAAAAAGAATTTCAGCATATACAAGAACTTGCAAAAAAG
>JAUWPE010000172.1 GCA_030611765.1 Candidatus Cloacimonadota bacterium | reverse complement strand
GGTGGCTTATTATCACGTAATTAACATCCTATACGTAAAGTAAGAGAAAAGCAAAGTGGGAGGTCTGGTTGTCAAGTTTTGGGGAAATAAGAAACGCTCAATTTCGACTCCTAAGGAGCGAAGCGACAAGGAGTCGAGGTTTAAATAAAAAGCCACTTCTAATCCTACTTTATTATAAAATGCGTTCTCCTATATTTTTTTACCTCTTCCCAAACCAGGGTCCTTCATCAAGAATTTGAAGGAAATATTCCCTATCTTCTTTTTCTTCTATAAGCTCGCCGGCACCTTTTGCAAGATTGTAATACTCTTCCCAACTGTCATCATCATTTAATGCCAGAGCCCGTGCAAACTGCTCATAAGCAAAGGCAAGGTCGAAATCTTCAAAGCCGAATTTCTCGGTAATTTTAAGACAGTTCTGGGCATGATGAAGAGCGGATTCCTTTCTTCCAAGAATTGTGTACACATGGGCTACCATCCACTCCCCTCGCTGCATGTTTATCGGCTCTCCTATGATCGACCAGTGCATAAGCGAAGCATGTGCAAGATTGAGCATAACCTCATTTTCTTCGTATGTTCTTTCCGGTTTATCAAGAAAATTCCAGGTTCTGTTAAAGAAATCCACTGCAAATATCTGATGCGCCTGCTCAAGTGTAAATTCTTTGGGCTGTACCTCTTCAGCGTCATCTGCAAAAAGAGTATATGTGCTGAGTAGAATCAAGGAAAAAACTATTATTTTTTTCATTATATCTCCAAGTTTAATTGCTGTATATTTTCCTGAAATGAACTGCATCCTGTCAATTTATCGGGCTTAAAGAAAAAATCTCACTTATAATTTGACAAATCGGTTTATTCCATACCTTGTATGTATAAAATGGTAAAAATCAGGAGATTGAAATGACAGATACTCAACAGGAGCAGCAGGAAAAGAAAAAGGAATTGTATGAAAAGAATTTGAAAAACATAAAACATACGATCGTAGTGATGAGCGGTAAAGGTGGCGTGGGTAAAAGCACTGTTAGTGTGAATCTTGCATATTCCTTAGCAGAAAAGGGAAACAAAGTTGGCATTCTCGATGTTGATATTCACGGACCCTCTATAGTAAAAATGACCGGTATCGAAAATAAAAGATTGGTTCATCAGGAAGGACAATCCCCTGCTCCAGTGCAGGTTTCAGATAATCTTGTAGTGCTTTCCATCGCATCATTACTTCAGGATCCGGACAGTCCGGTTATCTGGCGAGGACCAATGAAGATGAACCTCATCAAACAGTTCGTGGAAGATATTGAATGGCCCGAGCTGGATTATCTTATTGTTGACTGCCCTCCGGGAACTGGAGACGAACCTCTCAGCGTTATCCAAATCCTTAAGAAAATTTTCGGTGTGATCATTGTTTCCACACCACAAGAACTTGCCTATCTCGATGTACGAAAAGCTATTAATTTTGCAAAAAAACTGGAAATCCCCATTCTCGGTATTGTTGAGAACATGACCGAGATCGTATGCCCTCACTGCGGACAGCATATCGAACTTTTCAAAGCAGGCAGCGGAGAAAAGGCATTAAAAGACTTTAATATTGACCTACTCGGAAGAATTCCTTTTGATGTGAAAGTCGTGCAGTCCGGCGATACAGGTAAACCTTTTATTGGCGAGAATGCAGACACCGAAGCAGGAAAAATATTCAACGAGATCGCTGATAATATTGTAGCAAAATTATAAATCCAATCTCGGGTAAACCGAAACCAAAAATAATAAAACCATCCGTCTTCGCTGCGCTACGCCGTGACAGGCAGAGGGCACAGAGAGTACAGAGAAAATCTCCTCTTGCTTGTCTCGGCATAATGAAATGAAGACGGAAGAGTAGTACGACTTTAGCTGGGAGGTGTGTAAAATTTAGAATTAAGTACGAAAAAATCTGGCTATTTGAGATAAATATTATACAAAAATTATCAGAATTCCATGGATCGAGAATTTACTATTTCAGATTATTCTGGATTCCCAATTAAGTTGGGAATGACAATGAATATTTATTATCACTTTCCGCTTAAAGCTCTTTTATCACGGCGTATCCGCCAGCTACCTGATCAGAACAAAGAATTATATCTATATAATTTTCATAAATAATAAATAAATTAAAAGCCTGTCCGAGAGATAATAGACAGGCTTATAATTTGCAGTTTTAAGATTTTATCTTAACAATATCATCTTCTTGATGAATGTTTTGTATTTTGTAGATAATTTGTAGAAGTATATCCCTGAAACCATCCCCGATTTCTCGAGGACATTCCACTCAACAGTATAATAGCCAGCAGGTTTATATTCATTAATTAGAGTTTGTATTAACTGACCTTTGATATTATAGATTTCCAAAATCATATTCCCTGATTCTTTCAATGAAAACTCAATGGTTGTTTCCGGATTGAAAGGATTAGGATAATTATTACCAAGTTTTGTAACTGTTGGCATTAAATTCTCAACTCCAGATTGCTCTTCAACAGTAACATTCCAAATTGTGATAATATCATAATCTTCGTCTGATACTTCTGACCTTATTTCAAATTCACCTAGTTCAGAAAATTGATAAACCAATGTATCTGAAGTTTCCGTTTGAAGAACATTATTTACAAACCAAGCATAATTTAGTTCGCTATCAATATCTTCCACTTCAACATAGAAAGTTACGATACTGTCTTGATATACTGTGAACTCAGGTTCTTCAGGACTAAATCCAATAAGAACAGGTGGATCATTCACTGGTGTTACAATTACATTTACAGAATCAGAAGCGGTTGCACGAGTTTGGTTATCATTTACTGTGAAGATTAACGTTTCAGTACCATTCCAGTTTTCTGTAGCTACAAAAGTTACGATAGTTCCTGCAATATCAACTGTTATTTCTGTATTTCCTGTTACAGATAAAGTAAGCACATCAGGGTCAACATCATTGATATAAGCAGAAAAATCTTCAACTAAGGTGCTGTCTTCTGCAAAGGTGAAATCATCTGGAAGAACAATTGTAGGCGGGTCATTAACCGGTGTTACAATTACATCTACAGAATCAGAAGCAGTTGCACGAGTCTGGTTATCATCTACTGTGAAGATTAATGTTTCTGTACCATTCCAGTTTTCTGAAGCTCCGAAAGTTACGATAGTTCCTGCAATATTAACTGTTATTTCCGTATTTCCTGTTACAGATAATGTAAGAACATCAGGGTCAACATCATCGATATAAACTGCAAAATCTTCAACCAAAGTGCTGTCTTCTACAAAAGTGAAGTCATCAGGTAATATTATTGTGGGCGGATCATTCACCGGTGTTACAATTATATCTACAGAATCAGAAGCAGATGCACGAGTCTGGTTAT
>JAUWPE010000162.1 GCA_030611765.1 Candidatus Cloacimonadota bacterium | reverse complement strand
TCGATACTCGTACTACTAACTGCAATTTTTGAGAGAAATTTCATCATTGCCAGGTTTGCAGCACATATGTTCATCCGTGTGATGTATCCAGTGTGTATTTTTTTTGGATCCCTCATCGGCATTCCTGAAGAGCGGATTGGGGAGTCCTTTGTACGTGTAAATGATACATTTATCCGCTCATTACGTAAAAAGTTCGATCCGAAAGATGCACTTGTACTCCTACCTCATTGTCTACAGGATACTTCATGCACTATCAGAATTACGACAAATCCCTCAAACTGTAAAAGGTGCATGCGCTGCGATATTGGGAAAGTGCTGGAACTCTGCGATGAGTATGATGTTGATGTCTCAATTGCAACCGGCGGCACTTTAGCACGCAGGATAATCGTAGATAAAAAACCAAAAGTGATCGTTGCAGTTGCCTGTTATCGTGACCTTGTTTCGGGAATTCGGGATGCATATCCTATTATGACACTCGGCGTTTTCAATCTGCGTCCCAACGGACCTTGCATCAATACTCACGTGAATATTGATACCCTCAGAAAAGCACTTGAATCAGTGGTAAAGAAAACAGAAAAAACATTAGAAATGTAAGAAAATATGCAATTCAGCGGACATCCAATTAATAAAATTTCAGATGCTATCTGGGAAATTCCACGATCCGGAGAGATGACAGTTCCCGCGAGATTCTATGCAACAGAGAAGATGCTTCCTCAAATTATCAAGGACAATGCACTTTCCCAGCTTCTCAATGTTGCACATCTCCCTGGAATTCAAAAATATGCAATGGCAATGCCCGATATTCATTATGGCTACGGATTTCCTATCGGCGGAGTTGCAGCTTTTGATATTAATGACGGAGTTATTTCCCCGGGCGGTGTCGGGTATGATATTAATTGTGGGGTAAGATTTTGCAGAACAAATCTATCACATAATGATATCAAAGACTTTATTCCAAAAATTGTAGAAGGATTCTATAAATTCGTCCCAAGTGGGCTCGGATCGAGCGGTGCAATAAAGAAACTCAACTATAAAGATGAAACTGAAGTCATGCTCAAAGGTGCAAAATGGGCAATTGAACAAGGTTTTGGTGAAGAAAGTGACCTCGAGCATATCGAGAATTTTGGATGTATGAAAGATGCAAATCCTGATACGATCAGTGATCGTGCATGTCAACGAGGACTTGACCAAGTTGGCACACTGGGCTCTGGAAATCATTTTCTTGAGATTGGTATTATTGATACAATATATGACGAACAGCTTGCTCGCAGATTATCGCTTGAAAAAGAACAGGTTATCATCATGGTGCACAGTGGGTCTCGCGGATTCGGTTATCAGGTTTGTGATGATTTTCTTCATCAAATGGTGAAAGATTTATACACCTTTCTTTACAAAATTCCAGACAAACAGCTTGCCTGTTCGCAGTTTAAATCAAACCTTGGAAAGAAATATTATCAGGCGATGTGCTGTGCTGCAAATTATGCATGGGCTAACCGGCAGGTTCTGATGACGCTTGCGAAAAATTCACTCATAAAAACGCTCTCAATTTCCGAAGAAAAACTCGGTTTTCAACTCATTTATGATGTATGCCATAATATTGCAAAGGTTGAAATGCACGATGTTAATGGCAAAGAGATGGAGTTGTGTGTTCACAGAAAGGGCGCAACCCGTGCTTTTGGTCCGGGACGTGATGAACTTTCTGACGAATATAAAGAAATCGGGCAGCCGGTAATTATCCCGGGTGATATGGGCACTCATTCCTACCTCTTGATCGGTACTGACAGGGCAATGGAAGAGAGCTTTGGCTCGTGCTGTCATGGTGCCGGACGTGTGATGAGCAGAAGCAAGGCAAAACGTACATTCTCATTTCAACAAGTAAAGAGTGAGTTGCAAAAGCAAGGGATTGTCGTGCACTCAGTTCAAAAAAATACTCTTGTCGAAGAATCACCTCACACTTATAAAAATGTATCAGATGTAGTTGAGGCAGTTGAGATGGCAGGTCTGGCAAAGAAAATTGTTCGCACAAGACCTCTCGGCGTATTAAAAGGTTAGATGAATTATAAGATAATTGACCACACTGCTGATCTCGCAGTTGAATTCTACGGCAAAACCATTGCCGAACTTTTTGAAAACAGTGCTCGCTCGCTCTCAGAGATCATATTTGATAAAGAAATAAATCCAAAGGGTGGAGACACACTTGAGTTATCCTTCACAACTGACAATATAGAGGTAAATTACATTGATTTTTTACGCGAGGTCTTGTATAATATAAATCAAAATTATTACTATTTTTATAAATGCAAAGCTACATTTCTGTCTGAAACTTCTCTTTCGATAAAATGCAGTTATTCCAAATTAAGCAAGGATGATATCCGGCATGAGATAAAAGCAGTAACCTATCACGGATGCGCTATCAAAAACAAAGTCATTGATGGTCACGAGATGTATTATGCAAAGGTTACTTTTGATATATGAAATTGATTTTTTTCAGTTTGATAATTCTTTTATTCTTTTTTTCTTCATTAGTTTACGCAGAACAACTTACGATCCTATGCAATGATTTTTCTCCTGAAGATTCTGTTCTGTTTAAAGGCACAGAACTAACCGATTCTTTATCACAGAAATACAATAACTTATTTATTGTCTCTCCTTTCCCGTTTTTAGAGCAAAATGAACAGCAAATATGCTTTTTCAATCCTTCAATTTTTTCTGAGAAATCCTTGAATTCAACTCAAAAAGTGCTATCTTCAAATATTCAAAGCACAGATTCTCTTTTTTATGATCTCATACCTTACAAACCGGTGATGCTGGATACACATTCGGTAGTATTCATCAGCATCACAACGCCGGATTTTCCTCATCTTTATAAAAAATTATCTCAAGAGCTCATTGTTCAGATCGACATATTTGAGAAGGTAAAAGAGCTTTGTTCAATATTTAAAAAATTCGGTATCGATTACATAATTGCAATAAATTATCTCGGTGATTATCTCAGCAAAGAAATGCTACAAAAGTGTCCCGAGCTTGATCTTGTGATCGATTACTTTTCCCTGGATAATAACCATCATTATATGAAGGAGATCACTCGTCCTCGCTTAATAAACTGGAGTAGAAAGAAAGAGCATTTCCTGCTAATTGAAATAGAATTGCTGAATAATACACTGAAAGTCCAAGATATCAATCTTATCGAATAGCACTTTCTCATAATTTTTAACCACCCGTCTTCGTTTCACTTCGGTCTTCACTCCGTTACGCCCCGACCCGTCTTCGCTGCGCTACGCCGTGGCAGGCAGGACGCCTTGGCAGGCAAGGACATGTCATTCCCTCGAAAGAGGGAATCCAGTATCATAATAGCACACGGATTTTCACGGATGAACGCAGATCAAGAATTAAAACTAATTCTCCAATTTCAAATTTCCATTTATCCCATTTCCAACCATTGCGAAGGTTTAACAACCATTCGCAAGGTTTGAATTTCTTTTTTCTCCTGCTACGTTGAATTTATTTTTTATTCAACTGGAGTGTATTTTCATAGTTAAATACTTTTAAGAGTAGCAACAGTTTTTGTAACGCAAGATTCCAATCTTGCGCATCTCAACATCAGTTTCCATTTCATTACGACTTGACAGGTCCGTCTTCGTTTCACTTCGGTCTTCACTCCGTTACGCCCCGACAAGCAATGACATGTCATTCCCTCGAAAGAGGGAATCCAGTATCATAATAGCACACGGATTTTCACGGATGAACGCAGATCAAGAATTAAAACTAATTCTCC
>JAUWPE010000044.1 GCA_030611765.1 Candidatus Cloacimonadota bacterium | reverse complement strand
ATCACCACGCACACGAAAGGTTCCTCGTTGAAATTCAAAATCATTTCGCGCATAATAAATATTCACCAGTTTGCGAAGAAGCTCATCCCTTTCCAGTTCCTGTCCAACTTTCAGGTCGATAAGCGACTCCCTGTATTGCTCAGGCACACCCAACCCGTAAATACACGATACGCTCGCAACAATGATCACATCTCTGCGCTCCATCAAAGACATTGTGGCACGCAAACGAAGTTTGTCTATCTGCTCGTTGATATCTGCATCTTTTTCAATATATGTATCGCTCACAGGCAGGTATGCTTCCGGCTGATAGTAATCATAATAACTCACGAAATATTCAACAGCATTATTGGGGAAAAGCTGCTTCATCTCACCAAATAGCTGAGCTGCAAGTGTTTTATTATGAGAAATAATGAGCACTGGTTTTTCTACATTTTTAATAACATTTGCGATCGTAAATGTCTTTCCTGAACCGGTTACACCGAGAAGAGTTTGGAAAGGAACGTTCTTTTTGATGTTTTTTGTAAGTTCCTCAATTGCTTGAGGTTGATCACCTCGGGGAGCATAATCGGATACTAATTCAAAGTGTTTCATGATTTTGTGTAAAACTTGACAGGTTATCCCTTACAGGATGAACAAATACCTTACCATTTTATCAGGGCCCATAGCTCAGTTGGTAGAGCTCCCGGCTCATAACCGGGCGGTGAGAGGTTCGATCCCTCTTGGGCCCACCATTTTTCATCAACCACTTTTTGAATCTTTCCATTATTCATTTTTTTTCTAAACTACTGAGAACATCCGTCTTCATTACATTTTTCCGAGACAAGCAGAGATCACAGAGAGAACCAGACTGTTTCAGTTAACAGCAGGTTCATCTTTGTATGCAGAGGTGTGTAATAAAAATTTATCAATTCCATCTTCAATTTCTTTCACTAATTGGAAATCAAAACCTAATAATTTGGAATGAAACATCTAATAATTTTTCCAGCAAAAAAACTTTTTCTAATTTCTCCGTGTCCTCTTTGGTCATATATAATTCTTGTTTCAGCTCATATGAGATAAGATACCACAATTTTATTATTTAATCAACCTGCAATTTTAGAAGCTCTAGTACAGTTTTATTGTCAGGAGCTTGTAAAATATTTTCTTTGAGATGATCTTCTCTGAAAAGTTGGCTTAAATAGGAAAGTGCGAAAAGGTGCTGCTGCTCGGTCTTCAATAGTAATAGAAAGAACAGATTGACCGGTTCCCTGTCCAGAGAGCGGAAATCAAGACCCTCTCTTGAAATGCCGAGAAGAACTGCGGAAAAATTGATCTTATCAGTGTGAACGCTTCGTGGATGCAGAAATGCAACGCCGTTTCCTACACCAGTAGATATCAGACGCTCCCGTTTGCTGAGCATATCAAAGAGCCAGCTCTGCTTGGTGCAAACACTGTTTTCCTTAGCAAATTGTGACATTGTTGCAAGCACTTCAAAGCGGTGTTTTGCATTCATATCTCTAAGGATAAAATCCGAATTTATGAACGAGAAAAATCGGCTGACCACATTTTCCAGCGCTATCTTCTCCACATTTGGCTTATCCTGCGTGCCTTTCCACGATTCAATATCCTCTTTGATAAAGCGCCACTGATTCCCGACTTTGATCCCTTTGAGTTTTTTCAAAGAAACTAAGTTCACTATTGTTTCCGGTGACATGTTTAAATATTTTGCAGCTTCACCCAGAGTTAAAATTTCATTTTTTGCCATTTGATTATCCTCCAATAAATAAAGTACAAATGACGAAATTGTAGTCAAACTTTTTATTATAAATTTTCAAATTTCAAATTAATAGCTCACGGATTTTCACGAATGAACGCGGATCAAAGATGTTATTTCATAATTTTCGCATTCACATTTTCTTAATTTCTTTTCGTGTTAATTCATGTTAATTAGTGGTTAAATTTCTTTTTATTTGACACAGAAAATGCAGGCAGCACTTTCTTATTCAAGAAGGTTCATATGATAAAAAAATATTTCTTGATCTCAATAATTTTTCTCTGCGTTCTTGGATGCGGGCATTATTCTTTTTACACGCGCTCAAATCCGCATCTTAAGACGGTCATGATAGCAGAATTTGATAATGATACCGAGCAATACGAGCTGCCCGGACTTGTCACAGAATATCTGACCGATGCTTTCATCGAAGACAACCGCCTTGACGTGCAGGGTGATGATGCAGACATGGATATTCGGGGAACTGTCCACTCCTATAAAAGGATAGTCAATGCTTATGATATGCAGGAAAATCCACTTGAATGGAAGGTTACGATCGTCTTTCAGATCGAAGCAAAAGATATGGTGCGTGATGAGGTGATCTGGCAGAATAATAATTTGAGTCTCTCCGCACTTTATGGTACAGGCACGGCAGCAGAAGAGGAAGACGGACAGGGAATCGAGCTTTTTTCTGAAGAGGATGCCCAGAAATCCATCATCTACAAACTCTGTGACGCAATCCTTTCAAACACGATCGAGAAATGGTAGGAAATGAGGATAAATAAATTTCTTGCACAGGCAGGACTTGGCTCGCGGCGCTCCTGCGAACAGTTCGTGCTGGACAGTAAAATACGTGTGAATGGGAAGATAATTAAAGACCTCGCAACTGACATCGATCTGCAGAATGATATAGTGGAATACAAAAATAAAAAACTTCATCTTTCCTCAAATAAAATATACCTGATGCTGAACAAACCCGCCGGCTATCTCGTAACGAGCAATGATCCCTTTGAACGCCAAACTGTATTCGATCTGCTTCCCGATTTTAAAGAACATATCTTCCCTATCGGGCGTCTTGATAAAAATTCTGAGGGATTATTATTTCTTACCAATGACGGAGAATTCGCTCAAAAGATCACACATCCGAGCAAGAAATTTCCCAAAACCTATCTTGTGAAAGCTAAGGGACGAATTTATTTTCGTAATCTAAGAGATCTTCGAGAAGGAGTTCAGCTTGATGACGGAAAAACACTTCCTGCAAAAGTTTTCATAAAAAGTTATAACAAATCTCAAAATATTACAAAACTCCGAATGGTTATTTATGAAGGAAGAAATCGGCAGATACGTCGAATGCTCAAAGCAGTTGGGAGTTCTGTGATCGAACTAAAACGTGTGCAGATCGGCGAGGTAAACATTGGAAAATTGCCAAAAGGCGAGTGGCGTCATCTTAAAAATAAAGAAGTCGGGAGCATTCTGAAAACTTCAAAATAACCATCTATGGATAACCAGAGAAAAGCATATTCTTTTGCGATCCTTGCAGTAATACTCTGGTCAACAGTTGCTTCTGCTTTCAAGATAAGTCTTCGTTATGTTGATTATCTCGAACTGCTTCTATATGCATCATTTTTCTCAACACTTATTATTTTCGTTGTGCTCATTGCAAGGAATAAGCTGCATTTACTGAAAACCTATTCTGCTAAAGATCTCATATTTGCTGCACTTCTCGGATTTCTGAATCCTTTCCTTTATTATATTGTGCTTTTCAAGGCGTATTCGATTTTGCCGGCACAGGAAGCAATTACTCTGAACTACACATGGCCATTGATGCTCGTTCTTCTTTCAATTCCGCTCCTCAAACAAAGAATAAATTTCCTCAGCATTGTTGCAATTATCATAAGTTTCTTTGGTGTTATTATCATTGCTACTCGTGGGGATTTCGCGAGTTTGAGTTTCTCGAATATAAAGGGTGACCTGCTTCCTCTTGGCAGCGCAGTGATCTGGTCATTGTTCTGGATTTTTAATCTCAAAGATAGGCATGATGTCGTAGTGAAGCTTTTTGTGAGTTTCTGTTTCGGGTTGATTCTCAGTATTATTCTTATTATTATCCGCTCTTCCTTTGTTCCGTTTACACTTCCACCCATAAAAGGTATTCTCGGTTCTGCCTATGTGGGATTTTTTGAAATGGGTTTGACCTTTATTGTGTGGCTCAGTGCACTCAATTATGCAAAAACAACTGCCCAGGTGAGCAATTTCATCTATATCACACCTTTCCTTTCACTCTTTGTAGTGAGCGTTGTTGTAGGAGAAAAAATTCTTTTCTCAACCTTTATTGGGCTGGTCTTCATCATTGCAGGCATTATTCTTCAGCGATATACCAACCCGATAAAATGGAAAATATAAAAAGAATAGCACACAGACCCACGCAGATCGGGCTGATTCTCGCAGATAAAGAATTAATTTTATTACATCTATTTCCATTTTTTACTTTCTGAATCCGTGTTCATCTGTTTAATCAGTGTTCATCTGTGTTCCATTTCTTTTTAAAAAACTTTGCTAATAGTTTTAGAATATTATATTGTAGCAATATGAAATCTCAAATACAGAATTTATTGGAATCCTATCAAAGCATCAAACCACAAATTGAACATAGACTCTCTGAATTTATAAATTTACGTGAAACTGCTGCAGATGAGATATTATTCAAAGAACTCATATTCTGCCTGCTAACGCCACAATCCAATGCAGAACGCTGCTGGATGGCTGTGCAGCAACTCGAAAAACGGAATTTGTTTTATAGTGATGATCCGATAAAAATTTCAGAATGCTTGCGCGGTTACACACGATTCCATCATACGAAAGCAAAGAATATTCTCAGAAATAAAGAATTCCTCAGCAAAAACAATAAGATCTGCATCAGGGAACGACTCAATAAAATTGATAATCCGTTAAAAATGCGGGAATGGCTCGTTGAAAACATCATAGGTATGGGTTACAAAGAAGCAAGTCATTTTCTTCGAAATATTGGATTGGGTTTAAAACTGGCAATTCTGGATAGACATATTTTGCGCAAACTCATTGAGTTCAAAGTTATCACCAATATACCAAATTCCCTTCCGGTGAAAACCTATCTTTCAATTGAACAAAAAATGAGAAAATTCTCGCAAGAGCGGAACATGCCCCTTTCCCATCTTGATTTTTTACTCTGGTTTACGACAAAAAAGACAATTTTTAAATAAAAACACATTATTATTTAACACTGAAACGATTACCTTTATATTATCGCTATAAATTTGTAATGAGTTCAAATATGCAAAACTTAAAAAAGATTTTAGAAAATGTAGAGATCAAGCCAACATACGAATGGTTGAGTATTCTCCAGTATTTAGATAAGAACCACAATCACCCCACAGCAGCAATGATCTTTGATGAAGTTGTGAAGAAAGTTCCCACTATTTCAAAAACTACCGTATATAATTCTCTTAAACTCTTTATGAAAAAAGGTATTGTTACACCTCTATATATTACCGGTTCGGAAGTCCGCTATGATTTTGCACAAAAACCTCATCATCATTTTTTCTGTGAAGAGTGTGGAAAAATTTATGATCTCGAAGTCGAATGCCCAATTTTCAAGCAGAAATATTTTCATGGTCATTTAATAAGGCAGCAGCACGTTTACTTCCGGGGTATCTGCAAGGATTGTCTTAAAAAAGAAAATAAGGCACACCACTAAAATGAATATTGTGATTGGTATCACCAAAGAAATCTGGACTCTTCTCGAAGAAATGGCACCTTATCTTCTCTTTGGTTTTCTGATAGCCGGCGTGCTTAATATTGTCATTCCAAAAAATAAGATATACAAGCACTTTTCAGGCAGATCATTTTGGTCAAATGTAAAGGCATCTCTCTTCGGTGTTCCGCTGCCACTCTGTTCATGCGGTGTCATCCCCGTTGCTGCTTATCTGAGAAAAGAAGGTGCGGGAAATGGTGCTACGGTTTCCTTCCTTTCATCAACTCCCACAACCGGTGTGGATTCAATACTCGCAACCTACTCACTTCTTGGTCCTGTCTATGCGATTATCAGACCTGTTGCTGCTTTTTTTGCCGGAATTCTTGGCGGCACGATGACAAACTTAATTGATAAAACTAAAGATGATAAAGTTGTCTTACAGGAAGGATTTTCATGCAATCTCTGCAAAGAAACCGAGTCCCACTCTCACAAATTCCATGAAAAAGTAAAAGCAATTGTCCGTTATGGTTTTTTTGATCTCATTGAAGATGTAGCCAAATGGATACTGATCGGAATTGTTATTGGAGCTATTATTTCCTTTCTTGTGCCGGATAATTTTGTTGTACGTTATTTTGGGAACCCTCTGTTCGCATATCCAATTATGCTCATTATTTCCATCCCGATGTATGTGTGCGCTACCGGCTCCATACCTATTGTGGCATCACTTATACTCAAAGGAATGACACCCGGCGCTGGCTTGATCTTTCTGATTGCTGGTCCCGCAACGAATGCAGCGACGATAAGTTTTGTGGGCGGAAAACTCGGCAAAAAACCGCTAATCGCATACCTTGTCTCAATCATAGCAACAGGACTCCTCTTTGGATTTATTGTCGATCATGTCTGGAACCTCACAGGCAAAGATATCGGTATTTTTACAAGCGGTATGAAAATGCTCCCCGCATGGATGAAAACCGCTTCTGCTATACTGTTGATCATACTTATCCTCAGGGTATTTTTACTAAAAATTTTCATGAACAAGAAAATAAATATTCGGGATGAAAATATGGAAAATATCTATAAAGTGCAGGACATGAGCTGCAAGCATTGTGTCGTGTCTATAGAAAATGAAATTAAAAAGGTGTCCGGAGTGAAAAATATTGACATCTCTCTTTCAGACAAACTGATTAAAGTTAATGGCGAATGTAATAGAAATGAAATTATTATCGCCATAAGAAATGCGGGCTATTCGATAGAAAAAAATAAATTACTGGAGGAATAGGATGAATTTAAGAACCTTACACAAAATAAGTTATGGATTATATATTATTAGTTCAAAAAAAGATAGTAAGATAAATGGACAGATTGCTAATACAGTTTTCCAAATTACATCAGAACCACCAACAATCGCAGTTAGTATAAATAAACAAAATTTAACCCATGAATTTATTCAAGAAAGCAAAATCTTTACAATATCTATACTATCTCAAAATACACCGATGAAATTGATTGGAAATTTTGGTTTTAAATCTGGAAGAGATTTTGATAAATTTTCTGATGTAATATATCAAATAAGTAAAAAGGGTGTGCCGATTATTATGAAAAATAGTATTGGTTATTTAGAATGTGATCTCTTAGAAAGTATTGATGCTGTAACTCATACAATTTTTATTGGGAAAATAATTAATGCTGAAATTATAAATGAAGAAGATGAACCAATGACTTATGATTATTACCATAAAGTGATAAAAGGTAAAGCTCCAAAATCTGCACCAACATATATTAATGATAAAATGATAGAAATAAAGAAGGAGAAAAAAACAATGAAAAAATATCAATGCAGCGTGTGTGGGTATATTTATGACCCTGAAGTTGGAGATCCCGATTCCGGCATCGCACCCGGAACTGACTTTGAAGAAATTCCGGACGACTGGGTATGCCCGGTTTGCGGTGTTGGCAAAGATATGTTTGTAGAAATTTAGGAGTGATATGGGATTTCAAAAGATCAGAAAAGATGTAAATTATGTAGGTGTTCAGGATTGGGAAAGGCGTACTTTTGATGAGCTAATCCCTTTGCCCGACGGCACAAGTTATAATGCCTATGTAATTCGCGGTAGTGAAAAGATTGCTTTGATCGATGCTGTTGATCCACCGAAAATCAATGAACTTCTCACAAATCTAAGAAAACTTGGTATCTCTAAACTTGATTATGTAATCTCTAATCATGCCGAGCAGGATCATTCAGGCGGTATTCCTATGGTACTTGAAATGTATCCTGAAGCGGTTGTGGTAACAAACTCAAAATGTAAAACTTTCCTGCAAGACCTTCTTAATATTCCTGCGGAAAAATTCCTTGAGATCAAGCATGAGGACACACTTTCTCTTGGTAATAAGACTTTAAAATTTCTCCTCGCAGCATGGGTTCACTGGCCCGAGACAATGTTCACATATCTTAAAGAAGATAAGGTCCTTTTTCCGGGCGATCTTTTCGGTTCCCACATGGCGTCCAGCGAATTGTTCGTGCTAGATGAAGCAAAGGTATATTTTGCTGCAAAGCGTTACTTTGCTGAGATAATGATGCCCTTCAGAACCAATATTCAGAAGCATATAGACATGCTGAATAATTATGAGCTTGAAATCATTGCTCCTACGCACGGGCAGGTTTATGATAATCCTGAATTTATCCTCGAACTGTATAAAGACTGGATATCAGATGGGGTTGAAAACAAAGTGCTTATACCCTATGTTTCCATGCACGGAAGTGTGGAAAAGATGGTGAATTATCTTACAGAAAAATTGACCGAGTACAAGGTCACTGTCATTCCATTTAACATGTCTGTGACAGATATTGGAGAATTCGCAATGGAACTGGTCGATGCTGCAACTGTAGTGATCGGCTCGTCAACGGTTCATGCCGGTCCTCATCCCAAGATGATCTATGCTGCATATCTTACTAACATGCTCAGACCGAAGGCAAAATTCGCATCGATAATCGGCTCTTATGGCTGGGGCTCGAGAATGGTAGATATGATCAAAGACCTGCTCACGAATTTCAAAGGCGAATTACTAGAACCCGTCATAAGTAAAGGATTTCCTAAAGAAGCTGACTTCAAAGCTCTTGATGAGCTTGCAAAACTTATTGCTATGAAGCATAAAAATTTATAATAATCACGGAGGAACGAAAATGAATATATTCGATGTTACAGAAATCTATCAATTTGCAATCCAGATCGAAGAAAACGGTGAAAAATTCTACCGAGCCATGGTAGAAAAGTTTGATGACCCAAAAGTGAAAGCACTCTTTGACACCCTTGCCGAAGAAGAAGTATATCACGAAAATGTATTCAAAGAGATGCTGGCAAAGATCGAAGATTACAATCCTCGTGAAAGCTATCCCGGAGAATATTTCGACTATCTTCATGCCTATGCAGATAATCTTGTCTTCACAATTGATAAGATCGATGAAGGCATTGATGGCGTGAATACAGTTGATGAAGCGCTTCAGTTCGCCATCGGGAAAGAGCTCGACACGATTCTCTATTATCATGAAATGAGAAATGTGGTTCCCGAGCATCAGCAAAAAATGGTTGATGATATCATCAATGAGGAGCGCAAGCACGTGGTGCAGCTCACCGAGATGAAACGTCAATTGGAGAAACTATGACAAAACTTTTGGAAATCTATAAATGTGAAATTTGCGGAAATATCGTAGAAATGGTTCATGGCGGTGCAGGTCAGCTTGTTTGCTGCGGTGCGCCAATGAAAAAGATGACAGAAAATACCGTCGATGCTGCTGTTGAAAAACATGTTCCGGTCATAGAAGAGGTCGCTGACGGCATCAGAGTAAAAGTCGGAGAAGTTCCTCATCCAATGATGGAGAAGCATTATATTGAATGGATCGAAGTGCAAAATGGTGCATTGGTAAACCGCAAATACCTCACTCCTGAGGATAAACCGGAAGCAGAATTTTACGTGAAAAACAACGACAAACTCGAAGTCCGTGCATACTGCAACATTCACGGCTTGTGGAAAAAGAAATAACATATGCGACACTGGCGATGTAAAGTTTGCGGGCACATTTTCAAGGGAACAGAATCCCCTGAAAAGTGTCCTCATTGCAGTGCTCCACAGGAGATGTTCCATGCCATCACTGATGAAAATGAGCATGCATATATCAAAACCGGGCATAAGGTTGCTCATACTGATAAAATTGAAATCCACCCTTTCTTTGGAAATTTTGAACATCTCGCCCCGTACATATACACGATTCCAGCCGGCGAGAAACTCCAAATTCATAACCATTCTCTCGAAGGATTATTCTACGTGGTTCAGGGATGTGTAAAATTTCTAATTGGCAAATATGAATTCTATGCAGAACCCGGTGACGCGGTTCAGGCAAAAAAAGATGTTGCACATTCTATTAAAAACTGTGGTAATGAGCCCGCAATTGTTCTTGTTGTGAAAGGTTCAAGTCAACTATAAGTAATTTTCATGGAAAGAAATTATTTATTATTTTTGATGAAAGTTATTAATTCAATGAATCGTTGATTTAAGTAATAAGGAGTTATTCATATGAAAAAAATCAAAGGTACTAAAACGGAAAGAAGCCTGCTCACTGCTTTTGCAGGCGAATCCCAGGCGCGCAACCGCTATGACTTCTTTGCAAAACAGGCAAAGAAAGATGGCTATGAACAGATATTGGGCGTGTTTGAAGAAACTGCTCTCAACGAAAAAGAGCATGCCAAAAGATTATTCAAATTCCTCGAAGGCGGCGAAGTAGAAATCCAGGCATCCTATCCTGCAGGTAAGATCGGCACGACTGTAGAAAATCTCACTGAATCCGCTGCGGGCGAGCATTACGAGCATACAATTATGTATCCCGAATTTGCGAACATCGCTGACGAAGAAGGATTCGAGGAAATCGCAATCGCGTTCCGCCATATAGGACAAGCTGAAGTTCAACACGAAAGACGCTATCTCGGATTGCTGAAAAACATCGAGAATGGTACTGTGTTCAAAAAGGATAAAGTGGTAAAATGGAAATGCCGTAACTGCGGTTATGTTCACGAAGGCAAAGAAGCGGTGGAAAAATGTCCTGCCTGTGCACATCCGAAAGCATACTTTGAAGTATTATGTGAAAATTGGTAGTCTGCTAGCACCGAAACAAAAAAGAATTCACGCAAAGACGCAAAGACATAAACACGCAAAGACGCAAAGTTTTAAAAGATCAAATAAAAAAGTGAATGTCATTCCCGAGCCCCATCGGGAATCCAGTATTTGCGCCTTCTCTGAACTCCATTGCCTGCTGGCTGATGAAGTCCAGGAATGCTTTTGTTATTTTCAATAGAATTATCTTGTCATAAGCTTGCCAAGGCGTCTTGCCAGGGCGTAGCGTAGCGAAGACTGAAGTTCCCCTCTATCCCTGAGCTGATAGTTCCATTAAGATGAAACGAGCCTAGATAACATATAATTACCTTTGACCAGATAGTCCTACTCAAAAAAGTAGGAACTATCAAAATCAAAGGAGTATAGAAATGAAAAGAAAAAGAACGGCTAAATCAGTCAAGAAAAATGCTAAAGTAGATGAATTGTTGGTGATAAATCCCAATGCAGCAGGGATAGATGTAGGGGTTTACCACGTGAAATCTCTTTTTTATTATTTCTATGTGTGGATGGGGGTCGTTATAAATTAAAGAAACCATTTTCACACAGCTTGCCCTGATTGGAAATTTTTCAAAATTGTCCATTTTCCTTACTGCTTTTTCCATTCTCTGGAATTGCCATGAAAATTTTTGGTTGTATTCCTGAGAAAAACATTAAATATTGACAGTTTTTATTAGCGTTTGCTCATTGTAAAATCAAAAGTATGGAATTAGAGGAAGCCATGAAAGGGGAAGCCATGAAAAGGGTTATTATTTGTTTAGGAATTGTATCTCTATTTCTATTTGGATGCGATTCATCCATCGATTATGCGATGAAGATGTATATGCAGGATAACACTGATCGAGTGGAAATTCTCTTCTATGCTGGACCGGGTCATAAAGGGACTAAGCCAATATTGGCTCAAACTTTTATGGATCGTGAAAACATGGATAGGGTGCTGTCATTCATCACAAAAAAACCTGCAGAATTTTACAAAGTCGGGTATTCTGGTGAGATTGTCTTTCTTCATGAAGCAAATAGTGCTTTAACAGAAAGGATGAAATTCAATATTGAGCCGGGATTCGAGCACATTGTGTATATGTTCAACCGTGAACTGTACTCACGAAAAATATCCAAGAAGGGATTGGCATTTCTCAGGGAGCTTCATGATAGAGTGATAAAAGAATAATAGCTCGGAGGATTCGATGAAATCATTACAGATCCTGCTGTCATTGATGATGGTTGTATTATTGATAAGCTGTGCTTCCGGAATTTCAAAGAAGGGGAAGGGAATTCTTCAGAATAATGCTTCAACTGTCCTTACAGATGCCTTTTCAAATGAGGAATATTTTGTTCTCAATGACGCTGTTGAAGCAATGGGAAATAGTGAGGATGTATCCTTTGTCCCACTGCTTACAGATGCTCTTCACGATCCTGACTATATTGTGCGTATGCAGGCAGCACGAAGTTTAGGGAACCTGGGTCTGAGAGATACCACTGCTATCATTTCGCTAAAACTCGTACTGAATTTTGATTCGGAATTTGCAGCTCGGAAGGCAGCAGCAGTTGCATTGTATCGGTTAGGTGAGAAAGAACTGGCAATGAAATTCATCAAAGAAGCTTTGAATGATGAGTCAGGCATGATCCGAAGCTCCATGATCACTGAAACAACCTTTGCAAAAAGTGATGAATTCATTCCTCTTTATATTGAAAGATTGAAAGATGAAGTAGGATTGGTTCGAGATGATGCCATATCAGCTCTCTCCTTTCTCGATGCCAGGAGTGCAGTCCCTCAGATCATGGAAACAATACAAGATTCTTTCCTGCTCATTCGTATAAATGCAATTGCAACAATTTCAGATCTCGGAGATTCAACTCAAATTCGAGAGGCAATGAACATCACAAAAGCAGAAATTGATAAGATCGAGGCGGGAGAAATGGACAACATCTTCAGCTTTGATGAAAATCAGTTTATGGCATACAAAATCCTATACGAGGGAACATTACTTCTTGAATTGGATGATGCTACTTCTACAGATTATCTTTGGGATATCACAATAAATCCCAATACTAATTTGAGTGCACTATCCACTATAATCTTGGCTCAATGGGGTGAAGAATATGCGATTGAGCTTATTGAAGACTTTATCACTCATGAGGATGTTAATTTCAGAGTAAACGCAGTATCGATTCTTGGAAGGATTGATAAAGAATGGGTGTGGAGATATCTTCTTATGGATCGTCAGGATAAGGATGTCGAAGTCCGAAAAGTAGTTGCTTATGCACTGAGGTTCTATAATGAAAAAGAAGTAAAAGAAGCTTTGGTAACAATGCTGGAAGATCCTGATCCCTACGTTCAGATCGAAGCATCGCTCTCATTGAATGAACTTGGCTGCAAAGATGGTTATCACGTACTTCAAGCTATTATGAATAATAATGAAGATTGGTATATCAAAGTAAAAGCTGCCGAAGCGCTCTATTCAATAATAAACAGTTAAAATGATTAATGAAATTTCTCAATTATGAAAAAGTATTGAACGGTCATAAATATGAAAAGGATCAATAACTATTTTCAAGATCGAGATTATACAGCATCCTATATTGATTAAAGAGGTAAATAATGGTTGAAAAGATTTCAAAACGCGGCATGCCCCCAGGAACACTGATCCATGTGGGGAAAAAGAAGATGGAGAAAATTCGCATCTCTGTTATTGATTATGATGAGAAGAATCTCGTTGAAAAGGATGGGATCTCAATTGAGGAATGCAAGTCCTTTGCGGATTCTCCGAGTGTGACATGGATAAATATTGATGGGCTGCATAATGCTGAAGTGATTGAGAAAATCGGGACTACTTTTGATATACATCCACTTCTGCTTGAAGATATCATGAATACAGGACAGCGTCCCAAAGTAGAAGACTATGGCAAATATATGTATTTCGTTTTGAAAATGGTCTATCTCGATAAGAGGAAACGCATTTGTGTCGAGCAGGTAAGTATTATTCTGGGAGATAATTATGTGATCTCATTTCAGGAACGAACAGGTGATGTATTTGAATCCATTCGACAGCGGTTGAAGAATAAAAAAGGGCGCATTAGAACATTAAAAGCTGACTATCTTGCCTATTCGCTTATTGACTCCATAATAGATCACTACTTCGTTATTCTGGAGAATATAAGCGAGGTTATCGAAAAACTTGAAGGAGAAGTAGTGGAAAAACCTTCGAAAAAAACTTTGCAGGATATTCATATGCTCAAACGCAATATGCTGTATTTGAGAAAATCAGTCTGGCCTCTTCGAGAAGTGATCAGCTGTCTGCAGCGCTCGGAATCTGATCTTATCGAGGACAATACCGGATTTTATCTGCGCGATGTCTATGATCACACGATACAGGTAATTGACACACTGGAGTCCTTCCGTGATATGGTTTCCGGAATGCTTGATATTTATCTTTCCAGCATCAGCCAAAAATTGAATGAGGTCATGAAAGTACTAACCATCATTGCAACTATATTTATTCCATTGACTTTTATCGCTGGGGTCTATGGCATGAATTTCGCTTATATGCCGGAGCTGCAATGGAAATGGGGTTATTTTGCAGTGCTTGGTGTAATGCTCATGGTTTTTATAGGAATGATAATATATTTCAAAAGAAAGAAATGGTTATAATATGTCATATTATAGCTTAACCACACGTCTTCACAGCGTTTCAGTCTTCGCTTCGCTTCAGTCTCCGTTTCACTACGCCCAGACAGGACACCGTTGCAGGCGAAAAACACGAAAGTGAACTTCGTTTCCCCGAGAAAACTCGGGATCCCTTAAAAATTTATAAAACAATCAATCCTTCTACGCATATAAGTTTTGGCAGCGAGCTTGCTCGATGTCATCCCGACCTGTCGGGACAATTCCTACAAGGTCTGATTAAAACTTTAAATAGACGTGTTAAAATGTATCAGTTTATAGGTTTCAATTCCTACAAGGTCTGATTAAAACGCAAAATGTTGAACATTCCGGTTACAACTTTGCTGTTTCAATTCCTACAAGGTCTGATTAAAACCCCGCCAAATCACGGGTTAAAATGCCCTATTCAAGGGACTGAAGTCAACAAAAATATTATTTTTTGTCGTCGAACTATGATAGTGTGATTTTCACGGGAGATCGACGAGTCCATAAATATAGAGCATTTATATAGATTTTCTTACAAATTTTTACACTTCTATTAACTACAAAAAGAGCAAGTGTGATGATCGACGCTTCAGATCATGTTATCAAAAGGATCGAAAGGACGACCGACAAAATCTTTTTTAAACACACTGTCACTTCTGAATCGAAAAAATACTACCGAGTCATAATCGGAATCTATAATATCTAAAAGCTTCATCTGCAGCTCTTCCAATTTTGCTTTCGTAATGTCCCCTTGAAAAACCGAATTCTGAATCCACACTAAATATTTACGGAAGAGTTTCAAGACTTTGCCGACTCTTTTTTCACCTATATCATATATTGCGATTACATGCATAAATCTCCGGTATTAGGTTTTGGGTATTGGGTATTGGGTATTGGGGGTTGGGGGTAAGGCGACCCACGACTCAGTACTCATATTTTTCACCACCAAATCTTGAAAGCATTATATTTCTTTTTTTCGATAATAAATTTAATGATCTTATAGCACTCAAATTGTATTAAGTGTCGGTAAGATATGTGTCTATTCAATGTTCTGTGTTTAATTGTTTTCGAAAGTTGCTCATCATATTCTTTTATAAATATTTTACGTGCTTTCTCTTTCATATAGCAGTAATTCAAATCCTGTTCAAAATCATCTTCTGAGATCATATTCTTATTAAGAACACGAAAAATTATCCTATCGACTAATATTGGTTTAAAAACTTCTGAAATATCCAGTGCAAGAGAATATCTGCGATAACCGGGTTCGTGTAGGAAAGATATGGTCGGATTCAATTGAGTCTTATAGATTTCTCCAAGGGTTGTCGTATATAATAAAGAATTACCAAAGGAGATGAGCGTGTTGATCATATTATCGGGAGGTCTTCGGACTCGCTTATCAAATTGAACCTCTTGCGTAATAATTTTAGTAAAACATTGATAATAAACCTGGCGAACCTGACCTTCGATACCCATAATATGATCGATGCAGAATGCCTGCACAAGAGGTTTTTCAAGCTCCTTTATTGTGGTTATTTCCAATCCAAGTTTGCGTCCCCTATTTTTATAATAAGTAGATTCAAGTAATAAGTGCAACTTTTGACGATTTTATTTACTTAGCATACAAACGATTATCAATAATAATTGACGAATATATACTACTTTAGGAAAGTTATGCCATGATAAAAATCGGACTTGTTGGTCTTCCCAAAAGTGGCAAAACCACTATCTTCAATGCAGTAACAGGCAGTGAGGCAGATACTTCGGATTACTATTCCGGAGCAACACAACCAAACCTCGCGACTGTTGAAGTTGTTGATGAGCGTCTCGATTATCTTGAGGGAATTTACAATCCCCATAAAAAGATCTTTGCTACGATTGAATATATGGATTTCGTAGGCATACATCACGATGAAATCAAAAGAGAAATATTTTCAGGTGAACTCCTAAGCATTATT
>JAUWPE010000183.1 GCA_030611765.1 Candidatus Cloacimonadota bacterium | reverse complement strand
GAGCAATACAGGGAGTCGCTTATCGACCTGAAAGTTGGACAGGAACTGGAAAGGGATGAGCTTCTTCGCAAACTGGTGAATATTTATTATGCGCGAAATGATTTTGAATTTCAACGAGGAACCTTTCGTGTGCGTGGTGATGTAGTTGAAATATATCCGGCATATCTCGAGAATTCTATCAGAGTTGAGTTTGATATCAATGAGATCACAAAATTATATCGCATCAACCCTCTAACCGGTGAAATTCTGGAAGAGCTTGATGAGTATGCAGTCTATCCTGCGCGGCATTTCATTACCTCACCGGAAAATCTTGAAAACGCACTTGGAAAAATCAAAAAAGAGATGGAAGAGCGGGTGAAGTTTTTCAAAGATAAAAATATGTGGATCGAGGCACAGCGAATCCAGCAGAGAACAAGTTTTGACCTCGAGATGATGCGTGAAGTTGGATATGTATCCGGCATTGAGAATTATTCGCGCCATCTTTCAGGAAGAAAACAAGGAGAGCGTCCTGCCTGCCTGCTGGATTATTTTCCTGATGATTATCTCATGATCATTGATGAATCTCATGCTTCGATCCCGCAAGTTCATGCCATGTTTGGAGGAGATTTCTCACGAAAGAAAGCGCTGGTTGATAATGGATTTCGCCTGCCATCTGCGTATGATAATCGTCCTTTGAAATTTTATGAATTCGAAAATATGATGAACCAGGTTGTGTTTATGTCCGCCACGCCAGCTTCCTATGAGCTTGATAAATCACAAGGAGTGATCGTTGAACAAATTGTCCGACCAACAGGACTTATTGATCCGGAGATCGAACTGAAGAAAGCTGAATTTCAGGTTGATGACCTGCTCGAGGAAATACAGAAACATGCGGCAAAAGGACAGCGCGTGCTTGTTACAACCCTGACTAAAAAAATGGCAGAAGATCTTACGAATTATGTATCACAAATTGGGGTGAGAGCAAAGTATCTGCATAGCGAAGTGCATACGCTGGACAGAATTGAGATCATCAGGGATTTGCGGTTAGGTGAGTTCGATGTACTTATTGGTGTGAACCTTCTTCGGGAAGGGCTCGATCTGCCCGAAGTTGCACTTGTTGCGATTCTTGATGCTGATAAAGCTGGCTTTCTCCGTTCAACTCGCTCGCTCATCCAAACTGCGGGACGTGCAGCACGGCATATTGACGGTAAAGTGATTTTCTATGCTGATAAAGTATCCGAAGCAATGAAGTATGCGATAAGCGAAACGAACCGCCGCAGAAAAATCCAGAAAGAATACAATAAAAAGCACAATATTACACCCGAATCAATAAGTAAAACAATTGAAAGCATCATGAAGTCCACCTCTGTTGCCGAGTTCAAGAAGGAGCAGAAAAAGGGTTTCGGAGCTGCAGAACAGAAAAAACTTGATTTCAAAAAGTATCTCACAATAAATAGCAAAGAAGACGCAATCGAACTGCTGACAAAAGAGATGAACCGACTGGCAAGGGATTTGCGCTACGAAGAAGCTGCCGAGATCCGCGACAGGATACTCGAGCTGAAAGAAATGTAACGAGGTTTGTATGGATGAAAGAATAACAGATCCTGAAATGATGGATGACGATGTTACTTATGATACCACACTGCGTCCGAAAACGCTGAAGGATTTTGTCGGACAGGAAAAAATAAAAGAGATCTTATCTATCACGATCCAGGCGTGCAAGCAGCGCAATGAGCCGATTGACCACATTCTTTTTTACGGTCCTCCGGGACTTGGAAAAACCACACTTTCTATTATTATTGCAAATGAGCTGAATACCGAACTCAAAACCACATCAGGTCCTGCAATAGAGAGGCCATCCGATCTGGCGGGTATTCTGACAAATCTCAGCGCAAAGGATGTCTTTTTTATTGATGAGATACATCGCTTGAATCATGTGATTGAGGAATATCTCTATCCTGCGATCGAGGATTTCAATCTTGAGATTATCATCGACCAGGGACCGAGTGCGAGAACTCTGCGACTTAACCTAGAACCATTTACACTTGTGGGCTCGACCACGCGTGCTGGTTTGATAACCGCTCCGCTCCGGAGCAGGTTCGGACTTGTGCTTCGGCTTGATTATTATGACACAAAAGAGATTTTTAAGATAGTGCTACGTTCTGCAAAATTGTTGGGTGTCGAGATCAAGAAGGATGGAGCGCAGGAAATTGCATGCCGTTCCCGAGGCACTCCAAGAATTGCAAACCGTCTTCTCCGACGTGTTCGTGATTACGCACAGATAAGAGGGGATGGAGTTATCACAAAAGAGATTGCTGATGCTGCCCTCAAAATGCTGGAAGTTGACGAACTTGGTTTGGATGAAATGGACAAGAAACTCATTCAGACGATCATCGAGTTTTATAAGGGTGGTCCAGTCGGATTGAAAACCCTTTCAATGGCAATTGGTGAAGATCCGGGCACGATAGAGGAAATATACGAACCCTATTTACTGCAAAAAGGATTTTTGAAAAGAACTCTTCGCGGCAGAGAAGTAACAGAAAAAGCATACAAGCATTTCGGTCTCGATTCGACAGGAAAACAGATAAAGAAGCAAAACGAACTATTTGAGAAGAGTTAAGAGATAGGGATTATTAGTTTAGAGAAGTGACACATGCTTGAATTGCTTGACATAAATTTCATCAGCAACCCCCAAATAGAAGTTAAATGCCGAATATGTTCGGTAAAAAGTATGGTTATTTTATCAGGATTACTACTTATTACGATTTGTGGTTATGCACAGGAACCGGTTTGGGAATGGGCGACTGCTGCTGGGGGGAGTGATGATGATAGAGGATATTCAATCACAATTGATTATGCAGGGAACAGTTATGTAACAGGATATTTTGAAGGAACAGCAACATTTGGTTCTGATTCTCTTAC
>JAUWPE010000086.1 GCA_030611765.1 Candidatus Cloacimonadota bacterium | reverse complement strand
TTTGGGAACGAGAAGACTGAAAGGTTTGGGAACGAGAAAACTGAAAGGTTTTGGAACGAGAACACTCAAAGGTTTAGAAACGAAAATAATCAAAGGTTTAAAAAATATAAAATGATGAGATTGGTGATTTTGTTAAAAATGATAATATTCATTCCCAAAACTTTCAGTCTTCTCGTTCCCAAACCTTTCAGTCTTCTCGTTCCCAAACCTTTCAGTCTTCTCGTTCCCAAACCCCTGTTTGGGAACGCAACAATTGAAGAATGATGATTAGCGATTTGAGATTTATGAAGATAGCTGATCAGTACTATTCTCCTATGAAACTACATTCTAACTTTCTCAAAATGAATGTATTAGAAATTTATCAAAAGATGATGACATTCCCAATCTGGGGATTGGGAATGAGATGGCAAATTGGGGCAATCGAAAAAATTAAGAAAATGAAGAAAAAATTAATTTTGCATTTAAGTTTTGACATTTTATTTGTAATTAGAAATTAGGGTTAGAAATTAAATCTAACTAATCTCGAAAAATATATTTTTAAAAGGTAAAATATGATTTTTTTAGTATTTTTCACTCCTGAGAAACTTCAGTCATGAATATTCCCTATTTTGGTGAAATACTCTCGTTAATTTCTGCAATAGTCTGGGCTGGGGCAGTTATGTTCTTCCGTAAAAGCGGTGAAACAACAAAACCCTTTGCACTCAATTTTTTCAAAAACACTCTTGCATCAATTCTGTTTATTCTTACTTCGCTCGTCTTAGGGCATGAGATATTTCCGGCAATGCCCATGAAAGATTATCTCATTCTAATTGCCAGCGGTATCATCGGAATTTCTTTTGCGGATACTATCTATTTTTCCAGTCTGAATATTCTTGGTGCTGGAGTTTCATCTGTGGTCAATTGTCTATTCAATCCCTTTGTGATCGGTCTTTCGTATATATTTTTGGGAGAAAAACTTTCTATACTCCAGTTCGTTGGAGCAGCTCTCATTATCGGTGCGATCGCAGTAACCACCGTGCGTGTTTCCTTATCTAATATTCCCAGAAAACATCTTGCGCTTGGCATTTTTCTTGGTGTGATTTCTGTACTTACAATGGTAGTAAGTATTATCATGATAAAACCGATCCTTGATAATGCATCTGTATTATGGTGCACGGAAATACGGCTCGTTTCCGGTACTATTGTGATGGCTATTATCGCAGTGTTTCATCCAAGAAGAAAAATTATTTTCAAAACCTTCAAGCCCTCTGTAGAATGGAAGTACATTATTCCGGGCACTCTTCTCGGAGCTTATCTGTCAATGGTAATCTGGCTGGCTGGTATAAAATATGCATATGCAAGTGTCGCTACTGCGATCAATCAAACGAGCGTTATTTTTATATTTATTCTTGCGGCAATATTTTTGAAGGAACGTTTTACCCTCCGACGATTTATCGGTCTTGTTCTTTCCTTCTCAGGTATTTTACTAGTAACCTTAGGTTAAAAAACTCAAGTTTCACAGTATATATTATAAAAAGTTAAATATGATTTTTTTATTTGTGCAATTACTTTTTTACTTCAGCAATCCATCTCTTTTCAACATTGCATCAGGATCGGGCTCGCGTCCACGGAATTTCACATACAGTTCCATCGGGTGAGCAGTGTTTCCTCTAGCAAGAATGTTCTTTCTGAAGGAATCGGCAATTTCCTGATTGAAAATGCCATTTTTTTTAAAGAGCTGGAAGGAATCTACCTCGAGCACTTCAGCCCATTTATACGAATAATATCCTGAAGAATAACCACCTGCAAAGATGTGTGCGAAACTGCAGGAAATACTTCCTCCATCAACTTTTGGGTACAAACGGGTTTTTTCATTCACTTCATCTTCGAAAGCTTTCACGTCATCGATCTTACGAGGATCGTGCGCATGCCATGCCATATCAAGAAATCCAAAAGAAAGCTGACGAATGTTCGCCATTCCTTTATTGAAATTTTCAGCATCCTTCACTTTTTGAATAAGTTCATCTGGTAATTTCTCACCTGTTTTATAGTGCCGGGCAAACAAATCGAGTGCTTGTTTTTCCATAACCCAATTTTCCATAATTTGGGAAGGAAGTTCGACAAAATCCCAGTACACATTCGGGCTTGCAAGAGTTTTGTACGTACAGTCGGAAAGCAGTCCGTGCAGTGCGTGTCCAAATTCATGGAACAGCGTTTTTACTTCGTTAAGTTCCAGCAGAGAGGGATTCTTATCTGTTGATGGAGTGAGGTTTGCCACAATTGCTACATGAGGTTTACGCACCTTCCCGTTTTCATAACCCTGAGTTTTGAAATTGGTCATCCAGGCACCGCTGCGTTTTGTTTCACGGGGGAAGAGGTCAACATAAAAAAGTCCCAGATGAGAGCCATCTTTATCTTTGAGCTCATACACCTTCACATCTTCATTATAAACAGGTATATTTTTCACTTCTGCGAAGGAGATATTATAGAGTTTTTCAGCTACTTTGAACAGACCTTCAACAGCATTTTCCACTTTGAAATAAGGACGCAACTCTTCTTCATCAAAATCATATTTGATCTTCTTCAATTTCTCTGCATAATAGCTACTGTCCCAGGAATTGAGCTCATCAATATTATCCAATTCCTTAGCAAGTTTTGCCAGCTCCCGAACCTCATCTTTTGCAGCAGGGTAGGCGATCGAATAGATCCTTTCAAGAAAATCCACCACTGTTTTTGGCTTTTCTGCCATGCGTTCTTCGAGCACATATTCAGCATGAGTTTTGTACCCAAGCAACTCTGCTCGTTCCTGTCTGAGATCAGCGATCTTCTTGAGGATTTCCCGATTATCAAACTCACCTTTATATGCCCGAGCTCGAAATGCCCGGCTAATGGTCTCTCTCAGTTCACGATTGCTTGCATATTTCAGAACAGGCATCACGCTCGGTATCTGCAAAGTAAAGAGCCATCCGCCATCTTTTTCTTTTTTCTTTGCTGTGAAAGCTGCTGCATCCTTTGCGTTCTGCGGTATTCCTTCAAGCTCAGCTTCATCAGTGATATGAAGTTCAAAGGCATTGGTTGCTTTCAGCACATTCTGGGAATATTTTGGACCAAGAGTTGAGATCTCAGTATTGATCTCTTTCAGTCGCTTTTTCTTTTCAGGAGGAAGCAGTGCACCGTTTCTCACGAATTGCTTATAAAATTTCTCAACCAATCGTTTCTGCTCGCTGTTCAGACCTTTCTGATCTTGAAAGATATTCTCAACTCGTTTAAAAAGTTCAGGATCCATCAGCACCTTGCTGCTAAATTCTGCAAGCATAGGTGAGATCTTCTGAGCTAATGCCTTGAACTCGTCATCGGATTCTGCGCCGTATAGATTAAAGTACGTATTTGTAACTTTATCGAGAAGCTCGCCTGAAGTTTCAAAAGCAAGGATGGTATTTTTAAAATTCGGTTCATCAGAATTATTCTTGATCTTCTCCATATTTTGCCACGCATCTTCAAGCCCTTTTTCCACTGCAGGCATGAAGTCTTCTTTTGATATCTTATCAAATGGAACTGTATCAAAGGGAGTATCGAAAGGTTTGAGAAAGGGATTTTTCTCTTTATTATTCATGGGTTTCTCCTTGTAAAATCATTCCTTACTTGAATTCGGAGAAGGAATATTTGTGTCAATTGTTTTATGATTTTGAGGACTCTCTCTTTAGTATTAACCTGTGTCGGGTTTGGCAATGTATTATTACTTGTCTGTTTTAACACCTCTACATTTTTTCTTGACGATAATATCCTACTCAAATAAATATCGCTTAAAATTGGAAAATTTTATGCAGATCGAAACGAGAGAATGCAGCATTAAGTTTTACTACGAAAAGGTATTAGGAAAACCGGTAGAAAAATATTACGTGCCGAGACCACTCAAAGAAAGTAAATTGCCGGAAGTTCTAAGCGAAGAAAAAGTAACAAAAATTTTAAAACAGATCAATAACCTGAAGCACAAATGCATTATTTATTTAATTTATTCTGCCGGATTAAGGCTCACTGAAGCAGTGCATTTAAAAATATCAGATATCCAATCAGACAGAAAACAGATATTTATAAGAAGTGCAAAAGGAAATATGGATCGATACGTACTTTTGTCTGATACAATTTTGGAAATGTTAAGAGAATATTACAAAATTTACAAACCTAAAGTATGGTTATTTGAGGGAAGACATGGTGAACAATTCAGTAGAAGAGTTATTCAAAAAATATTTAAAGATGCTGTGATAACAAGTGGAGTAAATAAACCTGCTACAATACATACATTGCGACACAGTTTTGCTACACATCTTTTAGAACATGGAACTGACCTCAGATATATTCAAGAATTATTAGGACATAAAAGTAGTAGAACCCCGATACATTTTTTCAAAACTACGGGGCAAGCAACTGAAATTTATACACACGTTACCCATACAGCAAGAAATAAAATTGTTAGTCCGCCAGCTGGCGGATAATTTGGAGTTAAATTTAATTGAAAAAAAATGAAAAAAGTTGAAAATCTAAAAACGAAATCCACGCAATATTGCGCAGATACCACCAAATCGGTGGTGTTCACGACATTAATGGCGGGGATACATACATTAGTGGCTATTAGATTTAAATTAAGGAGAATTGATGAAAATTAAAATTTTGTTAATGGGATTTTTATTACTTTCAACTACATTATCAGCCATCCCAAATTGGTTCACATCTGATGTTTCAAAAGAATATCCGAATTATTTCGTTGGTAAAGGTTTCGCAAAAATCAAGAATGGAGATATTCTGGAAGCTGAAAATTATGCAAAACTGGAAGCCTTGAAAGACGCATCATCTACAATATCTTGTAATGTATCCGGGGAAACTATCAATCATTCTTCGGAAGCAGGAAGCGGATCGGAAGCAAAAGTAGAAGAATATTTCTTAAGCGAAACCAAAGTCCGAACCGATCTGGAAATAATGGGATATGAAATTTTGAAAACAGAAAAGGAGAAAGAGAATGTTTATGTTCTTATCGGTATTCCGGCAAAAGATCTGCGGAATTCTTTCAAAAACAAGATCAAAAATTCGATCAGCAAGATTTCCGAAATATTTGACTTTGCAGAAGAACTAGCAGAGAATAATCCTGAACAATCTATTAAAAAATATGAGGAATGTATTTTCCAAACTGACTTGCTACAGGATGATCTTCAAATTTATCTTTTCTTAAACAAATGGCAAAATGAATTTCAGAATGATATTGGTGAGCTCCCATCCCGTCAGAAAATCGAAAAAAAACTTATAACTCTTTCTGTTACATCTCCAAAATCAACAGAAACTTTAGCAAACGAGCTTTTAAAGACTTTTCTGCTTCAGCAATCAGAAAATTATTCATTTATCTTTTATCCATTCGAATATGAAAACACCGGTTTCATTTCCAATTTCGGGAAGAACTTTGCTGAAATATGTTCCGGCATTCTCATCACAAAAAATAATTGGCAAAGTGTCTCATATTCACAATATCAATCAGCTGATATTGTTTTCAGAGGGAAAATTCTAGAATCGGAGAATGGAATGTTCCTTACCTTAACGATGGAAAATACAAAAAAAAGAGTCGTTAAAAACAACCAACTTTTCGTGAATAAAATTACCTGTGAAAATATCGGTTGGGATAAGATCAAACCGGAAAACCTAAAGCAAGCACTAAGCAACAAGCTCGCTTTATACAATTCGATCCAAACTGATAACCGCCTGAAAGTAGATCTGCAAACCGATAAAATGTCTGATGGTCCGGTTATTTATTATTATGATGAAGAGCCGAAGATATTAGTCAGAACAAACAAATCCTGTTTTGTCAGATTGATGTATATTTTTTCTGATGGGACCCAAATATTACTCTTAGATAATTATCCGATTGCAACAGATCAGGCAAATCAATGGATCCAAATTCCTTTTGATGGTGTAATTTGCGAGCCGAGTGGTGTGGAGCAATTAATTCTGCAAGCCTCAACCGAAAAGCACACTGCTGTTAATTATAGAAGAGAAAATATGGGAGACGGGACCTATATCGATATCATTGAAACAGATATAAGTTCCCAAATAGCAAAAACAAGAGGTATTAAAATGAAAAAACCAGAAAAAGAAATTACGGAAAAAGTATATCAATGGACAGTGTTTGAGAAATGATCGAAAATAATGTTATAAATTTGTTTTGCGTAAATAAAATGGAGGAAAAATAAATGAAACGACTTATAGTTTTATTAGTCCTTACTTCCTTGCTCCTTACGGTTAGCACACTCTATGCCCAAACAGACAAACCAGAGATTTTTGTGCAGTTGGGACATTCTGATATGGTTACCTCGATAGCAATAACACCGGATAAAAAATATTTGATTTCCGGGAGTTATGATAAGACAATAAAATCATGGGACATAGGAACAGGGAAAGAAATAAGAACTTTTTCCGGGCATACCGGCAGAATTATCTCAGTAGCAATAACCCCTGATGGAACGTCCTTTCTTTCCTGCGGTTATGATGAGATAAAGTTATGGAATATAATAACAGGCAAAGAAATACGATCTTTTAAAGCAAATACTCATGCAATAGCAATAACTTCTGATGGAAAGTCTTTTCTTTCCGGCAGTAGTGATAACACAATAAAGTTATGGGATATAGGAACAGGGGAAGAATTAAAATCTTTTAAAGGGCATACTAATTGGATAACATCCTTGGCAATAACGCCTGATGGTAACTATTTTCTTTCCAGCAGCAACGGTGGGTATGAAGAAGAAGATTATGACTCAATAAAGCTGTGGAATATAGAAACAGGGGAAGAAATACTAACGTTTAAAGGCCAGACCAAAGGCATTTCTTCCTTATCAATAACCCCTGATGGGAAATCTTTTCTTTCCGGTGGTTGGAACGGAACAATAGAATTATGGGACATAGAAACAGGGAAAGAAACAAGGGCGTTTAAAGGTCATACTGAGTTTGTTGAGTCATTAGCAATAACACCAGATGGGAATTGTTTTTTTTCCGGCAGCAGGGATAACACAATAAAGTTATGGGATATAGGAACAGGGGAAGAAATAAAAACCATTAAAGACCATAATAATTGTATAACATCCCTGGCAATCACACCTGACGGGAAATCCTTATTTTCCGGCGAGTTTAATATAATAACGTTATGGGACATAGAAACAGGGAAAGAATTAAAATCCTTTTCCGGCAATACTGATATGGCTATCCCAATAGTAACAGTTCCCGAACGAGAGTATTTTCTTTCTGGTTATGGATCTGGAGCAATTAAATTATGGGATAAAGAAACAGGAAAAGAAATAAAATCTTTTACAGGGCATTCTGTTCCTATTTATTCATTAGCGACAACCCCTGATGGGAAATCTTTTATTTCCGGCAGCTTTGACAGCACAATCAAGTTATGGGACATAGGAACAGGGAAACAATTAAAATCTTTTACAGGGCATTCAGGTCGTATTTCTTCCTTATCGATAACCCCTGATGGGAAATATTTCATTTCCGGTGATATACTTGATAAAAATGAGTCTGGTGGTCTGGATGGAACAATCAAGTTATGGGAGATAGAAACAGGCAGAGAATTAAAATCTTTTACAGGGCATACTGAAGCAGATTTTCTTTCTAATGAAATATCATTTATTTCTTCATTAGCAATAACCCCTGATGGGAAGTCTTTTCTTGCAGGGTATGGGTATGGCAAATATAAGTTGTGGGACATAGAAACAGGAAAAGAAATAAGATCTTTCGCAGGGTATTCTGTTGGGGCTTTCTCCGGAGCTCCTAATATTTACTCCTTATCAATAACCCCTGATGGGAAATATTTCATTTCCGGCAATGTGGATGTAGATCAGTCTGCCAAAATGGATTGTGGTTCAATAACGTTATGGGACATAAAAACAGGGGAAGAATTAAAATCGTTTAAAGGACATACTGATTATATTACTTCCACAGCAGTAACCCCGGATGGGAACTATTTCATTTCCGGCAGTCTCGATAATACAATAAAATTATGGGACATAGGAACAGGGAAAGAAATAATAACTTTTAAAGGACATACCGGTCCTGTTCTTTTTTTAACAATAACTGCTGATGGGAACCATATTATTTCGAATAGTTTAGATAGTACTACCCGTTTCTGGAACATAAAAACAGGCAAAGAAGTTGCACAATTTATTAGTTTTTCCGACGGTGAATGGATAGTTATGACCCCTGAAGGATATTTTAACGCATCTCCTAACGGTGCGAAATATATTAATGTTAGAGTCGGAAACAAATTGTACTCAATAGATAACTTTTATGAAAAATATTATAATCCTGCTTATGTAGCTTCCGTGTTACAGGGGAAAGACATTAAACCTGTAACTGACATCAGAAATGGTGTAGCTTTACCACCGGAAGTTAAAATAATATCGCCGGAAACAAATTCTGAATTAAAGAATGAGGAAGTTACAATAACCGTTTCCGCAAAAGATATAGGTGGAGGAATTGATGAGATCAGGCTGTATCATAACGGAAAAGCGATCAGTGAAGAA
>JAUWPE010000077.1 GCA_030611765.1 Candidatus Cloacimonadota bacterium | reverse complement strand
GAGGTTAAAGATACTTAAAGTGAGGGAAGATTTAGGGGAGATCAATGATTAATAAGATTTGCACCTCAACTTCATATAACAGTGCTTCAGCTGCAAATACTTCATAATACTATTTCACTCCGAGTCGTTCCCTTCACGACCAACTCGTGATTTAGCACACTCATAAAAGCATGTCATTCCCTCGAAAGAGGGAATCCAGTATTTTCGTATATGTGTTCAACTAAAACGAAAAAAAGAGTTGCAAGGTCATTTGCACTCAAAATGACCTAATTCAACGTACGACTTATTAACCCGAATCGTTCCCTTCACGACCAACTCGTGATTTAGCACACTCATAAAAGAGATGTCATTCCCTCGAAAGAGGGAATCCAGTATTTTCGTATTCTCTGCATAACCCAAGTCCAGTTTAGAAAAAACCTGTTATATATGAGAAATTATTGAAACTATTCTAATACTGGAAAAATTATTAATGATAGGATTTTAAAAACCTAAACCTGACTCGGGTTAGGACTGGTGGAAATCAGCCCTACCGATAACTCACCTGAAAAATTTCTTTTGTGAATAAATCGATCGCACTCAATTTCTTAAAATATCCCGCTCCTGTATCTATACCAATTTTATCATCCGTAATAAGCACTCTGCGCTGTGGAGTATGCCCGAACACAACGACCTTATCCAATCCGTCAGCTGACGGATAATCAATGAACTGATGCCGGATCCACAAAAGTGTCTCTCTGCTCTGTTCATCAAAAGGAACTCCGGGCATCAATCCGGCGTGAACAAAATAATAATTCTCTGTTTCAAAAAATATCTTCGTGTCCTTTATAAATTCCAAATGCTCTTCCGATATGAGATGTTCCAAATCGTCGATCGTTGAACCGGCGCCTCCGTATGAAAGCGCAGTAAATTCTCCGCCATTTCGTTCATAATACGAGCCGTAAATTGCTTCCTTATCCAGCCCCAGATAATCCAGAAGCATATCCTCGTGATTTCCCCGAAGAAAAACCGATTTATATTCCTTTTTAAAATTTATCAGATAGTCAACGACTTCGCGGCTTTTTCTCCCTCTATCGATATAATCTCCGATAAAGACAAAGAAATCCTTATCCGTAGGATCGATCTTTCCCATCAACTCTTGCAGCATATCGAACTGCCCGTGTATATCGCCAACTGCGATCAGACGTTTGTAGTCTCTCCCCTTCATTTTAGAATTTGAATTCTACCCAAATATTAATTGCTGTAGTTGTGGTCGAAGTTCCTGCTTTCACGTCTTTTTGGGCTTCGTAACGGGCTGTGAGTCCTGCATTAATGTCTCTGCTGAAGTTGTAAGTCACCCTTGGCTCAACCTTAAAAGTATTTTTATTTACAGTTGGTTCCCATTTCTGCATAGATGTATTGGTATATTTTGACTGATTGGAAGTATAACTAATATCGAGGTCAATATCGGTTTTGTTCGTTATTTTCAGACTTCCAAGCAGAGGAATTTTCACTCCTTTTGCAGACTGGAATGTATAGCGAAAAGTTGTGCTGACGCTCGCTTCATCAGTTCTTGTTTCCTTATTATTTTCAATATAACTTATCTGGTTACTGAAGTTATAATTAAAACCAAGATTTGCATTTATCTTATTGAATAGCTTAGTATTGAAAGAGATAAGCGGACTGAACTGGAACTTCTCTGTAGAACTCTCCGGTGTATCCCAGAATCCTGACCCTGTATTAGATATCATGCGGGAAAAACTCGTTGAGAGCCGGCTATTACTGAGAAAATTTGCATTCAGGAAATCATCAATTCCATTGAAGCCAAGAACGAGCCCAGGCAGAGTTATCGACTCTGTTTTTGTCTTGTTGCCGGAATTTTGATTCAGGCCGATGCCGTATTTTGCACTTACTTCTGCGCTTATGAACTTAGTTAGTTCAAAGCTGGTTCGTGTATTGGCAGAAAAGGCATCTACCTGACCTGTTGATTGTATCTGCCCGAATGTGAGGTCGCGTAATCCAAGCTGATAATAAAGGTCGGGTATAGAATCCGGCGGCACATAGTATTTTGTTTTATAGGTACTTGAATAACTGAGATCCACGGAACCAAACTTATTGACGCAGAAGCCAAGCACTTTGGTGGTGTACATCGCAATTTTTTTGATGTTAAGTGGTGGAGGTCCTTCTTCCGCAATTACCTCTTCTTCACCCTCCGGTGTTTCGATCTCAATATCAAGAGTATCAATAATTTCTTCTTTTTTCTCTTCGATCTCCTGCTCTTCCAATTCATTTTCCAACTCCCAGTCCTCCAATTCCATTTGTTTCTCCCCTTCCTCCAACTCTCTTTCATCGATCTCTTCGACTTCTTCCTCTAATACCTCCTCTACTTCGTCATTACCCTTTTCTTCTTCAATTACTTCCTCAACTATTTCTTCAACTTGAACTTTCCCTTTTTCTTCAACTACGACCTCATCGATCTCAATAAGGTTCATGATGCTCTTACCCCATTTATCAAACTTCAGTGTTATGTTTGCGGAAGTTTTCCGTTCATTTTCAACTTCATACTGAACACTTAATGAGTCATTTTGTAGATTTTCTCTACGATTCTGTTTATAGCCAGTCTTATACTCCGTATTGAATTTGAAAAAATTCAGATACTCCGGCACATATTTTAGTTTCACATCCTGATTTCTGGCAGTTTCCACACCGATATTCAGTTTTCCTACCTTATTTTTCTTCCCAAGATTACGGGTCATGTTCAGCGAATAATCAGTATCAAAATTTGTGAACAACTCATAATCCACAGTAAGTTTAGGATTCAGGGTGTGTTCCGGCACCTTATCATCTTTTATGAAAAGTGTATCCTGGCTCAGCTTGGTCCATGAATTGTACCTCGTATAGTTATAATTAGTATTGAAGGTGATCTTCTGGGGAAGGAAGTACACATTGAATTTTTCAAAAATTTTGATATCATGAGTATTTTTAGCGAAATTCAATGCATAATTCAATGTTCCTGTATATTTGTAAGTAGTGTCCCGTTTTGTAGGCGAAAGGATATTGTTATTCTGAACTGTTGCTGCGACATAAGTGTTATCGAGAAAAAGCTTTGCAAAGAAGTTTGTCGATTTTTTGTTTTTTCGAAGCGAGATCGATGCAGATTTTGATTCCCGAAGGGTTTTATATTCATTCTTTTCTTCAGGTGTGATGAGTTTTATGTCCGAATTCGGCTGGAATCTCGGCTTGCTTTCACTAAAGGTATAATCGAATTTCAACGGGATATTGAAGCCCCATTCATCGGGCATAAATTTATGAAGATAAATATTATTCCTAAGGTCATAGGAATAGCTGTCCGAACCGCCACCGGCACTTTCACCAAGGGAATAGAAATTTGGGGTCTTCCTTTCAAAATTGATTTTTACATCGGCAAAATCTGCAATTTTTGTATCAAGCGTTAATCTGGCAGCCATACCCATTTCGCTGTAGGGGTCGCTCACACGAATATCATCAAAGAAAATGCGCCCGCTAAATGCAGTCTGCATACTATCGGGACGAATTAGTCCGACTGCTATCTGCTTGATATAACCAAGAGAAGGATTACCCACAATTCTCAAACGAGCAGTTGTGTCGGGCATATCACTTTTCTTCAGATCCGTAAATTCCGTAAAATCAATAGTGATATCCTGCCAGCGGCTCTCTGTCATTTTTGAGTCAATATCATCATACACCTGCACAGATTGACGATACTCGTAATAGTTCGATGTATCTGCACCAAGTCGGAAAATAATTATTTCAGTATCCGATGCATTTCGTGGAGATCCTGTGGCATGCTGGCCATAGACCCATAATTTCACTTTGCTGTAATTCAGCAAGTCTAATTTTTCGGAGAAATTCTCCTTTGCATAGATATATCTATCCGGTTCAAGATTTTGGATTTTCAATACGAGAGACTGCTCGATCTCTTTTTCTTTATCATCATCACCTGTCAATGAGCCGGGAGGTGGAGTGTAATCAAGATTATTGGAGTTATTTTCAGTTGCCACCTCGAACGCTTCATCGGGTTGAAGGTCTGCAGGTGTGTGCAAAGTAGTATCCATAATGGCAGAAGCAATCCATTTGTTACCAACCAGTTCGAAAGTCTCGATATCAATAACCAGATCGTCCGAAGATTCGGTCTTCATCCACAAACGGACACTTTGAATATAGCCCCAAGAAGGATTTAGAGTATCAGCGGGGTGAAAATATGTCGAATCCTGCAAAGGAATGCGGATGAATTTCCAATCATTATATTCTGAAATGAGAATTTCGGGATCTACGTTTGTGAGGTCTATAGCATATTGGAAATAATTATTTTTTGTGTCGAGCACAAAGTTTCTATTCAAGTCCTCAGTATCCAGACGTCCGTTGACTTCATCACCGTTTATTCCACTGTAATTTGATGATCCTGCAGTATAATTATAATCATCATTTCCATCGTCGATTCCGGGCTCATCATCTTCATCATGATTTTTGGGAGGTACCGGGTCTGTGCCAGGTACATTATCAAGTCCTACGTCTTCACCCACATCGAGCACACCATCCCGATTGCGATCTTCATAATTCAAAATGCCATTCGGATGAGTGATCGGATAATAGTCCTCGCTCATGGTACCAAGGTTGATAAAGAGCGTGTCACCAAGCTCAGCATCTTTTGCTTTCAAGGTTAGTTCGAGATAGCGTTTTTTCTCAAAATCCTCAGCAGTTCTGCCAAAACTTTTCATGATACCAGCCCAGTTTGGTAGCTGGGATATGGGCTTTAGCTTGCATTCCAGCACAGAGACATACTCTCTTCCTTCATCGGTTGGAAGATCGGGATAGATATCTTTTTTCTGGAATACATTATGTGGATTATACCAGCTCAGATCACCTCTGGAAATAAGGGTAACAAGTGTATCTGCCATAAGAGAATCGATTCCGATAGGATAACTGGCAAAATCATATTCGGAACGGCTAATACCAATAGAAAATATCTCATTGATAGCTTCCATATCATCGATATATGCCTCTTTGTTATCGGTGGTATTAGGATCAGGAATGTTCATTGCGACTTCACCGGAAAGTGACACTGTTGATTTATCATTGGTTCTCATAAGTGGTATCATATCTACGAGATCAGTCACAAAGGGTAGGTCCGCTTTTACAGAGCCATCGATGTCTCCAACAAATATCTTAGTGGGCTCGCTTCCTACCTTTACATGCTTATTGCCGGAAGCTCCCCCCTCATACATGAATGTCGCACCGATCTCTGCATTATTATTGAATTCATAATCTGCCCGAAGACCGAACATGCTCTTCTTGTCCATACTGAAGAAGGGCTCGTACTCGAAATCGACTTTGACTTTAGCATTAGGATTGCTGGCTGCATCACCCTTGAGCCGCACTGTGCCGCCAAAATAATCAATATCATAATCGATTCCCTTTTTCATCAGCACTCCGTCAACATAGACCTTCTCGCTTCCCTCGATGATATTAATGTGTCCTAAGTTTATCGTGCTGCCGACTGTGTTTGATTTCACACTCAGGTAGAAAGGATTATAATCATTTATATCAGGATTTCGCTCATTATAAACCATTGGATTACCGAGTGTACTGCTGTATTCCGAGAACCAGTGTGGCTGGAATGGTTCCCACATACGAAATTGAGCAGTTCCGGTCTCCAAATCAATTGTTTCATCACTTCCGTTCACAATACCGTCTCCATTCGTGTCGAGATCGAGAATATTTATGAATTTGTGCTGCACATTATTGGAATCTATAATGCTGTATTCTGCTTCTCCTCCTGCTCCGGGCGGATAGTAAAAGATCTTTACTTCAAAGCCCTGGGGATCAATATTCTGTCCCCCGAGACTATAGATATTTTTGATCTGATAACCCCACTTTGCAGCAGGTAAATCATCTGTGGAATAATCCTTTTTGATCATTTTAACGGTTGGAACTCCATCTACATAACTGCCCCACTTCTTTCCAGACACCTCCTCATAGATCACACCAATGGCATAATTATCCGAAATCCCCACTCCGAATTGGATCATATATGGTGAGTTAATATAGTCTATAAAAAATTCATTTATAGGATCTGTGAGCTTATAAAATCTATATTCATTAGTATGATCAAGATCATAACCCGTTATATTCGTCGGATCAGTACGTCCGTCATCAATGAAGATTTCCACGGAACCTACTTTGGGCATTTTCTCGGAAAGATAGCTCCATTCGGTCATAGGCAGTGTGTCCGGATTAACAGGCACACTAAGAGAATCTACAAACAAATTCTCGGGTTCATCAAACAAAAAATATTTATTCCTTACAAAGTTTTTATCCATATACTCTGTTTCCTGTTGGACTGCATTCCCTGTGGCAGATGCCGATGCCTGTTTCCCTTCCTGCTGGCTAATAATAGTAGTGAGTTTGAGCTTTCCGAATTCAAATACACCCTTGATGCCAAACAGGTTTTCAGAAGAAGCAGGACTTGTAACGAAATTTGAACCAGACAAAGCCAGCCGTGTATCACCTGCCTCGATCAGTTTGATGGGATCATCTTCATCGCCCACATACTTGATACTTATCTTATTTTTCTCAAAGATAGATGCATCAGAAGTTTGTTTTACATCGACCTTTATCTTTTTTCCGATAGTTCCGCTGATGCCAAGATTCAGCTTTTGCTCCATTTTAAGGTCTGGGAAAAACCCTTTATTTGAGCTTTCGGTTACTCTTTCCGGTTTGCGTTTTGTTGATGATCCACCAATAGTTATCTTTTGAGAACCGGTCACTTTGAGCCGTCCAATATTATCGCCAAAAAACCTGCGCATAGATTTTGGCATTTTTATTTTAGGAAATTCAATATCCGGAATAATTCCCTGCACCTGCTTATTCTGAATGCGAAGCTGTTCTGCCTGCTCAATATCCTTATAAAGATACTCATAAAGCTGCTCATGGAAGCGAACGTTCACATAGTTTTCCAAGCCCAATGCAAAAGGTGCATGGATACGGGCTCCTCCAAAAGAGCTTCGAACCAGTACCATATTCTTTCTGATATCAATTTCATCCGAGTGTTCATAGAGCTTGGAATTCACAAAATATTTATTGAATTTCTGGTGGGGGAATGCTTCTTTCTTGAGGTATTCTACTACCTCTGTGGAGTCCTCTTTTGCCATAAGAGGCATAGAAATTGTATGATGGAACAAGCTTGGAAATGAAGATATTTTTTGGGGATGATTTTTTTTCTTTTGTATAACTGTTTTTGTTGTATCTTTTTGTTTCTCGTGCTCCTCGGTAAGATTTAAAGTATCAGCAAAAGGAATTGTATCAATAATACCGAGTTCCGGCTTTTCAATAAACAGGGTGTCAGTAACAATGAGAAGCGTATCTTTAGTCGTTTTACCGGTGCTATCTGTGACCTCAACTGTTTGCTTGCTTACCTTCTCCTCACCTTTTTCGATGATGGTCTCTGCCTGTATCGCATTATGCTGCAGAAGTGTATAACCTGCTGCAACTAAAAACAGGACGCTGATAAAGAAAACAGATCTAATCTTCATACCTATTAAACTTATAACTATCCTTAAATATATTTATTCAATCAATTACAGTGTTTATCCGTCAACCGGCGGATTGCTCGCCATAAGCGAAATTTCGATAGTATCAAAGTATATAGGCAGTCTTCCTCTTTTGATTGCCAAAATGTAGAGCCATTCCCTTCATGGTCAACATTTTATTCATTCCAAATATATTGCATTTGATCTTTTTCATAGGAAGCTCTTGTATGCGTGAAGTCATTTTTATCGTCAAGAAATTGATGATTGTTGACAAAACATCACTCAAAAATAGTCTGCTCGCATCAAATTTCAGGAGGTACTATGCGGCTGCTTATTCAGCGTGTGAACTATGCTTCTGTCTCTGTGGAAGGTACACTTATTTCAAAAATAGGAAAAGGATTGCTCATCTTTCTTGGAGTTGGGCACAATGATACTGAAGCCCATGCGGACTTTCTTGCGAAAAAGTCAGTGAACCTGCGCATATTTGAGGATGATGAGGGTAAAATGAATCTCAGCGTGAAAGATATCGATGGAGAAATTCTATTAATCTCGCAATTCACTTTGTATGCAGATACAAAAAAAGGTAACCGTCCCGGCTTTTCCGACTCCGCTCCTCCAGAAAAAGCAGAAGTGCTATATGAGTATTTTGGCAAGTGTTTGAATGAACTTGGAGTTCCTACAAAATTGGGAAAATTCGGTGCGCTCATGGAGATCAACCTTCTGAATTTCGGACCAGCAACCTTCCTGCTGGAGAGAGAATAAGCTTCAAAACAATCCGGCAGACCCAAAATCTTGACACGCTTTACACCATCAGAAAATTTCCACCTCAACATGAATAATAACTCCTATCTCTACGAAATTGGAACAGAAGAATTACCGACTTCTTACATACTACCCGCTATTACATTTCTACAAGAGTATTTTTCTACCAGACTGCATGAAGCGCAACTTGCTTTTGATACGATTCAGCCATATTCGACTTCACGCAGATTATGCATAATGGTAACTGGACTTCCCGCTGCTCAGGCAGATTCCTCCGAAGAAATTGTCGGACCTCCCAAACGTATTGCTTATGATGAAAATGGCAATCTGAACAAAGTCGGACAGGGGTTTCTCAACAAACAAAATCTCGAAGAAAAAGATATCATAATAAAAGAACTTCCAAAAGGTGAATACCTCAGTGCCATCAAACATATAAAAGGAAAACCAACCGAAGAAATTCTCAGCACAATATCCGTGGAAGTAATTCCAAAAATTCCCTTCCCAAAAAAAATGCACTGGGGAAACGGCACACTTCTTTTTGCGCGTCCCATCCGCTGGATCCTTGCATTGTATAATGACGAACTTCTCGAATTCGAGATCGATGGGATTAAAAGCAACACGTTCACTTTCGGAAACCGCTTCCAAAAATTACATAATATTATTAATATACCTTTAATTAATAAATATATTCATATATTAATAGAGCACTTTGTCATTGCAGATAGAAATGAGAGAAAAGAACGGATCAAAAAGGAAATTCAGCGAGCTGCTGCGATAATCGGTAGCATTCCTGTTGAGAATCCCGAACTGCTCGATACCGTGACCGATCTGGTTGAATATCCCTCTCCTATTGTTGGAACTTTTGACAGAGCATTTTTATCCTTACCTCTAAAAGTTCTTACAACAACTCTTTCAGAAACTCAAAAATCCTTCTCTGTTCAGAACAAATCAAATGAACTCATGCCCTGCTTTATCGGGATCGGTAACAGCAATCCAAAAACAATAAGCAAAGTTCTCTACGGCAATGAGCGGGTTATCAATGCACGACTTAGCGACGCAAAATTCTATTTTGATACGGACAAAAAAATCCCCCTTGCAATACGAGTTGATGAATTAAAGAAGATCACTTTCATAAAAAATCTCGGCACACTTTATGATAAGATCGAAAGAATGAAATCTGTTGGAAAATGGTGCGCTGATGCGCTTTCATATGACAAGGACAAGATTGAAAGAGCGGTCCATTTGGGCAAATCCGATCTGACCACACTC
>JAUWPE010000035.1 GCA_030611765.1 Candidatus Cloacimonadota bacterium | reverse complement strand
CTTACTGCAACGATCATAAATCCTTTTGCCTCTGGCAATGCAGCTCAGATAATCGGCGAGCTCATTCTGATAATCGGAACACTGACCGGTATAGTCTATTTCTTCTTCAGCAAGAAACATGAAGGCGCTTTCGGCACAACAGCCCGTGTGGGTATCTATTTCCTTATGATAAGCTTCGGCGCTGCCTTTGGTTACACAGTAATGGCGCGTATCTCACTGCTTATTGGACGATTGAACTTTTTACTTGGAGATTGGCTGGGGATTATAAAGCCGTAGAGCGAAGAGGGTAGAGCGACTCACCAATCTTTCGTAATCGAAAAATGGTGTGTTATTTCAGTTCAAGATAAACACATCCTGCAAACTATGGGGTAGAGACGGGTTTATCCCGTCGGAATGATGAGCGGTGTTTTTAGCAAATAGACTCTTCTCAGCCGGCGGATCAGAATAACTAATATTTATAATTCGGAGTAGCCCTTTTTGGAGTGCATCGAGTCTCTCGATGCAAAAGCATTGAGCACCATAAGCCGACAGAGTCGACTACTCCAAATAACAAAACCTGTCATCCCTCAAAACCAAGACATATCCGATCTTCATCTCTTCAATCTTGACATCACAAGACAGCTCTTATCAATCTATCTCAAATTATTGAATGAAGGATATTTCATGGATAGTATTGTCTCAAACAGCGATGTACAAACAATAGAAAATCTCTCTGAAGTCAGAGCAAAAATTATAAACGAGATCCACAAAGTGATCGTCGGGCAGGATAAGGTAATTGAGTATTTCCTCATCTCCATTTTTGCTAACGGACATTGCCTTTTGGTTGGTGTGCCGGGACTGGCAAAAACCCTTCTCATCAGCACCATTTCACAGGTTCTCGACCTCAAATTCAGCAGAATACAATTCACACCCGACCTCATGCCTTCGGATATTACAGGCACTGATATTCTTACAGAAGATAAGACCACAGGCAAACGTGCATTCCAATTTGTGAAAGGTCCCATTTTCGCAAATATTATCCTTGCAGATGAGATAAACAGAACACCACCCAAAACACAATCTGCGCTTCTTGAGGCAATGCAGGAAAGAAATGTCACTGCAGGGAACCACACGTTTCCTCTTGCGCCACCCTTCTTTGTTCTGGCAACACAGAATCCCATTGAGCAGGAAGGCACCTATCCCCTGCCGGAAGCTCAACTTGATAGATTTATCTTTCATATCGACATAGATTATCCTTCTTATGAAGAGGAAAAGCAGATCGCTGAGATCACCACAAGCAGAGAATTCGAAGCGATACAAAAGATAGTGAGCGGAGAAGAGATCATAAAACTGCAAAAATTTATCTTCAAAATACCTCTTCCCGAACACATACTCGAAACTGCAGTCAATCTTGCCAGATCGTCCCGTCCCAATTTCGAGGAATCACCTGATTTCGTGAAAAACTGGGTCAACTGGGGAGCAGGTCCTCGTGCTTCACAATATCTTGTTCTTGCAGCAAAGACACGAGCAGCGCTTCACGGCAGAACAGTTCCTTCGATGGAAGACATTGAGTTTGTAGCTACCCCCATTCTTCAGCACAGAATTCTTCTAAATTTTGCTGCAGAAGCAGAAGGCATCACCTCAAAGGATGTTATTCAAAAACTGCTCGAAAAAGTAAAAAATTAGGAACGTTAAGAGAACCCGGATATTTACCATATTCTCATTATTATATTTTGAAGAATATTTTTTCTACATCATAAACTCGACTAATATTGGAATTGTTTTTATTGACATACAATTAATGAGAAAATTTAAAGACTGGCGTGAAATTACAAACAGGGAAATCTTAAATAAAATGTTATTAAACAAAAATGTAAGAAATTTTCCGGGAGATAGAGCAGAAAGGTATGCACATGAAGAAGATAATTAATGACCCGGCAAAATATGTCGCTGAAATGTTGGAGGGTCTTTGTGCTGCGCACCCGGAGTACTATCAGCAGGTAGGACTTCAGGGTCGCATTATTGTTCGACCTGAAGCACCCATCGCTGGGAAAGTGGGCATTGTAACTGGTGGGGGCTCGGGACATTTGCCAATTTTTACCGGTTATGTTGGCAAAGGTTTGTTAGATGCGGCCGCCATTGGCGACGTATTCTGTTCACCCACGACAGAGCAGATAGCTGAAGCCATGCGTCGGGCGAATAGTGGCTTTGGTGTAGTCCGGCTCTATGGAAACTACGGTGGCGACGTCATGAATTTCGATATGGCAGGGGAGATTCTGGAGATGGAAGGTATAGAGTCTACGACTGTCCTGCTTGCAGATGATGTTGTGAGTGCACCTCCAGAAGAGAAGGAAAAACGGCGTGGTACTGGTGGTCTTGTATATGCATTCAAAATAGCAGGAGCAAAAGCGGACGAAAAGGCCAAAATAGAGGAAGTAACACGAGTTGCTCAGAAGGTAGCGGACAGATGCCGTTCGGTCGGAATAGCATTGACTCCGTGCACCATACCTCAAGCTGGCAAGCCCGGGTTCGAAATCGGTGATGATGAAATGGAAATGGGTATGGGTATCCACGGCGAGCCGGGCGTCTGGCGGGGCAAGTTGAAGAAAGCCGACGAGATCGCACAAGAGATGTTCGATCTGATTATCAAAGACATGCCACTTGCTGAGGGCGATACTGTTTCGGTCATGGTAAACAGTCTTGGTGCGACACCGACTGAAGAATTATATATTGTTTACAGACACATAAAGACCTTGCTCGGTAATCTGGACGTCAGGATCGTGATGCCGCTTGTCGGGCACTACGCAACGTCAATGGAGATGGCTGGTATGACGTTAACGATCTGTCTGCTTGACGACGAACTTGAGCAGCTGCTCATGGCTCCCTGTGAATGCGCTTTCTGGAAGGTTGGCGCTTATGCATAACGGGCTGACCACCGATATCTTAAGGCGTGCTATCAGCAGCATGGCAAGTAAGATGGAAAGCTGTGCCGACGAACTGAACTCTCTTGATAATCAGATCGGTGATGGCGACATCGGAATAACCATGGTTACGGGATTCAGGGCAATGCTTGAAGTCTCTGCGGAGCTGCCTGACGATATAGGTATGGCGCTCATGAAGTGCGCACAGGCCTTTACAGGAACGCGTGCTTCGTCGTTCGCAACACTGTTTGCCACAGGCATCATGGCAGCGGCGAAGGAAGTTCAAGGTAAGAAGGAAGTCGCATGGCAGCACTTGCCACAAATTCTGGAACATAGTATCAAGAAGATGGCTCAGCGAGGCAAAAGCAAGCTTGGCGACAAAACAGTGCTTGATGAACTGTCTGCGATACAGAAGGCCCTCGTCGGAATTGAGGATACAGATGCATTGCTGGAAGCCGCTGATCTGGCCACGGCTAAAGCTTTGGATGAATTCAGTGGACTACCCTGCAAACAGGGAAGAGCTCGGATCTATGGCAATAAGACGGTGGGAATCGACGATCCCGGCATGGTTGTCATTCGCAGACTTGTCCAAAGCTTGATAGAAGCTCGAGGATAGTATTCGAACTGGAGTTTCACCTGGCGGTTTTACATGAAATTATTTTTATTGACATGCAATGATAGATGAAATTTAAAGGATTTTGTAAAATTACTGAAAAAAGGGACACATAAGTGCAATGTTATTAAGTGAAGATATAAGGATATTATACTGCAAGTTTTGCAGTTTATTGTGATGTTGGGCGACAACATAAGGAGAAGATAAACGATATGTTCGGATTAAACATAAAGATCTCAGAAAAATTTAGCATAGATGAACATGCAGTACTTTTTCACGGGAGTTGTCTTGATTTACTATCAGACATCCCAGATAAATCAATGCAATTGGTTGTCACGTCACCTCCTTACAATATTGGAAAAGAATATGAAAAAAAACTTAAAATTGAAATTTATCTGAAGCAACAAGCAGAAGTAATAAAGGAGTGCGCTCGTGTCCTTTCTGATACGGGAAGCATATGCTGGCAAGTTGGAAATTATGTGAATAAAGGAACAATTATTCCAATAGACACAATTTTATATCCAATATTCCACGATCTTGATCTTGTTATGAGGAATAGAATTGTCTGGCATTTTGAACATGGATTGCATTGTTCTAGAAGATTTTCCGGTCGTTATGAAACAATAATTTGGTTTACAAGAAAAACAAAAGAATATGTTTTCAATCTTGATCCGGTAAGAGTGCCTCAGAAATATCCGGCCAAAAAGTATTTTAAGGGGCCAAAAGCAGGGCAATATTCTTGTAATCCGCTTGGCAAAAATCCAAGCGATATTTGGGACATTCCTAATGTTAAGAGTAATCATGTGGAAAAAACCGAACATCCCTGTCAATTTCCAGTGGAGTTAATTGAACGACTTGTTCTGTCAATGACAAATGATGGAGACTGGGTATTTGATCCATTTCTTGGAACTGGAACCTCAATTATTGCTGCGATACGGCATAACAGAAGGGGCGCAGGTGCAGAAACAGAAAAGAAGTATGTTGATATTTCACGGGACAGAATACAAAAAGCAATTAATGGAACATTACGAACAAGACCGATGAATAAACCTAAATATGATCCTGAATCAAGCAATAATAAGTTGACTATATCACCTTGGGATAAAAAAGAAGAAGAATTTAACCAGTTGAGATTGTTAGAAAATCAAGGAGAGTATCACCGTGAAAATAGTTGAAACATATTCCCATTTAAATGGCCTCGAATTTTTGCTTGTCCATAAACCAAAGTTAAGGAAGGAAATTCAGGACGTTATTCAGCAGGTTGACGGCAACTCGTGTAAAACAAAAGTATCAAAAGAAAAAACTATGAAAGGTCGTCTACTCTATAGCCCAATAGAGATGAATAAGTCTTTTAAGAAACTTCTTGAACCAAAAAAATGGATAGAAAGTCGAGTTAGCTATTGGGTAACTAAAGATGAAAAATTGATCCGCAAGACACTCACGATGCCGCCAGACAAACAGAAGGAGGAAATTGAGCAAGCAGGTTCTTCACCAATTTTCAGTTACAATCAAACTGATTTTGTGAAAGACAGAGTTGCTATTGAGGTCCAATTTGGGAAATATTCATTTGTAGCTTACGATCTATTTGTAAAACATCTTGCGTTTTATATAGGCGATAAAATTGATGTGGGTATTGAGATATTACCGATGAAGGCATTACAATCCCAAATGAGTTCTGGTGTGGCTTATTATGAAGGGGAGTTATACAATGTCATTAGACAAGGGCGTGGTGTGCCTGCAGTGCCACTTGTCATCATAGGCATAGAAGACTGATTATTTCGCCTAACAAATCGCTCCACCTGATATTTCTCCACTGAAACTCAAAATACAGGTGAACTCAACATTAAAACACTATATTTCGGACACCTTTTCTCTTTATACTCATAACACAAGTATATTCTCTTGTAAATTCCTTTATCAGCCAAACTTAAACAACTTTCCAGACACAATTAAGTTAACACTCCCTATTTTAAAATTGTTTTCTTTTTTGGTATAAAATCTAAGATTCTTGACATATTTTCCAAAAAAGTCTACATGCAAAAACTACATATAATGGAGTACGCATGAAAAAAATTAAGTATCTTTCATCGCTCATTCTTTGCATTTCACTATTTTTTATATTTGCCTGCACAAGCACGACTTCTCAATATGATTACAAAGAAACAGAGGAACTCGTCTCCTTTGTGAACAGGGCTGTTGATCTTATCGAACAATACGGCGAAGAGGTATTTCCTCAGTTCAGGATAAAAGGCAGCGAATGGGATCATGACGACCTATACATATTTGTCTGGGGACTGGACGGAATGCGATATGTTTACCCACCGGATGTGTCTGGTGAAGGAAAGAATATGCTAAACCTCAAAGACATCAATGGCAAACCAATCGGAAAACTTTTTGTAGAAGCAGTCTCCGGCGAAACCGGCGAAGGATGGGTACACTACGAGTGGCCCAGACCGAACAGTGAAGTTCCTATCTGGAAAAGTACTTTTCTTGAAAAAGCAATCGCACCTTCAGGAAAAACTTACCTCGTGGGCAGCGGTCTGTATGAAATGCCTGTCGATAAAGCATTCGTTGTGTATAATATGAACCAGGCAGTGGAACTTTTTGCAGAAAAGGGCAAAGACGCCCTTGATGAGTTTAGAGCTACATCAGGTCCCTACAGATTCATGGATTGCTATATTTTTATTAAAGATATGAAAGGAAATGAGCTTTTCAATGCAGCATTCCCCGAACTTGAAGGAACGAACATCATGGAACTCAAAGATGCTAACGGACAACTTTTCATAAAAAAAGAACTTAAAATTCTCAAAAACAAAGATCAGTGCTGGAATGATTATATGTGGCCCAAGCCCGGGCAAAAAGAAGCTTCTTTGAAGCGCGTGTTTGTGAAAAAAGCTCTTGTGGATGGAGAAATCCTTGTTGTTGGTTGTGGGTACTATCCACCAAAATAATTTATACTTATGAAAAAAATCCTTCCTTTCATTATTGTTCTTGCTATAATTTTAGTATCGATAATCATCCTTGCTAAAATTCTACACCCGCGGCAAAAGATGACACCCTCGGAAAAAGCCCGGTCGATCGTGCTGGGAAAAGTCACGGAAAGGGTACAGTCCGAACTGCAACTTGCCGATAAAGATTTTGCTGAGGCAGCTCTTGAAATTGCCCAATTTGAATTCACAAGTGATTCGGTTCGAAATATATTAAATGGTATTCATGCACGCCACTCTTTTATCGTGGATTGCTGCATTGTTGACACAAACGGTATCATGGTCGTGGTCGAGCCGGAAGAATTTAAATCATTTGAAGGATCTGATATCAGCGATCAGACACAGGTGCAAAAAATACATCAAACCCACAAACCTGTAATGAGCAACGCTTTCATTGCTGTCGAAGGATTTCAGGCAGTTGTCATTCAATACCCTATCTTTTCTGGAGTAAATGAATTCATTGGCTCCCTAAGTATGCTGATACGTCCAGACTCCATGCTTGTAGATATCATCAAACCAATTATCAAAGGCGTTCCTGTGAACATCTGGGTCATGCAGAAAGACGGCATTATTCTCTACGATATAAATGAGGACGAGGTCGGAAGAGATCTTTTTACTGACGAAATGTACAAGCCCTATGGCAATTTACTTGCTCTTGGAGAAGAGATCATTGCAAATGATAACGGCTATGGCTCATATATTTTTTTATCCGATACCATGACAGAGCCAATTGAGAAATTGTGCTTCTGGGAAACTGTCGGCTTATATGATATGCAATGGAAACTTGTGCTTACTTCGATTTTGTCCGGCGCAGAAGCACCAAAAGGATCGAAAAAGTCAATTGAACATATACATAAGAATCTGAAAGATTTCCTCCAGCGAAAAGATTTGCAGTCGGCACTTTCTGCAAATAATGAAGAGAACATTGAAAAGTACTTTGAAGATTTTTATAATGCATATCCATATATATACAGTATTCAGTGGGCTGACACATCTGCAACAAACCGATTTGGCTTTCCTGCCGAGCATTCACTCACAAATTATAATTATAGAGATACTCGTGATGGCATAAATGAACGATATCAAGATTTCATCAGTGCAATAGAAAATAAAAAATCTGCTGTTTTTGAAAAAATCCTTCTCGAAGGGGACAGCGCAATATTCATTTTGGAACCGGCTTCCTCAGATGAATCCTATTTCGGCATTATCTATGTGATGATACTGAAGTGAGATAAGCTTTCATGATAAAAAAATATAATTTATAAAGAGCGTTCATGACGAAAACTAATGTCCTTATAGTTGAAGATGAGATAATTGTAGCGAAAAATATTGAAGCTATGCTCAAAGTACTGGATTATGATGTAGCAGGTATCTGTATTTCCAGCGAACAAGCGATCAAAGTTGTTGCTGAAAAAAAACCTGATCTGATTTTGATGGATATCGTTCTCGGTGGCGATATTGATGGCATTCAAGTTGCGGCAAAAATTCTTGAGAATGTTACTGTCCCAATAATCTTTGTCACTTCCTATTCTGATGACGACACCCTGAAACGTGCAAAAGAAACAGCTCCTTATGGATATATTATCAAACCATTTCAGGAAAAAGAACTTCTTGCGGGCATTGAAATAGCGCTGGAGCGATACAATCTTGAACAAAAAATTCGCGAGAACGAACAGCTTCTTCAAACCACACTCCGAAGCATCAGCGATGGCATTATTACTACAGACAAAAAAGGGCATATTTTTTATATAAATAATATCGGAGAAAAGATTATTGCCCGCTCATATCAGGACATAAAAGGGAAATCCCTGAATTCTGTTTTTAAACTTATATATGATGATACGAACAAAGAGCTATTCAAGTTTATTGAAAATCCTTCCAGGGTCAAAAAACTAACTAAGATACCTCCTTCCACAATTATTCCGAAAATTGACTCCACAAAAATAATCGATGGGAGTATCTCACCGATTTTGGAGACCACCGGAAAAACGAGGGGCTTTGTGCTGGCATTTAGAGACATTACAGCCGCACAAAAGGCACTCAAGGTTCAGAATGCTCTCTATAATATCTCAAATTCAGTCAATACAGTAAAAAATATTCAGGATCTTTTCCAGTCCATTCAGAAACATCTTGGCGAAATAATTGATACGAAAAATTTCTATGTTGCACTGTATGATAAAAAAACCGACACCATTTCTCTTCCATACATCATTGATAAAGAAGACAAGTTCACCTCTTTTCCCGCAGGAAAAACACTCACAGGATACGTTATCAAACATAAAAAGCCCATACTGGTAGATGAAAAAAACTATCGGGAAATGTCCGCAAAAGGACTTATTGAAATCATTGGTTCTCCATCAAAAGTTTGGATGGGTGTTCCCCTGAAGGTCGAAGGTGAGGTTATCGGAGTTGTCGCAGTTCAGAGCTATGAAGATGAAAATTTATACACAAAGGACGATCTTGAAATCTTACAATTTGTCTCGGGACAGCTTGCTATCGCCATTTCTCATAAACGTGCAGAAGATGCCCAACGAATTGAGCGGGCATACTTCGAACAACTTTTTGAAAACTCCCCCGAATCAATTGTACTCGTTAATAATGAGAGCCGCATCCTTCGATTGAATGAGGAATTTACAAAAACATTTGGTTATACCATCGAAGAAGCTCGGAACAAAAATATCGATGAACTCCTCACGCGTGGCGAATATGGGAAAGAAGCAAAAGGCGTTACCTCAAAAATTGCAGAAGGCGAAACAGTTGCACTTGAGACAATTCGCTGGCATAAAAACGGAACTCCGGTTGATGTGTCAATTCTGGGAACTCCAATTATTTTTGAAGGGGGACAGCTTGCGGTCTATGGTATCTATCGTAATATTTCTGACAGGAAAATTGTCGAGAATGAATTAAAAGAAGCAAATATCAAGCTCGAACTCCTTGCAAGAACCGATCCTCTTACTCAGCTCTCCAACCGGCGTGATGCACTGGAAAAGATAGAATATGAAGAAAAACGTTATGAAAGGAGCGAAAAACCTTTTGCCATTATCATTTGTGATATCGATGATTTTAAATCCGTAAATGACCGTTTTGGTCATGATGCTGGGGATGAGGTACTGAAAACACTAGCAAACATTATGCGCATGATCGTTCGCAAGCAGGATATCGTGGCTCGCTGGGGCGGAGAAGAATTTTTACTTATGCTTCCTCAAACAGATATTGAAGGCGGACTGGTTCTTGCAGAAAAGATAAGAAAGAAAGTGCGTTCAACTGAATTCAATTTCAATGGAATGAAAATACATATCTCGTTAACAATGGGTCTAAGTATCTATAAAGAGAATAAGACGATTGATGAAACAATAAGCCAGGCAGACAGAGCACTTTATATGGGGAAAAAACTTGGTAAAGATTGCGTGAAGTCTGAAACAGACCTGATAAAATGATCAAAGAAAAACTATGATACAGAAGCCAGCAAATCTAATTTATGGTCTTACATGAGAAAAAAAGCCCGAAGCGTTTCAACACTGTTCCTTATAAGCATGCTGCTTGGTTTGCAACTCATCCAGGATCTTGTTTCACAATTAAATGGAACTCTTAAATTAGATCAGAAGAATGGAATATCCTATATGATAACATTCTAAAAATAACAGGATTGGAGGACATAATGAACAAAGAAATACTTGCAGATCCCAAAATTTTCGGAGAAAATATCACAGAAACCTCAATTTTGGAAACACATATTTCCTGGGTCGTGTTAACAGGTACTTATGCTTTTAAAATCAAAAAACCTGTAGATTTCGGATTTCTTGATTTTTCAACGCTTGAAAAAAGAAAATTTTACTGCGAAGAAGAACTGAGACTCAACAGACGTTTAGCTCCGAATATGTATGTGGATGTCGTTCCAATTTATGATACTAATGAGGGCTTGAGGATCGGTGCTCGCGAAGGGATAATAGTTGATTATGCAGTCAAAATGATCCAATTTGATCAAGACAGGCTGATGAGTAATTTGCTAAAAAATCATTTTATCAGAAATCAGGACATTAAAAATATTGTTAAAATCCTTAAAACTTTTTATAGCAATTTAAGTTCCAGTGATAAAATTAAAGAATTTGGAGATATCTCAACGATTACTAAAAATACCGAAGAGAATTTCGAACAAACTCAAAACGTTATTGGTTTAACAATATCAGAAGAAACCTATGAGCACATCAAAGACTCTACTCGTGCTTTCATAAAAAGCCACGAATCGTTATTCCGTCAACGCATCAAAGATGGGCATATTAAGGATTGTCATGGAGACCTCCATTCAGGGAATATGGTCATTGATAAGAACGGATTCATTACTATTTTTGATTGCATTGAGTTTAATGAGAGATTCAGATATTCAGATGTTGCTGCAGATATCGGATTTCTGGCTATGGACCTCGACTATCAGAATTTTCCCTCTCATTCTGCATATCTAATTCACGAGTATATAAAACGAAGCAATGATAAAACACTTCTTGAAGTATTAAACTTTTATAAATGCTATCGTGCTTATGTTCGCGGTAAGGTTCTCGGTTTCATGCTATCAACGGATCTGAATAAGAAAACGGAAAAAAAGATCATTGCTAAAGCCAACAAATATTTCGAACTTTCTTCCTATTATGCTGATTTATTTTCCTGCACAGTTGATACGAACAGAAAACCCATCCTATTCCTCATGCATGGTTTGGCAGGAACAGGAAAATCAACTATTGCTCATAAAATATCAACAGATTATAATGCAATAGAAATTGGTACAGACATCGTTCGAAAAAAAATGGCTGGAATGAATAAATATCAACATCAATATGATGAGTTTGGAAAAGGGCTATATTCTTCAGAAAAAACTGATGACACATACAGGGAGGTTATAAAGGAAGCGGAAAACCATTTACAAAAAGGAAAGAATTGCATTCTCAATGGAACATTCCTCCAGAAAAAGCACAGAGACTGGGCTCTGGATCTGGCAACACAGTATGGTGTAAAAATGATAATTGTCCACTGCACCTGTAACGAAGAGGACATTAAAGAACGATTCACGGAACGTGCTGTCGAAAAATCGGTATCTGACGGCAGATTGGATATATACGTCAAGCAAAAGAAAGAATATCAACCACTTCATGAGAATGATATAGTTATGCTAATCAACACATCAAATAATTCCTATGAGCATAGAATGAACTTTTATAAAACACTCTATTCTCTGGTGGAAAAAGCTTGAGTGTAATACTTACAACACATTTAGTTTGACAACCTTTTCTCATGGAATATAAATTTCGTAAAAAAATATTCAGGCAGGAGAACATGAAACAAAAAAGATGTATTATTTTATTATTAAGCATATTCACGATTGCACTTCTACCTTTTATGGGAATATGTGACACCAATGTATCAGGCAATCAATCAGGCACTTGGTCGCTGGCAGGTAGCCCATACTTTGTGGTAGGTGATGTGACTGTTCCCTCCGGAAACTCTCTCGTTATAGAACCTAGCGTGATAGTCGAAGTACAGGGCAATTATCAAATTACTGCTGAAGGTTATATCACTGCGCAAGGAACGATCGCTGATTCGATCAAATTTTATGGACAGGGAACTACCACGTGGAAAGGTATTCGGCTGGAGGATGAGACCAATCAGAGTACCTTTAATTACTGTAGCATTTCAAACACTGACGACACAAACGGGTATGGCATTCAGTCGGTGAATGCTCAGGTCCTTATTCAGAACTGTTTCTTTGATGATCACAGAAATGCAGTACGCTTCTCTGCAATAGGTCATGACAATCCCTCGTATATGGAAATTTCAGATTCAAAAATTTCAACTTGTGAACGGTGTGGAATATTCATAGCAGAAAACTCAAACGTTCTTGTTGATAATTGTGAGATCACCCAATGTGGACAGGGCACATCGTACTGTCCGGGAATTCAGGTATCGCTCCAGACACTCGCAGGTGAGTGCAATCCGACGATCACAAACAACTACATCCATCATAATGACAAACAGGGAATCACAATGGCGAATATGTATAACTATGGAGAGATGGCTCCTCATGTTGAAGATAATGTCATAGAATACAATCTCACAGGCGTATATCTCTACAATGCTCAAGGATACTATAAAAATAATGATATCCGTCATAATTATATTCTTGGCGATCCGGACTCGGGTGCAGGTGTAATGCTCTATGGGTCAGGAACAAACGGTACTTTTGTGCTGAATGAGATCTCGTATAATTTTTGCGGTTTTTTCTGCATGTCGGATGCGACATCGAATCTTGGAGATCTCGGCAATTTCGATCCAAATGACGATGGAGAAAATAATATACACGATAATATTGATGAAGAAGGCACGACCTATAGCGTTTACAATATGTCTTCGCTGGACATGAAGGCAGAAAATAATTCCTGGGACAGTGAAAATTACACTGAAATCGCTGAAACTATCATTGACGGGAATGATAATCCCTCTTACGGCTTTGTTGATTTTGACCCGATCTATAGCGGAGTTTCGATTGATCCGCCAGCTGGCGGATGGGTTGTGTTAAAAATTCTTGGAAATAGTCCCAATCCCTTCATCGGTTCAACAATGATATCCTTCGCTCTTGAAACTAAAGCAGAGGTATCAGTTGAAGTTTTCAATCTGAAAGGTCAAAAAATTAAAACTCTACCATCCTCTCACTTCGAGAAAGGCACATATTCAATTTTGTGGAATGGAAAAGATGAAGTGGATAAAACCGTGCCCGCTGGAATCTATTTCTATAATTTGAAGGTGAACGGTGAAGTGGAAGGTGTGAGGAAATGTTTGGTAATAAGGTAGTTGTATTTTTATTAAGATAAATATATCCATTTAAGATTGAGTTTACTCTAAAAAGTGTGTAATTAGAAATATGTTAGAAAATGCATCAAATATTTGGAAACCGATCCCAGTTAAATGAATAAAGATTTAACGGGACAAGTGAATCGGTTACAATTAGCTATCTTCCTATTAACCGTTTTATTTATCCCGTGAAATGCTTTTCTTTTTTATTTCACTGGGAACGGTTTCTCGATTTCTTAAATTGAACTTTTTAGAGTGGACTCATTAATAATATAGGAGATCCATAATGAAAATGAGATCATTTCTGTTAATACTGATCACTGTTCTTTTATTGACCACAACTGCTTTATCAGCCAAAGAAAGGGGTATTGTTTTTGCTTTTGACAAAGGCCGCGCACCCTTTTCCTTTATTGAAAACGATGAACCGGCAGGTTTTGATATAGACCTGCTCTATCCAATATTTGATGGATCAAAATTTGGTTTTGTACCCACTGAATATAAGTGGAGCGATGCGCTGGTTTCATTGCGAAAAGGTGTAAAAGTAGATATTATGTCCCAGATGGACAAAACTCCCGAGAGGGAAGAGATATATGATTTCTCAGACGAGCCCTATTTAATTGACGAGGCCAAAATTTTTTCAAAGGACACAACGATCATCTCTATCAATGATCTTGCCGGGAAAAAAGTAGCTGTTCAAAAGGGAAGTTACTATGAAGAAATGCTCAAACAAAATGACCAGATAACCATACTTCCGACAGGGTCTGAGGTCGTTGCACTCGGCGCATTGGATAATGGTCTTGTGGATGCCTTTGTCGGTCCCTCAAGAGTTGCCCTGTATATCATCAAGAAAAACTGCTATGATACTATTATCTCAGCAGATGAACCACTGCAAACAAGCTATATGTATTTCGCTGTGGACAAAAATGATAACGAACTTCTGGAATTTATAAATGAAGGAATGCAAACTATAAAAGAAAACGGCAAGTACGATAAAATCCATAAAAAATGGTTTGGAAAAAATGAACAGAAAGAAGAACCCGGGTGCGGAAAACCCTGCCAGCATCCCTGCGATAAATAATCTCTTTGCAAATATACCTGCGAATTTTAAGGAAGAATATTTTGAAGAGATTCTCAGTACAGAGGATTTTTTTCTTGAGAGAATTATTTCTGAAGGACAGATAACTCCAATAGGCACATGGCTTTGTGAAGACACGAACGAGTGGGTAATTCTATTGAGCGGTTCTGCGAAAATACAGTTCAAATTGAGTGGAAGCACTCTCTCTCTTCATCCCGGAGATCATTTCACGATTCCAGCGGGCACATATCACAGAGTTGAGTGGACAGATCCGAATGCAAAAACAGTATGGCTTGCGATGCACTTTGATTCAAAAATAAAGGATTAGCATGAGTATATCACTTATCAACCACATGGCAGTGCTTATAGTTGTCGCATACGTGCTCACGCGAACAAAGCTCTATTCCGAAGTGATAATTGAAAAGAAAATTACCTTCAAGAATGGATTAATTCTCTCACTTATTTTCGGGTTGTTCTCTATTTATGGAACCATGAGTGGTATCAGGATTTTTGATGCGACTGCGAACATCCGGGATCTTGGTCCGGCAATTGCAGGACTGATCGCGGGTCCTCTGGTTGGTATTGGCGCGGGTCTCATCGGTGCTGTTCATCGCTTCTTTCAGGGAGGTGTAACCTGCGTTCCCTGCTCAGCTGCAACACTCTTTGCAGGACTATTCGGCGGCATCATATATCTTGTAAGAAAGAAAAAGATCATCACGATACCAGGCGCCATCATTTTTGCAGTGCTGCTCGAACTTTTTCATATGGAACTGGCATATTTCTGGGGTCTCCACACTGGAAAAATAAACCAGACCTGGGAGATAATAAAAACCGCAATAATCCCCATGATAATTGCAAATGGTGTAGGCATCGCTATTTTTATCTTCATTGCAAGGAACCTTGTAAAGGAGCGTAGAACTGAAACCGAGAAAGCAAAGATCGAGCATGACCTGCGCATTGCACATGACATCCAGATGGGGATCATACCAAAAATATTTCCCCCCTTTCCTGACCGCCCTGAATTCGATCTCTTTGCGATCATCGAACCTGCAAAGGAAGTTGGCGGCGACTTTTATGATTTCTTCTTTCTTGATGATAAGCACATGTGTTTTTGCGAGGGAGATGTGTCGGGAAAAGGAGTGCCTGCTTCCCTGTTTATGGCTGTCAGCAAAACCCTGATAAAAGCCCATGCACATTCCGGAATGTCTTCTGCAGATATTCTTTATCAAGTAAATAACATGCTCTACGAAGAAAATGAATCCTGCATGTTCGTAACGGTTTTTCTGGGAATTTTGGATATCGAAACAGGTGAGGTTGACTACTCAAACGGCGGACATAATATTCCATACATCATACATAATGACGGCTCTATTACTAAAATTCCAAACACAAAAGGAATAGCGCTTGGCATCCTTGAGGATTTCCAGTTTGAGTCAAAATCTACTTTCCTGAGGAAGGATGAACAAATGTTCATTTTTACTGATGGAGTAAATGAAACGATTAACATCAAAAATGAACAGTTCGCACTTCCGCGTCTGGAAAACATCCTGTCGGAATGCAGTAAGTGCACTCCAAAAGAGACAAGTACGAGCGTCATCGAGGATGTCTATGGCTTTCAGGGCGAAGCTGTCCAATTTGACGATATAACCATTCTCGTCCTTCATTACAGAGTGTGAGGTTCTTATGAAATCATTAATAGTACACATAAATAATTCGCTTCCCGAAATCGCACGCGTGACAAAGAAATTCGAAATTTTTGCAGAAGATAACAGCTTGTCTCGGCGCATCATTTATGATATTTCTCTCTGTCTCGATGAGCTAATAACCAATATTGTATCCTATGGCTTTGATGACGATGCTGAACATATCATAGAAATCCAATTTCACCTCAAGGAAAACGAGATCAAACTTGTTTTTATTGATGACGGGATTGAATTCGATCCCGAACAAAAAGAGGACCCGTTTTACTTGAAACATTCGGTGGAAGAAAGACCAATTGGAGGGCTTGGTATCTATCTCGTGAAGAAGCTTATGGACATTATAGAATATCAAAGAGTTGAAGATAAAAATATCTTAACATTGACAAAATTCTTGAAAAAACCGAACTAAAGAAAATTGAAAAATTTCTTATCCATTATCGGAGGATTACATGGAAATAAAGCAAGATAAACATGGAGATGTCGCTGTGCTCAACCTAATAGGACGTCTTGATGCGAATACTTCAGGCGAGTTGGAAAGCGTTCTTATCCCCATGATCGGCGAGGGAAAGAAAAAGATCGTTCTTGATTTTTCTGCACTGGAATATATCAGCAGTGCTGGACTGCGATTGCTTCTCCTTGCTGCTAAAAAACTGCGCAACAACAAAGGTAATATCATTCTCTGCAGCATGAAAGATTTCATCAAAAAGATATTTGAAATTTCCGGATTTACACCTATCTTCAAAATTGTTGATACGAAGGAAGCTGCGCTGAAAGAATTAGAATAAGCTCAAAAATATTTGTTGATTTATAGGGATTCTTTACGAAAAGTTAAGAGTCTCTTTTTTATTACAGATCTTATTGAGTAGCCGACTAAGTTGACTCCGATTACAAACATTTTGAAAGATTAAATTTTGATTGGTAAATAAGAATGCCGGTAGAGATGATCTCATTTAAAAAACCGGAAATGTCATTATTTAACTCTAAAAGAACAGGTTCGATTCTCAGATCTATCTTCCTTCTCAACTGGAAAAGTTTTGTGCTTTGTTCTAAATAATCATCGCCGATTTTATCGAGTACTATAGCGACATCGATATCACTCTCTTCTTTGGCATCTCCTTTTGCGTAAGAACCGAATAAGTAGATCTGCTTAACATCGTAGTTTTGTTTAACCACCTCGACATATTGTTGCACGATATTTATAGCTTTTTTTTGATCCATTGAACAAATCCTTCGGTGTTTGTAATTATTTCTTTACACTTTTTAAATGATAATTTCTTGAACAATTTCTCTTTATAGGTCGGATATCTTGCTTCGATATTTAATGGTTCAAGTTCATCTATAAAATACTTTTATTCATCAGACAACTCATCCTCTAATTTAGTTGATTCTGTTAAATAAGTTAATTGATGTGTAAATTTTGGTTGAGTATCAGTTAATTTAATATAATAAGCTTTTAAAATTTTTTCAACTACTTGATGGCACATAAAACCAACATATAGATATCTTTTAGATTGTAACATTGCTTTTGCAGTTTCAAGATCATAATCAGCAATATCAACCCAATATTTTATTTTTTTGTTCATAATTTATATCCATATGAGTCGGATTTAGCCCGTATTTTTTTTGCAAGGATCAATACTTCATTTCTATTCATCATAAATTTTTCTTTTTAAATGAAATATATGCTGTCAACTTATTTAAGCATTTTTTATGCATACCCCCAAAATTTTTCATATACTTGTCGTTTTCGGATAAAATTGTGTAATTTACTTATGCGAATAGTATAAAATATATATTCCGCACCTATGGAGCTAAGTTTATCATTAGTTTTTGGTTCTGATAGCTTACGCTCTCTGTTACAAACATATCGTCCCTATCGGAACTTTTAATTCAATCTTTTATTCATAACCTATGGAGCTAAGTTTATCATTAGTTTTTGGTTCTGAGAGCTTACGCTCTCTGTTACAAACATATCGTCCCCCTATCGGAACTTTTAATTCAATCTTTTATTCATAACCTTCTACGCCGTAGGTGTTGAATATTTATAACCTGATGCGTAAGCATCTGGTATATGAATAAAACGGTACAGAGCGCCATAGGTGCGATATATTATGGAAAAATATAATGTTGTCATATCAAGCTTCACATGGAAGTTGTAATTGAATTTTAACATTCAGTATATTGCCTTCCCCTCAAATAGGAGAAGGTTTCAAACTATGTTAAAATTCAATTTACATCATTTCACAATTGACTTATCAATAGACCTTCCGCTCTTTTTTCTGAACTCTCCGCCAGCTGGCTGATGAAGTCCAATCCAACCGACTCTCAATAATACGGCTACAGACTCGCCGACTCCATATTTTTTTGATGATCTTAACGAAAAACGAAAATTGTTTTATACAGTATAAGATTTCCCAACCTGCGCGATCTTAATATCTCCATTGTAGTCCCGTGTAATATACTCAATAATGGGATAGTCCTCAGTTTGAGGATAAAGATGGGTAAGGAGCACTTTTTTAACACCAGCTTCTGTCACGATCTTCGAAATAAGCATGGGATTCAGATGGATCCCCTCATGCAATTTTTGCGGAAACGAACACTCGAGCACAGCAAGGTCTGCATCTTTGCAAAGGGTTATAATATTATCATTATAACCGGTATCGCCGGAGATGCATACTACTTTTCCTTTATAAGTAAACCGGAATCCAATACTGTTTTCCGTAT
>JAUWPE010000121.1 GCA_030611765.1 Candidatus Cloacimonadota bacterium | reverse complement strand
GTTTGGGAACGAGAAGACTGAAGGGTTTGGGAACGAGAAGACTGAAGGGTTTGGGAACGAGGGCATACTTTTATTTTCGTGGTTCATGTTATTATACCCATTTTGCAAATTCGATAATATCCTCACCAAATTTCGCAGTTCTTTCCTCTAAATCGAATTTCTTATTTTTTACCATTTGTCATTTGAAATTTCATTAGTCCCGACAGGTCGGGAGTAATTAGGTATTCATATTTCACAGGATGGAAATTACTTGAAAAAATCATATTTAACCTTTTATAATATTTACTGCGAAATTTGAATTAATTAAAATCATATTTCAAAAACCTTTCACCTAAATATATTTTTCGGGCTTGTGGATCATTGACCAATTCCCGCGATGTGCCCGAAAGAAGGACTTTACCTTCATAGATAATATATGCCCTGTCCGTGATTTGTAAAGTATCAAGCACATTATGATCAGTGATTAAAATTCCGATGTTTTTTTTCTGTAATTTTTTTATGATGTCCTGAATATCTGAAACTGCAAGAGGGTCGACTCCAGAGAAAGGTTCGTCCAAAAAAAGGAATTTCGGTCTGGTGATCAAAGAGCGTGTAATCTCGAGCTTACGCCGCTCACCACCGGAAAGAGAGTATGCTTTTTGATCAGCAAGTTTTGCGAGATCAAGCTCATCAAGAGATTCCTGAAGGATTTCTTTTCTCTCCTTTTTTGTATAATTTTGTGTTTCCAGAATTGCCATGATATTTTGCTTCACAGTCAGTTTGCTGAACACAGATGGTTCCTGTGAAAGATAGCTAATCCCCATTCGTGCACGTTTGAACATCGGCATTTTAATAATATCTGTATCATCGATAAAGACATGCCCACCATTGGCTTTGATGAGTCCGATCATCATATGAAAGGTTGTTGTTTTGCCTGCACCGTTTGGTCCAAGAAGTCCAACTATCTCACCCTGCCGAACCTCAATTGAAACCTGATTTACAACTTTTTTCTTTCCATAGATCTTAACCAGATCCTGAGTTCGGATTATGCTTTCTTTTTGTTCCATATTATTTCTCTAAAATCTTTTTTGAACTTGTAAAGGTATAAGTGCCATTAATGTCATCTTCTGCAATTATCGTTTTGATATTTTCTCCTTCATCGAAGAACACTTCAAGTTGCAATGTTGCTAATTTATTTATAAGAATATCCTCATTCTCTCTTTGCTCAAAGAAGCTGCGCGACACATTCCGAGCTTGCATATAAATAATCTTGTCATTATTGATCTCCATCCGCACTTTTTCTGCGTAGAGATAATTCTCTTTGCCGATACTTTCCTCTTCCTTGAAATGTATCACTGCATTATTTACAAGAAGAAGCTGATGAATTTTCTCATCTTTGAAAAACACCTGGAATTCCTCGGCAGTAGCTGTTGACAATGAGCTTTCAAACTGCGGATTGCCAAGCATGACCGCCTTTTCTTGATCATTGAAATAGATCAGAAAATTTGATGTCGCATATGTGTCTTTGGTCTCGACTTTCACATCATAGGTTGCTGTTAATTTCTTATCTTTGGCAAAAAGTTCCATCTGCTTGCTATAAATCTTTAGTTCATTATCCCGCTGAAAAGTAAGAACAGGATCATCCCGTGCCAGTCCGTAATCAGTATCCATATCATACCTGAATTTCCCGCAGGTGCAAACAACCCCTTCAACAAAATCTGTGGCAACAATGTTGTTAAGGGCACGCATCTTCTTATTTTCTTTTTGATATTCAATAAAATCTGCAGTAACTTTCTTCTGGAGTGTGTGCAGAGAATTCTCGATGAAATAAGCATCCTCTTCGAGTTTGAGAATAGCATTTTTATGGAAATAAGTTGCCTTTTGAGCGCCCGCTTCCAGCGTATCATCAATTGCTCGAACATTGCCGAAGAGTTTCACTTTTCTATCTTTCTGAAATATTTGAGCGTTATCGGCAAAAAATTCTATATCGTTGTAAATCAAATCCACATCACCTTTTAACGTGGTGATCGTATCATTCTCAATTTTATCGATCTTTACAAGATTTGCATTTTTTAGAATGTAGTGATGATTATCCTCTTTGCTTAACAAAGTTGAAGAAAAAGATAGAATTATAACTACGAGGATACTACCAAAGCACTTCAGATTCACCTACTTCTCCTTCTGCACTAGCTCTGTGCAGTGTTACATGGTCAAAACGGGAATCGCTTGTGAAGCTGGATCCCCGTATCACATTGCCCTGACGTATCACTTTTACTGAATCCTCAGAAAATATCTCATCATTTTTTCTATCCCATGTCATTGATTTTCCGAAAATATCTCCTTCCTGAGAATATATCTTAATATTGCCTTCTGCATATACGGTCTGCATCTCATCATCTACAATGGCGCTGTCAGCATAGATAGTTGCTGCAAGAGCACCGTCTTTGTTCATCAGCTTGAGCTCAATATCACTGAAGTACATAATATTATCTTTTGGATATTTTATTAATCTGTCTGCATTTAACGTCCAAAGAGTCAGGTCTTTTGATGAACTATATACTGTTATAGAATCTGTAATCTCGACACTTTGCTTTCCCATATCTTTGAAAGTAACCGGACCTTTGCTGTCTGAACATGCAGAAAAAGTCAAGAGACTCCCGAGTAAAATAAATAATAATTTATTCATGGTTTTGTAAGTAAGCCACAAAAGATTTTACAGCTTCATCAAACATATTTTCTTTCTTAAGGATCCATTCCACTGCTTCTCGCACTGCTCCGGAACCACCTTGAGTTTCGGTCACATAATCACAGACTTTTTTAATTTCCGAAGATGCAGCAGGAACAGTAATTGCACAACCTACCTTTTCGAGAACAGGCATATCATTCCAGTCATCACCCATAAAAATGATTTCTTTAAAAGTGACATCGAATTCTTTAATGATGTTTTCAACAGTTGAGAGTTTATCCCGAATACCAAGATACACATGAGGAATTTTCAATACTTCCATGCGTGTAGCAACCACCTCTGTTTTTTTGCCTGTCACGATCACAGGTACGATTGGAGTTTGCTGCAGGATCCTGATTCCGAGTCCGTCACGGACATTGAATTTCCGTCCGATTTCACGTGAACCCAGATAGTATAGTCCTCCATCTGTAAAGACTCCATCGACGTCGAAAATAAATAATTTATATCTCATGTAGCTCCAATGTAAATTTGAAATATTAAGAAAAAAAAGGCAACTTTTTTATTTTTTTGATAGTAATTATGAAATATGGTTTATGATAAATCTAACAATTTTCGTATTCTTTGCAATACCCTTTCTAATTCTTTTAATGGAAGCATTGAGCGTGCATCGCTCTGTGCTCTTGCCGGCTCGGGATGTGTTTCAATAAACAAACCTGACAAATGACCGGTTGCAACTGCGGCGGAAGCCATACTCATTACAAATTCGGGACTACCACCGGAAGTTTCATCGATTGAAGGTTGCTGCAAGCTGTGTGTCACATCATAGATCACAGGAATACCCATGGAATCCAAAATCTGAAAATTCCTGAAATCAACAACCAGGTCATTGTATCCAAAAAAAGTACCCCGCTCAGTAATAAAAACTTCGGATGCACCTGCATTCACTGCTTTGTCATAAGCGTGTTTCGCTCCGCTGGCAGACATGAACTGAGCTTTCTTTATATTGATGATCTTTCCTGTGCGTGAAGCTGCCTCAATAAGCTCGGTTTGGCGGGAAAGAAATGCAGGAATTTGTAGTATATCAACCACTTTTGCAGTTGCATTTACCTCTTTTGTTTCATGGACATCAGTTAAGACCGGCAAGGAAAATCTCTCTTTGATCTCTGCAAGAATTTCCAATCCTTTTTCCAGTCCGACACCTCTGAATGAGCTTGATGCAGTGCGATTCGCCTTTGTACAAGATGCTTTAAAAATGTAATTGAAGCCATACTTTTCGCACAGTGTTTTGCACGTCTCTGCAATGAGGATACAATCATCCCTTGTTTCTATTGCACATGGTCCGGCAATTATTGAAAAATTCTGATTCTTTTTTTTGTTACTCATGCTTCTGATGTTTTCTGTTTTGCATTATATGCCAATGCTGCCTTTACAAAATTATGAAAAATAGGGTGTGAATGTTCCAATCTTGATTTGAACTCAGGATGGAACTGGACTCCTATAAAGAAGGGATGATCAGGAATTTCGACGATCTCGACCAACTTATCATCTGGAGAAGTACCAGAAATTTTCATGCCTTTTTCCTCGAATTTTTCTCTGTATTCATTATTGAATTCATACCGATGTCGATGACGCTCGGAAATTTTATCCGTTCCGTAAATCGAATAGGCAAGGGAATCTTTTTTCAGCACACATGGATAAGCGCCGAGCCGCATAGTGCCGCCCATGTCTTCAATATCCTTTTGTTCTGGCATAAGATCGATAACGGGATGCGGGGTTTCAGTATCGAATTCTGCGCTGTGAGCATCTGTTAATCCAAGCTCTGTACGTGCAAACTCTATCACAGCACACTGCATGCCCAGTCAGATTCCGAAGAATGGGATCTTATGATTTCGTGCATAATTCACGATCTCGATCTTGCCTTCTATGCCGCGCACGCCGAAGCCGCCGGGAATGAGAATCCCATCAACATCTTTCAGGATATTTTGAAGCTCTTTATCACCAACCACTTTACCTTTAGGAAAGAGCTTATCTGTGTCAATACTTTTTATCATGACCCTTGTAGAAAAATCTACCCCTGCATGGGTTAAGCTTTCAACAACGCTCTTGTAAGCATCTTGATGACGCACATATTTTCCGCATAATGCGATAGTTATCGTTCTGCTCGGATTAGCAAACTTTGCGGTGTAACCCTTTAATCTATTGAAGTTTATATCTTTTGTAGGGATTTCAAAATAATCACAAATTATGTTGTGAATGCCCTGCTCATAGTATAAAATGGGAATATCGTAAATACACGAAGTGTCCCGCCCTTCGATCACATTTTTTTCATATACATTGGTAAAGAGAGATATTTTTTTGATCATTTCTTTTGTGAGCCGGGTGCTTGTTCTACAGATGAGCATATCGGGCTGGATACCGATCTCACGAAGTTTTATCACACTGTGCTGAGTCGGCTTGGTCTTTGATTCACCTGCTACTGCGATGTATGGCACCAGCGTGAGATGAATAAAGAAACAGTGCTTTGCGCCGTAAGTCAAGCGGAACTGCCGAATGGTTTCAATAAAAGGCAAACTCTCTATATCGCCGATCGTGCCGCCGATTTCAGTAATCACGATATCTGCTTCTTTATCCAGACTGGTTATACGCTTTTTAATTTCATTTGTAATATGCGGAATCACCTGCACGGTTTTCCCGAGATAAACGCCTCTGCGCTCATTCTGAATAACAGTATCGTATATTTGCCCTGCCGTGTGATTGCTTTTCCGGTTCAAAGAAATATCGAGAAATCTCTCGTAATGACCGAGATCAAGATCGGTTTCTGCGCCGTCATCTGTTACAAAGACTTCACCGTGTTGAAATGGACTCATCGTACCGGGATCGACATTCAAATAGGGATCCAATTTCTGGATAGTAACTTCGTACCCGAGTTTCTTCAAAAGGAAGCCAATCGACGCAGAAGCGATTCCCTTTCCCAGAGACGACACCACTCCTCCTGTGATGAAGATGTGTTTCGTCTTTATTTTCATTTGTGTGTAAATACCATCGTCAAAATTTCTTTTGTCAAGAGGATTAGAATTTTTTATTCATTTTTTTAAAAGGACCATTTAACCACGAAAGGCACGAAAGTCACGAAAATTATTTGGTTCTTTCCAATTTTAAGTGGGTCGATATACTTAAATAAAAAAAATCTGAATATCCAATATCCATTTATCTCGGCGTCTTATCGGGGCGTAGCGTAGCGAAGACGGGAGTATTTTTATCGCTATAGCTCATTTCTCTTTTTATCCGTATCAATGCTCTTGACAAGTATTGAAATCAACTCATCTGTCTCATGCAATAAAGGGAACAATTTTGTTGAAGGTTGGATTAATTTTGCCCGAACAATTATCTTAAGCCATACTTCGGTCTCTCTCAACTCCTTTAAAGCCACTTTCAATTAATGTATAAAATCAGCCTTAGATTCAGCACTTTAAGCCTCTCCGTAATTTGCAGCAGGTGATGTTCCGCTTGTGTTGGTTACCAAGCCAGTCTTCATTTCATAACGCCTTGATAAACAGGGGCTTGGTAACCAGAATATAACCGCATAATCAATAAGACGTTCCTGTAAATCAAACTTCTTTTTTTTCTC
>JAUWPE010000018.1 GCA_030611765.1 Candidatus Cloacimonadota bacterium | reverse complement strand
TCTTAAGTTGAATTATTTATGAATTACTTGTCACAAGCTTTTCGAACCGTCTCCGTACTAAAGGGCGGGAATACGTCTTGGCAAGCTTATGACAAGATAATTCTTAGAATTTTTGGAGTGCATTGAGTCCTCTTAATCAAGAAGCATTCCCAATTTGAGCCGACTGAGTCGGCAACTCCAAATAGTGAGGGCTGTCATTCCCGAGCCCCATCGGGAATCCAGTTCTTACTAATTGAGCTATTAGATTTAATTGTATTATCTCAACACTTTTCTTGAGAAAGCAACTACGAAATAAGCCATTAAGAATAAGCCGATAAAACCTTCTATGCCTGAGAATATACGAATAATACCTGAAGGATAATAATCACCATAACCTATTGTAAGAAAAGTGATAGCGCTATGATACAGTGCTCTCCCAAAATCTGTTAATAAATCGACATTCTTATTTGTGGTATATATGCCACAATTATAAAATTTAGGAAGAAAAAAATATATGGCAGAAAATAAGAAGTAAAAAATACCCATATTAGCTAACACACGCCAGGGATTTGTACCAAATGATCCTAACCAATCTTTTACAAACCATGCAATCCCATAAAATGGATAAGCCCAAAATACATTAAGGAATTTTCCCTTTGTTCTTTCTTTTAATAAAGCTATCATTTCGTGTTTTCGATATTCTACATACGCCTTATCTTCATCATCATATTGACCAATTTTGTGGAAATTCTCTTTTAAAATTCTAAATTGTTCGGCTTTTTCTCTATGTGAGGTTTCATTTCCCTGATTTTCTATTAACTGTTTAACGTTATTTCTAACCCAATCAATTTGGATTATTCCCAAGTTTATGAAGTTTCTTAAATCAATCGTTTCAATATTAAAGTGTTTATTTTTTGAATTATTAGTAAGATTTATTACATCTCTATTAATCGAGCCCCTTAAATCAAGATAATTACAATTTTTAAATTGAAAATTACAATATTTATTAAATTTACTTAAAACGAATGTAATTTTTAAGTTTATTTCGGAATCAAATAAATTCAGTTCAGAGTTTTTAAAATCATTACAATCAAAACTTACTTTGGCCTTAATGAATTTTGTTTGTAGAAGCAATAGTTCACAATTCTTAAAAATACTTAATGAGAAATTTACTCTCCCATTAGCAAAAATTGATTGTGAAAATTCAATATCACCTTCAGGAAAGACAGTTTCAGAAAAATCTATTATTTGTGTTTTATAATCACTGCAATCAAAAAAAGCATGTATTGCTGAGAATTTGGATAATTGAACATATCCATCTATTATAATATTATTAAATTTTAAATAAGAATCTTTAAGTGAAAAATCCTTCACATAACAATAATTTAAATTTACTTCACCTGTATCTCGTATTTCTTTATAAATATCTGATGGTTCTTTATAGGCATAGCTTTGGGGTTTTACTTCACCATTTTCAAGAATTTTTATTTCTATAGTTTTTTTTGAGATTAATTTCCCTTTTCGAATAAAATCTTCCTCGAAAGGTTCACCTATATCTATTATAATTGTTTTAGAATATTTCACATCTTCTACCAGTCTCCACCAGTTCCTCCATATGCTCCCATGTCATTTCTACTACCATCTGGGTCATTGTATTGCGGGTCTGGATTTCCTCTATCTATGCATGGTGAATTAGCTTGAAGATGAAGATCAAAATCTATAATGTTTTCAAATAACGGATCTGAATCAAGGTTTGAGAACCCTTGCCAGCCATTTTCAATGTCAGAATATTGAATATATACAGTAGCTCCAGGAATATGTGTTGTAGATATTGATATCTCGTTAGGATAATCTTTCCATAAAATTGTATTTATTATACTTGGCTTTGAATTAGACGCTGTAGCCAAACCACCTCCTTCACGATTAGCATAATTATTAGTTATAGTTAAATTATGGAAATATGGATCTGAGTCATGGGCACATGAAATACCACCCCCATCATACTCAGCGGTATTCTCAATTATAATTACATTTTTTATTATTGGACTTGAATCATACCAACAAGCTATACCACCCCCATATGAAGCATCATTACCTCTTATTATTAGATTCTGTAAAGTAGGATTGGAACTGTTGGTACACCTAATTCCACCTCCTTGACTACCAGAACCACCTGTAATTGTAAAACCATTCAGAAAAGAATCATAACTTTCTCCATTTTCAAAAGTTACAACACTTCCAGTTAAATTTCCACCAATAATAGTCTGCGAAATATAAGAAGTGTCCTTTGTAGTAAGATATAAAGAGGCTACAGTTATGTTCTTACCATTGTATGTAATGTGCTCAGCATATAAACCAGGAAAAACTAGTATACTATCTCCATTATTAGTATTAAGAATAGCGTTTTGTATTGTGGAGTACTCATTAGGTACATACAAAATATTTTCAGATGGTTTAACAAATATTGAACATTCTAAAAAATCTGAATAATAATTTGAGATATATCCATACACTCTATAATAATAGGTATACAATTGTTCCACATTATTATCATACCATTCTTCAATATTATTGTTTACAATTCCATATGAAACCTCCCATTCATCTTCTCCTCGTTTTCTATCAACCTTAAATCCGTCTTCAAAGTTGCAATTATCGTTCCAGAATATTTTTATATTATTGATTGATAATAATTCAATCTGACCATTACTTGGTGCAGGCAGTGTGTTAATATTACCTTCAACAAATCCTGAAGTGTCGTTTTCATAATATGCACAAATTTTATAGTAATTCATTATTCCCGGTATCACATTTTCATCAGTAAATTCTTCAGTATTTTCAGTCAGGTTAAGGGGATGCCACAATGCGATCTCACCTCGTTTAAAGAATATCCTGTATCCTTCTTCATTGTGGCAGTTGTCCTTCCATGTAAGTTTTACTTCTGTTGCGCTGAGGGCTTGTATTTCCAAATTATTGGGAGCAGGAAGGAAGGGAATAAAAGCATTTTCTGTTGAATCGGAATGGCTAATGCCGCTTACAGCAAAAATTTTATAACTGCACGTATCATACAAAGCAGTGTTATAATCTAGAAAGTGTGTGGTATCTGCGGGGACATGAGCATAATCCATCTGCCAGCCCTTTTCATCAATTTTCCGGTCAATTCTAAAATATTCCTCACCAATGCTATTATCCTGCCAGGTAAGTTTAAGCGTGTCCTGAGCAATTTGTTCCAATTGCAAACTGGATGGTGCTGAATTAACAGAGAACCATGCAATTGTGTCCGAATAAGTGGAATAATTTGCGTCATCAAATGCTCTAATTCTGTATGAGAAAACAGTATCAGAAATTGTTGAGATGAAATCATTAAAAGAGTTTAAATTTTCTGGTACCATTACAAAATGATCGTTCCAGCTAAATGTTCCTTTTTTTCTATCAACAAAATAACAGATTTCATTTGTTGAGTTGTCCGTCCAACTAACTTGTATTTGATCATTATCAACAAGTGTAATTGTGAGATCGGTTGGTGGGAGTAGCTGCTCTTCAGGTGACGTAGATTTTTTTGTGCAGAATGTAATTATGACGGTCTCGTAAAAAGTCAGATTATTGATATTTTAGGATATTTTCAAAATTTGTAACATCTTAATATACTAACATTTATGAAAATTCGTATTTTATTGAAAAACTTGATTTTTTCTTTTTTACGAGATCGTCAAGTATAACTAACGAGATTATCAGTAAAAGAATCAAAATCCTTTTGCTCATAGGAAACCTCCGAGGATTTATTATTTACTTGATTGGTTAGTATATTTTGCTCTTTTGTTGTCAATCTTTTTGGGAATTAAAGAAAGCTTTGCGAAAGTTGCACTTCTTTCGCAAAGTTAAAACATCACAAGAGAATCCTACAATAATCAAGTATAGTCAGTTCTATGCAAATATGCCAATCCGTACTTGAGGTGAGATCTCAAAGAAGGAAAACCTTTGCGAAAGAAATGCAACTTTCGCAAAGATGGTTTCCTTGTACAAATGGAAATTCTTGACACAATCCCTGCCACTAAAATTTTTCTGAACTTATGAAAAAGGATATAGAAAAAATCATCGGTATTATAATTATTAATTCACCGCCCTGTCGGTTCTGACATAAATTCTGTCGAGCCGCGACGGGGCAACCTGTGGCGGTTTTTTTATATTCAAAATAAATAAAATGGGGTTATACTATGTTCAGAAAGATCGACGTGAAAGCAAAACCTGCTGAGTTTGAAAAGCCAATTCGCGATTACTGGAAGCAGCACAATATCCCACAAAAAAGTGAAGATTTCCGCGAAGGCGCACCCAAATTCGTCTTTTATGAAGGACCTCCCACTGCAAACGGTATGCCCGGCATTCATCACGCGATAAGCAGAACGCTTAAGGATGTGGTCTGCAGATATAAAACCATGCGGGGCTATCAGGTTAACAGAAAAGCCGGCTGGGATACTCACGGACTGCCCGTTGAGATCGAAGTGCAGAAGCAGCTAGGGATTTCCGTCAAAAAAGAGATCGAGGAATATGGCATCGAGAAATTCAATAAGAAATGCCGCGAGTCGGTCTTCACTTATGAAAAAGAGTGGCGGGAAATGACAAACCTGCTCGGCTACTGGCTCGATCTTGATAACCCCTACATTACACTGACAAACGATTACATCGAAACCGTATGGTGGATACTCAACCAGTACTGGAAGAAGGATATGATCTATGTTGATAACAAGATCGTGCCATTCTGCCCGAGCTGCGGCACACCCCTTTCCGACCACGAAGTAGCGCTCGGATACAGAGAAGTGGAAGACCCGTCAGTCTATATCCGATTCAAAGTAATAGACGAGGAAAACACCTATTTTCTTGCCTGGACAACAACCCCGTGGACACTTATCTCGAACGTGGCGCTAGTTGTTCATCCGGATCATGATTATGTAAAAGTAAAGAACGGGGACGAATATCTCATCCTTGCAAAAGCACGATTGGATGTACTCAAAGAAGAATACGAAATAGTCGAGAACTATAAAGGCAAAGACCTTGAATATAAGGAATATGAGCAACTCTTTCCTTTTATCAAGCCCAATGAAAAGGCATTCTACGTTGCGCTTGGAGATTATGTAACTTTGGAGGACGGAACCGGCATTGTGCATACTGCCCCCGCATTTGGAGAAGAGGACTTTGCGATCGGAAAAGAGTACAATCTTCCCTTTATGCGTCCGGTTAACGAAGAAGGGAAATTCACAGATGAGATCACGGATTGGGCTGGAGAGTTCGTCAAAGATGCGGATAAGAGCATTATAAAAGATCTAAATATGAGAGGAATGCTCTATTTTCGCACCCAGATGAAGCATACCTATCCATTCTGCTGGCGCTGCGACAGTCCGCTTATATACTTCGCGCGTAAGTCGTGGTATATCAGAACAACCTCCTACAAAGACAAAATGATCGAGAACAATAAAAAGATCGCCTGGTATCCTCCCTACGTAGGCGAAGGCAGATTTGGCGATTGGCTGGAAAACAATGTCGACTGGGCGATCAGCAGAGACCGCTACTGGGGCACTCCGCTCAATATCTGGCTTTGTGAGAAGTGTGGACATCAGGATTCTCCGGGCTCAATAAAAGAGCTTCAGGAAAAGGGATCGCTTGTTGACGGCACTCCTGTTCCAGATGACATCGAACTGCACAGACCTTATGTTGATGATATCGTATTTACCTGTTCCGAATGCGGTGGCATAATGCGAAGAACTCCCGAAGTAATCGACTGCTGGTTTGATTCCGGCTCAATGCCCTTTGGTCAGTGGCACTACCCTTTTGAAAATGAGGACATTTTTGATAAAGAACTGTTCCCCGCAGATTTCATCGCAGAAGGTATCGACCAGACACGCGGATGGTTCTATACCATGCTGGCGATAGCAACATTCATAAAAGGAAAATCTTCATATAAGAGCTGTCTGGTGAACGAACTGGTGCTGGATAAACACGGCAAAAAGATGAGCAAATCCAAGGGAAATGCAGTTGATGTGTTCAAAATTTTAGATAAATATGGAGCCGATGCCACCCGCTGGTATTTGCTTTCCGTAAGTCCTCCATGGATACCTACCCGCTTTAACGAAGAGGGTGTGCTGGAAGTTAATAACAAATTCATCGGCACGCTAAAGAATGTAGCATCCTTCTTTGCCACATATGGAAATATTGATAATTTTGAATATGATGAATATAAAATCGCGGTTGAAGATCGTCCTGAACTGGACCGATGGATAATCTCACGATTAAATTCAGTCATTAAGAAGGTGTCTGAATTCAATGAAAAATATGATTTGACACGTGCTGTGCGATTATTGCAATCATTCGTGATCAATGATGTGAGCAACTGGTATGTGCGCCGCATCCGAAAGCGTGTGTGGGCATCCGGCATGGAGGATGATAAAGTTGCGGCATACATGACACTGTATGAAGTGTTGCTAACCGTCTCGAAATTGTGTGCTCCCTATGCACCCTATATTTCCGAAGAGATATACCGATCTTTTACGAATAAGGAAAGTGTTCATCTGGAAAACTATCCTGAGCATGACGAAGAATTAATCCTGCCGGAACTCGAAAAAGAGATGCAATATATTATTGATATTGTATCACTTGCACGCGCTGCGAGAAATGAAGCGAAGATAAAGATCCGCCAACCGCTGCGCACTCTTTATGTGCCGGAAGGGCTGAAAGATGTTGTAGAACGCATGAAATCGCTAATCGTCGAAGAGATAAATATTCATGACATAGAATATGTGAAAGACAAAACACGCTTCATGGATTACAGCATCAAACCGGACTATAAAGTTCTTGGACCCAAATACGGCAAGCACATGTCTCACGTTGCCCAGGCGCTTCAGAATATGGATGCGAACCATCTTATTGATATTTTGAACAAAGAAGGTGTGTATCATCTTGATGTTGATACCAATGAGATAAAGCTCACAAAAGAAAGTCTGCAGATAGAGACACAGAATAAAGAAGGTTTTGTGTACAGCGAAGAGGGCGATGTGTTTGTCGCTCTCGATACCCGAATCGATGACGAACTTCTTCTTGAAGGAAATGCCAGAGAGCTGGTTAATAAGATCCAGTTCATGAGGAAAGAGCAGGATTTTGATATAATGGACAGGATAGAGATTTCTTTCTATACAGAATCTGATGAAATCAAAGAAACCTTTGAAAAATTTGTAGATTATATTCAGAAGGAGACTCTTGCTGTTGAGATCGCTGAAATGGAAAATTCAGATGGATTGAAAAGCTGGAATGTTAACGGGAAAGAGGTTTTCCTTCAGGTGAAGGTTATATCCGAGACTCCGCATAGCAAAATATCCTAAATTTTCAATTAATAACAGTGGCTTCATAACTCAACATTATCCTGAAAGAGTAGAAGCATTACTTTTCGTTATGACGCTGTGTTTAATGGTTTATTCTGCTTTAGAATATAGAATACGGAAGGAATCGAAGGATAAGGGTGAATACTTCCCAAATCAGACAAAAAAGGATATTCAAAATCCAACAGCAAAATGGGTATTCTTTTGCTTTGTCGGAATACACGAGATCATTATTGAAAATACAGAAAAAATAATTGCAAATCTAAAACCAAGTCACAGAATTATCCTTAAAATATTGGGTCCTATTTATTCCGATTTCTATCAATAACTATTCTAATTCGCTAAATAATAAATATGAAAAAAGTAAAATTATTGTATGCGGAGTCTAGGATATAAGAAGTAATTTCCCCCAATACCATATTCATAATCAATTCCAATATGATTAGAGAATATGATCACCTATCTGCTTAGGAAATCGAGCAGACAGGCGCAAGTTATGGTAGGGGGGCAATAGTGTAACTTAATGCAATCCCGAATTCATTTTTATTGTTCGTAATAAACCTTTATCAAAAAAAAATAGATCAAATAATTCTTTGTCAAATTTTATTTTCTATCTTACCTCAAAAGTACTAATTTTTTTACCGCCTGTTTCTCACCGTTTTGGAAAGTGCAGAAATAAACACCGCTTTTCACCTCATTACCACTTTCATCTCTCCCATCCCAGGTAACAGAGACGGGGAGAATGGGAGAGGGGGAGACAGGGAGAATTTCCCGCACGATTTGTCCTTTTACATTGTAAATCTTTATTTGCGATAATTCATGTGAATTCAATTTTCCAGAAAACGAGATGGTGGTTGTGGTTGAGAATGGGTTGGGGCTGCATATTATTGGTTCATTTTCTATTTCCGGTTCGTCATCTACTCCGCAACTGTAGCTGAATTCATACACACCAACATTCGAATCTTCAGTTATAAAAAGATAGTGTTTATTATTTATATCAGCACAATTAGCTTTATACATAAAGTATAGCCCATAGAAATGGTCTATTGGTTCTACTGTATCTCCATTACATTCATTTAAATCATACACATACGAAAGGTTATAAGTTTTTGTAAATAAAAGATTATCGTAAATAAATGGACAGGAATTAGTTAATACTCCCAGTGTACATGCAATTTGTGGGTTTTCAGGGTCATCCAAAGAATATAATTTTATTTCACAATAATCTGCTCGATACCATAAACATAAATAATCACCGCACAGGTCAAAACCTGCTGAATAAGTATATTGGGAAAAATTTTCAATTGTGTCAATAATAGTTGGGTTATTAATATCCAATCCCCCAATAATATAGAGATGTTGAGGATGTGTTTCTCTTGAAAGTGCGTAACCATATCCATTTTTAACGAAAAAGCTACATTCCTGAAATATCTCATTATAGGTAAAGACTAATGGGGCATTGCCTGGTTCTGAAATGTCATATTTCTTAAGTTCTCCCTGGTTCGTATTAAAAAGATAAAGCACATTCGGTTCAGTAGCATCGAAACGTATGATTGAATATATAAATTCAGAATATGTAAGTGGTATGGTATTCCTCAAAACAGGGTTAATCGGATCAGTAATATCAAATATTTTTACATTTATTTCTTCATAATCTGTTATTACGATAAGCTCATCATTACCGTACAATCGTCCATAAGGAGCATTAAATAGGATTGTTGGTATTTCAATTGGTTCATAGGGGTTTGTAATATCAAATACATATAAACCATAATTAGTTGTTTGCAAAAACAAGTGGTTTGAATATAAATGAGCGGAATAGAAATTCGGATATTCAAAATAATTTTCTAAATAATGTAGTTCATTATTTACAATAGAATAAATTCCTATCCCATCATAAATTGTGCCAACATATATGTTTTCATTATCATTTATTATTTGAAATTTAGGTAAAAAATAGCTAAGAAAATCAATTGATTGAGGATTTGTCAGTTCGGATATATCAACTAATTCCAATCCGTCAAACCTTAAAAGTATAAGATTATTACCATAAAGTCCAAAATTTGAATTATAGTGTAAATACTCATCAGGTTCGTAATGCCCAATATATTCCCATTGTGAAATATTTGTAATATTCCAGAATGAAATTGCTGATTGACCGGATGCAATAAGTGTAGTATCATTTATTACTTTGAAAGATGTTGGAGTATATCCCTGGTGATAAGGGCTCATATCAATAGTGTTTAAGTATTGAATATTTGATATGTCGGAAGTATCATATATATCGAGCACACTCCAACCAACAATATCAATACAAATATTCTCTTTTATTTGTCTTAAAGATATATCAGGATTTTGTATTGTGGCATATAGTTCCAAATTAGGTAAAGTATATATATTATCCGGATTATATGCGTTAATTGCAACAAGATACTCACCAATTATTTCCAGATATATATAATGATATGAATTATCGAATTCAATAGTATTATTTATATAAGGGTTCACCTTATCAGTAATATCAACCTGGTAAATAACAACAGGACTTGGATCAAATTCTGAACCTACATTTGAACCTATATAAATATAATTGTCCTTTTTTACAAGCTTGTAGGATCTCATAATTGGCAATTCAGAGATTTTTTGCAATTGAGCATTGCTTTGAATTTCATATATCTCTAAGCCACTAGGTGTAAGTGCATATAAGTAGGGCGAGTCAATTATTAGAGATTCAGGTGAACCAAATCGTTGGGCAAAAGCAAAAGTGTTAATCTTTTCAATAGTAAATTCATTGGCAAAAAGTGAAGTTACTAATAAATAAAATAGAAGAAATAATATAAAAAATAAAAAGTATTTTTTCATTGTATTCTCCATAAATTTTATGATACGGGCAGAAGCAGAACTTCTGCCCGTATAGGATTTTATTTTAAATCATATTGTATAGGTGGATAATGATGATATAGCCATAATTCAAGGTGATTAGGATAATACAATTGTGCATCACACTCATCAATATCATGATACTGTCCCCAACCTTCTGCACGGAATTTATTGGGAGGGTATTGACCATAAGATATATTAAAGCTATAGGGATGAGTTCCACTTGGAACATCTTCATATGTTCCTAACCAATGATAACCATCTTGAGCCAAATATCCAATTTCTAGTTCATCTGCAAATCCGTGTATTTGCACTACAACATTATAAGTTGGTAATGGTTCGTTTGCAATCAAGCTTCCTGCTACAAACAGTCCAAGCAAGATTGCGGTTATTGCGATTTTTTTAAACATTTTTTATCTCCTTTTCCGTTTCTACTTTTCCCTCTCACCTGGAAATTTATTTTTTTATTTTATAATAAGGCAAGAAGTATTCCCTTCAGTTACAGGGTGCATTTCCGTTTCATTTCTGACACATACTAAATTGAGTATCTTACATCAAGATATGCCTCTCTACCTCGGGAAGAAAAATAGAGAGGTACCTCCGAATGAATTTATTCTTTCCAATAACAAAGATATATTTGCTATTGGAAATGAATATGTAAAATTTATATTTATGTAACTTGCTTAATAGTTGTAAGTTGCGGGGGGATAAATGAAAAATGTAAAACAAACATAAAGATGGCGGTATTTAGAAATCATCTCGTTAAATCTAATTTTTAATTCTTCAGTTTGCCTTTTCATTATAACCGGAACGAAGGTCTGTGAAAATTCTTTGTCAAATTTTATTTTCAATCTTACCTCAAAAGTACTAATTTTTTTACCGCCTGTTTCTCACCGTTTTGGAGAATGCAGAAATACACGCCATTTTTCATTTCTTTGCCGGTTTCGTCTCTACCATCCCAGGTAACAGAGACGGGGAGACCGGGAGAGGGGGAGATAGGGAGAAATTTTCGCACGAGTTGTCCTTTGATATTATAGATATTAATTTGAGATAATTCGTGCACGTTCACTGTTCCGGAAAAAGAAATCGTAGTTGAGGTTGAGAAGGGATTTGGGTACGCTGATAATGATAATTTTATTGGAATTTGGCTATCCACTGAGATTGAATCTGTTGTAATTTCTATAACTTCTGATGGAGAACTAAATCCCTGCTCATAAACGGATTTTATATAGTAATGATACGTCGTATAACTTTGTACTAATGAATCACAAAAGTTTGTATATGGTGTCCTCGCAAGAAGGTTATCATCCCTGAATATTGAATAAGCATAATTCCTTTGATTTGCAGGTTGAATCCAAGTAAGATTAATACCATGTGAATCTGCTGAAGCTTGAAAATTTGTTGGTGGGTCGAAAGAAAAAGGTGGATGATACTGACCTAATCTTTGAAAATCGTACTGGTATGTTTTCCAATCAATTTGAAGAGGATCATAAGGAACTTCTATATTATACGCATAAATCCACAAACTATCCAAATCAAATGCATCTCGAGAGTAAGTTATTAAATCTAAGATCCCATCTTTATTTATATCACCGAATATTCCTGAATTACTCATCGTAATTCCTTGTGGTCGTAAAGGAAAGCCATTAATGTTATCGCCATTATAATGCCTTCCTTCAATATATCCTAGAAGGGGAGGGGTTGTTCCAAAATTTGAATCAAATATTATTTCTTTTTCAGGTGAATCATCTATATTTCCTATAATAATCGGTCCACATACATCACCTGTACTATAATACGGGGCATTAGAGAAAAAACTCCCATCGACATTATAGATAAATATCGTATTGTTTGATTGAAATGTATTATGACATCCGCAGATTATTTCTAAATTCCCATCATTATTAAGGTCAGCAACTGTTGGCGGACACATAGTTATATCGGGGAAATCATTGGGCCATCCATCCATAACCGATCCGTCATGTTTATAAACATATAAACCGGTAGGGTCAGGAATTGAATATGTACCTGATGCAGGTACAATTATTTCTAGAAAACCATCTCCTGTTAAATCTGCAAGAACAGGTGCGGTGCTCCAGTAATTTGCATTCCCATTATAAGCAAGTTGGGGCCATCCATCCATAACTGTCCCGTCAGGTTTAAATATATAAAGATTTCTGTCATGTGCCGCACACACTATTTCAGGAATTCCATCATTGTCAACATCTCCAACTGCTGGAGGACAAGCTACTCCTCCATCTATATAAAAGGGAAAGTTCTCATTATAATTTTCTCCATCAATAGTGACGACATAAATACCACAAGGATAACTATAATCGTAATTACCCCACATAATCTCTTTATACCCGTCTCCATCAAGATCATATGCCAGAGCAGTAGTAAGAAAACCCGAACCCCCATAACTTCCAAAATGTTTAGGCCATCCTTGTATATTGTTACCGTCTTTATCTAAAATATATACCCACCTATTTCTTGTGGTCTGTATAATCTCCAAATATCCATCATTGGTAATATCCGCAAATGACATTGTTGATAGAGCTTCATTAGCCGTATAAGTTGTCCATAAACATTCTCCTTGATAATTTATAGCAAATGTTGTATTAAAGACAGAAACAACTATCTCTAGAAATGGGTCATCATTAATATTAACAACTCCCACCCCATCACGGGCTCCATATTGAGAATTTTGCTCAGCAGAATAAGGGAATCCGGATAATTGTTTATATTCGGCTTTTAAATTCATAGTAAATAATAAAAGAAATATCAATATGCTTATACGAACTCTTTTCATATATTCCTCTTCTCAAAATTTATTTTACAATAAAAATTATATTTTTTACAAATCATTTACTTGATAATTCAGGAGAGGAATTACTTCCCCTCCCGATATTGTGTTTATTCAGGATCATGCATTTCTACATGAATAACCCAGGTTACATTTATGACTTGCCCCATCGGCTTCCAGACCGTCTTGTAATATGTTACATCATCAATTTCAGTTTCCAAATAATAATTTCCTTCACAATTCTTCCAACCGAAACTTGCAACACCATCATCATTTGTTTCCTTGTCTTGTTGAATTCCATTAATTGTAGCTATAACTAATTGATGGTCATAAGGTACCGCATTATATTCATGTAAGAGAGTAAGGACTAATCCTACTTGACCTGTGGGTGGATTATCTGCAATCAAGCTTCCTGCTGTGAGCATCCCAAGCAAGATCGCTATTAGTGCAATTTTTTTAAACATTGTTTATCTCCTTATTTTTTATTTACTCCCGTAAAATGTCCTTCTTATATCAGGGAGTTCGTTTAATATAAGAAGTAATTTCCCGAAATCCAAATTTCTGTTCACCTGCCTGCTTATGGATACACAGTAGACAGGTGTATGCTAAGTGAATTTATTTTTGCATATAAAAAATATAGAATGTAATTGAGTTTTTCTGATCTCATAATTCTTATCTGTTCTTGCATAACCACCAACCGGTAAGCAAGTTATGCTATAGGGGGGTAAGTTAATAGTGTATCTTAACAGATTCCATAATACATTTTTATTTTTCATAAAATTACCTTAGGCAAAAGAGTATATTAATAATTATTTTTGTCAAATTTTATTTTCTATCTTACCTCAAAAGTACTAATTTTTTTACCGCCTGTTTCTCCCCGTTTTGGAAAGTGCAGAAATACACACCATTTTTCACTTCTGTACCACCCTCATCCCGTCCATCCCAAACCACTTGATTAATTTTTAATTTTGAATTTTTAATTTTTAATTCTCTCACTATTTGCCCTTTCACATTATAAATTTTTATCTCTGTGTTCTCTGTGCTCTCTGTGGTTATATTGAATGATATAGTCGTTGAGATTGAGAAGGGGTTGGGACTGCAAGTAAGAATGGTTGAATTTTGTGCCGGTTCTTCATCGGCTGCTACACATTCCCCGAAGTTTATCATAAGTTCTGTTAGGAATTCCTGCACCGTAGCGAGCTCCATGAAAAAGAGCGGAACTCCCAGCACGACCGCTGCTTTGTCCTGTTTATCATCGACCAAACCCACGATCTTTCCTGCATTTGCACCGGATTCGGAGTTATAGGTATAGAGAGTAACATCCGTTTCAGCTTCCGGAAATTCGACGATATAGTTCCACTTGTCATTCCACGCGGGAATAATGGTTCCATTCACATCGATGTAGGGATACCCGTCCTCACCAAGGGCACCGAGAAAATCGATATCATTAATAATGTTTGTATTTTCCAGACTGAAATAGTGTTGCAGAAAATATTCGGGAATGTAATCTGCTGTTTTCCATCCGCAGATGAGCACATGTCCGCCGTTCAAGAGCATTGCATTAAGATTCTCGATATTATCAGCAATAAATTTTTCATTCATATCCTCGTCATGCCAGATAATGGTAGAGTAATTTGCCAGCAAGCTTAAGTCCGGCTCGCCTTCATCTTCATAATCGTACTGGGTTATCTGGAAGTGCGTAAGCGCATCAGCGTAGAAATGATCAACGGTGCTATCTGCCGGTGTAACAGGACCGCCACTGCCATTTTTTGTTTCATCAACAACAAGAATGCCCTGATCCATCGGGAAGGGAATTGGAGTGGCATAAAGTTCATTGGAGAATTCTGTTTCTCCACTATATCCGGCATACCACATTACCCCATAAGTTATTACATAATAATATGTATTTCCATTTTCTACACAACTATCGATAAATGAAGTTTCACTAGTTGGAACTAAAGCAATTTTCTCATATCCTACGCCAGATGTCTCACTTCTATAAATTGAATAATGTGAGTCGTACAAAAGATATGGAAATTCTTCCCAACTCAGAGATACAAAATTATTACCCGGTAAAGCTGAGTTTAACACAGGCAAAATTTCTGTACAACCACGATTTAAAATCCAGTTATGTGGGTCAAATTGAACATCTACTATTTCTCCAGATATTGAAGATAGTGTAACATAAGAGAATTCAGGTCCCACATTAACCAAAACTGAGTCTTCGCCCAATGAAGTTTGAACTCCAAATGGGATTTGCATTTCAAAATCTGTATCTGTATTTGAAATTGAGCGTGATACGATGACAAGATCTATGTATGATATTCCTGGGGTATTTTTCAAATAATAAAATTCAAAACTAGGAACACCACTTCCGAAAATCCAGTCATTGAAAAATTCATGAAAATCCATTCCGCTTACAATCTCGCATACTTCAAGAAAATCTGTAGTAATCACATTGCCATTTTTGTAATAATCAAAATATGTTTGAAGAATATCAAAAAATGCGTCATCACCAACCATTAATCTTATCATATGCAGGACAGAAGCAGGTTTTTCATAAGTTGCTGGAGTGAAATACATATTGTATGGCGGATCATAAGTTGTATAAGCACTACCTCCAGCCCAGTTTAGATAATATTGGTGAAATGAGGTTTCTACATAATCGCACATTGCTTGAAATCCCTCTGTGCCTTCGACATAAAGTGCTTCAGAATAGACAGCAAATCCTTCGGAAAGCCAGACATCTTTCCATGTGAGTGGAGTTAAGCAGTCCCCGAACCATTGGTGTGCCAGTTCGTGAACAAATATCCATTCATAAGTGCCCTGTCCATTGATAAGTCCACTCCCAATAGATGTCATAGTTTGATGTTCCATGCCACCCCAACCGCCAAATATATTACATTCTGCCGCTCCGTATTTTTGCCAGGGATAGTCCCCAAAACGATCTTCGTAGATACCCATTGCCACCGGAATACAGGCAAAGTCGTTCTGGGCAAAATTTAGATGCCCCGGATAAACATAATTTATGATTGGTATATCCTCATAATCCTGCTCAAAAGTTGCATAATTACCTGCACAAAGTGAAACAAGATAGGTGGCAATCGGATCGGTATTGTCCCAAGTGAAGGTCTTTGTGCCATCGCCATTATCCACTTCGCTTTCAAGCAAGCCATTTGAAGCAACAAGCAGGTCGTCCGGAACAGTTATGATCATTTTTGTTGTCGCTTTATCCCACGGATGGTCATACCCGGGCCACCAGTAACGCGCTCCATTTGGATCGGAGTAAGTGAATATGTATGATGACCAGTGTATGCCTGTGCTGTAGCCGTCATTGCTGAGTACGGGATAACCTTCGAAAAAAACCTGTGTGGAAAGTGTATCACCTGTATTATATATTTGACCAAGTGTTATTGTTATAATATGATTATCGTATGCAAATGATGCTTGATTTCCATTCACAAGAACAGAATCAACATTTAATTGTTCTAATTCGTAAGATACTTCTGTGAGATTATCTTCACTTGCTTGTATTTTTGCCAGAACATTTCCTGAGATGTAGTGAGTTGATGGAAAGAGTTGAAGATTGATTTCATAAGAAAGAGCATCATAGGAATGAACGGAATCTGCACGAGAATATTTTTTTTCAAATATATCATAATGTTTATGAAAGTATTCTCGTGGAATATCAGCAAAGGAGAAGGTAAAAGTTAAAAGGCACAAGGTAAAAATAAAAAGTAAAATTTTTTTCATTAGAACTCCTTTCTTTTGTGGTTTGTGGTAAATCATTTCGGTTCGGGGTAAACCCGAACCTACCCCTATGATGGTTGGGGGAATATGTTTATTCTGGTTTATCATTTACATTATTTATTCCATATTTTATTTGGTTTGGCTGAATCCAAATCCACACACACTCAGACGGGTAGAAACAGGCCTGCCCTCCGTTTGTTTGGAGTGTTTATCCTGTTTCGAATTTATTTTTGTTATGCATCATTTCGCTTCGGGATAAACCCGAACCTACCCCGTCGGGGGTAGCAACAGGTTTATCCTGTTGCCTTTCATTATAAATATAAATCAATTTCATCTATCCGTAAAACTCCTTCTCCTGTTTCAAGAAATCATAAAGATGAGTATGGATAATTTTCTGGATTTTTAATACGATTATCTTTATGTGGATTATTGTGCACATAATTTAGTTTTTCAAGGAATTTTTTGTGAGTATAAATATTGAAATCATAGAATCCTTTTTGCCATTTGAAATTTATATTCAGCTCTTTTCTTATATCCGTTGCAGTTTTGCCTTTTATTCTATGCATTATTTTTGATATATTCAATGGAGCGTTTTTTGATGTAATATTTTTTTGTTTTATTGATTCGGTTCGGGATAAACCCAATGCTACCCAATTTGATGTCCCCGGGGTAGCAACAGATTTATTCTGTTGCAAATTTATGGTTCGGGATAAACCCGAATCTGCCCCGCCAGGGGTAGGAACAGGTTCATCATTGACATCAAACCAAATTAAGATATGCAAATGGTCGGGCATAATAACATAACCAAATATTTTATAATCCAATTCATTCCGATAGGAATCAATGTTTTCAAGAAGAATATCACAGCAATTACAATCCAGAAAAAATGGATTTTTCTCAAATGTTTTTGTGGTCGCAAAATGGATATGTCCAGGTTGATTAATCTTAGATAAATTTTTATGTTTCATTTTTATTTTGATTGGGGATAAACTCTTTTGGTTCGGGATAAACCCGAACCTACCCATATGATGGTTGGGGGAACCGGTTTATCCTGTTTCATAATTTAAATTATTTATAATTCAATCGTAGATTGTCATCCTCCATCTCTTTTATGAATTTAGCATTACGTATTGTTTGGATAAATATCTCAGCAGTATTCCAGACCATTCCTCCTAATAAATGACCACCCACCATATTGTGGGATTTTTCTGCTAATGCTACATGAATATGCCACTCTGGCATCCCTTCAGGATTGATATACATATTACCATTTGTGGAAACAAGCTCTGCCGGATCGCTAATGGTTTTTATCTGATAGGTTCCATCACGATAATAGCCGATCTTGGCGCCCTTTAGCATGCCCACACCATTTATGATAATCGCATTCTTAAGATCCTGTTTTTCGGCAATCTCATTGAGTTGAGCCAGAAAATCTTCGCCATGTAGCATTCTGATACAATAGATCGAGTCGTACTTTTTTTCTATCATATTTATGAGGTCACTCTAAAAAGCTGTATTTATTAAAACGAGAAACCGTTCCCAGTGAAATAAAAAAGATAAAAGCCATTTCACGGGATAAATAAAACGGTTAATGCTTTTTTTTCTTTCATTAACCACCAACTTCTACTCTCGTTACCAAGCCCCTGCTTGGTAACGGAAGACGATAAGACATTGCGTTCCCAAAGTGGGAACAGTTAAATTTGCTTCGCATTTAACGTCCTAAAGCTTTGGGAACGAGAGGAGGATAGTAATGGTTTCCAAATATTTGAAAAATATTCTAACATATTTCTAATTATAACCTTTTTAGAGTGGACTCATTTATACAATGGTTATTTAAAAAATTCAATGATCACTTCTGCTACTTCCAGTCCCACTCGACCCTGCGCCTCTTTGGTCGAAGCGCCAATATGTGGAGTAACAGATACATTTTTGTGAGATACCAATTCAGTATTATTGGTTGGCTCTTCTTCGAAAGAGTCGATTCCGGCAAAAGCAACTTTACCTGAGTTCAGAGCAGCAAGAAGCGCCTTTTCATCTACTACGCCGCCACGCGCACAGTTTATGATCATCACGCCGTCTTTCATCTTTGCAATTGCATCTGCATTTATGATATAGTGTGTTGCGTCAGTATGAGGAATATGCAGTGAAATGATATCGGAGTGCTTCAGCAGCGTATCAAGGTCAACTATCTCCACGTTCATATCTGTCTCTTTGACGTAGGGGTCATAAGCGATCACTATCATATCGAGTGCAATCGCTTTTTTTGCCAGGGATTTTCCAATATTACCAAATCCGATAATGCCCAGCACTTTCCCTGCTACTTCCTTACCTTTGTACTGCTTCTTGTTCCACTCGCCATTTCTCATGGTGATATTTGCCTGGGGCAGGAATCGGTAAAGCGCCAGCATGTGTGCAAGTGCAAGCTCTGCAACTGATTGCGAGGATGCAGTCGGAGTGTTCGAGACCGTGATACCTTTTGAGCGTGCATATTCATGATCGATGTTATCAATGCCCACACCGCCGCGCACAATGAGCTTAAGTTTGTCTGCTGCATCGATGGCTACTTTACGAACTTTTGTTGCACTGCGGATCACGATTGCATCGTATCCTTGGATCATGTCAGCCAATTCTTCAGGGGTTTTCTTGTCGGTTTTGATGTCAAGGTCATGTCCTGCTTTTTCCAGCAGATCGATACATTCTGTTGAAACAGGATCGCTAATGAGTATTTTTGCCATTATGCCTCCATAGAGATTTTATTTTTTAAAGTTTAGTCCCAATAACCATAGTAGAAATTGGAAATTAAATCAAAAACATTCAAGAGTTTATAATTATTTATTTTATTGACTCTTCGCATACTTTGTTTCAGCTTATTTTTACAATCTTATATTTACTATTCTGAAATACAATGTTTTTATCCACCAAACAATTAACAGGTATAATCGCATAATTAAAACGATATTTCTTACTTAATACTTCTAACTTATCCAGAGTAATATTAGTGTAATTGCTTTGCATCTTTTTTACTTTCTCAAAATATTCTCCATGCGTTGAGACAGGACCATAACAGTTATCAATTCTGTCTTTCCATTTCTTCATTTCTACATCTCTAAATGAGCCAACTTTTATGTCAACAACTATTGCTCTTTCTGCACAATAACGAAACGCTCCCCAATCTGGTGGAGTTAAAAAAATGTCTCTGAAATCTGTATTATTTTTTACATAATTAATAATTTCTAACCTACCTTTATCATTAACAATTCCATATCCATCTTTTCCACAGCTTTGAGAAAGGGTTGGCATAGTATGAACTATGCTACGCAATTCGGTTGCTAATCTATCCTCACTGCACAGGAAAAAAATTAGAAATACTGAAGTAAATACTACGGGCAAAAAAATACTAACTACCCTCTTCTTAAAATAAAAAATCCAAAAGAGGGGTGTAAGATAGATAAATGGGAATAGTGCAAATCTACCTGAATATGGTAATGATATGATAATTAGCAAAATTAAAACTGAAATAAATAATAAATTTTTACCTTTAATATTTACACCTCTTAATAAAACAGACAAAGATATAGTTGTGATTAACAAATACCAATTAAATAGACTATTGGATTTAAAAGGCTGCATAATAACAAAAAGTTTTATTGGTATTATCTCAGTAAATATGAAGCCAATTGTACAAAAAACGATTAATATAATCATGCTCACAAAAGATAAGTGAAATAACCGCAAATTTATATGATTATTGTTCAGTAATTTATGTTTCCAGTTTATATGAATAAGCAAAGCAAGGGCAGAAAGTACCGCAAGATATCTAATATATGATGTTACAGGAAATTGTGATGGAATTATATGATGAGGAAGTCTAAAATAGGCATAAATGTTTATAAATTTCTGTGAAGGAATAGAACCTTTCATAAAGATTTGTTTAGGAATAATCCAACAAATAACAAAGATAATTGGCAATAGGATTGTATTAAAAAGGCCTTTTGATTCTATTTTATTTCTACATAGAAAGTTATAAATAAACAATGAACCAAACGAAACAATCCAGCCATAGAAACCTAATATAGGGTGAATAAGCACGCTTATAAACAAAAGGATATTAGCCCTTAACCGATTGGCTTTTATGAATAATTCATATACCGCCAGTAAAATAAATGAAATTGATAGAGAAGTCGGGGTTAAATAAGTATCCCAAATATTTCCCGAACCGCCGATATTAAATCCTACAAAAAACATCATAAAACCAGGAATTAGCAGGCAACTAAAATCGTTATTTCTAAAAAAGTTTTTACAGAAATAGTAAGTCACTAAAATTATTACAAAATTACTAAAGAATGTTAGTATGAAAAATATCACAGTTAGAGGAGCAATATGTGACAAAAATGCGATTAAATGTGAATAATAAAATCTTGGCCCAAAACCGCTATTAGCATTTACAAAATAATCATTAATTAAATAGTCAGAATTCATTATTCTAGATATAGACACAAAATGTTCAATATGATCATCTGTTCCAAAATGATAACCAATGGAAGTATATAAGGCAGTTAAAACAAAAAAATAAACAATAACTTTATATTTGTTTATATTTATTTGAAACTCTTTTAACATCACCTAATTTTGAATTTCCCGTTTCATAAAACTTGTTTATAGACCTTAACTATTTCTTTTGTTATTTTATCCTCAGTAAAGTGTTTCTTTATATGATCCCTCAGACTATGGTTGCTTTTTCTACGAAGTAATTTTTCTATTCTTTGATAGATTGAAAAAATTAAGTAAGAATCAACATACTCTGCCATATTTTCAAAACACTCTTTTGTTCCACCATATTTGGTAATCAAAATCTTTACCTCTGTAATATCTGCTTTAAGTGCCACTCTTCCTTGAGTTTCATATCTTGCAGGAAGAACAAAGGTATCACAAGCAATATAAGCAGATGCAAAAATTGAGTCATTATGAGGAAGCCCTTTTTATATCATAATTTTTATTTTATCTACTTCTTGTAAACAAATTTCGTTTTCTTTCGTGTGCGCTGCATCACCAATAATAACTGCGGGATGATTAATCCTGCCTAAAGCTCTTATTAAGGATAACATATTGTTGCGAACAAAGATTTATACTAAATCTCACAAAGTGAGTTTCAAATAATCCGGTGAAACGGAAGCAATCCTTTCTGGAGAGTAACCTGCCAGGGATAACCGGAATATGAAACAGGTTAGGACTCCGGGAGAATTTCCTGAAAATAACCGGTTTTTGAAATATACCTTAATATACTAGCCATTTATCCGTCTTTTTATTAGACAGTTATAACAGCCTGTGGTCATGTGGCACTATTGCAAATATATCATTTTTTTGATTTCTGATGAATAATTTTTTGTTTGGACTTGATAGAAATAAACACCGCTGCTCATGGGTTTTTGCTCCATATCTTTTCCATCCCAGGTAACTGAGACGGGGAGACTGGGAGAGGGAGCGACTGGGAGAAGTTTCCGCACGAGTTGTCCTTTTAGATTGTAAATCTTAATTTGAGATAATTCGTGTGAATTCGTGGTTGAATTATATAAAATTGTGGTGGAACCACTAAATGGATTCGGGAAATTCTGATAAAGTACCAATTCATTTCCGTGTGCAGGATCATCAACTCCGGCTAACTCGATGATTGCGACATCATCGACATACCATCCATAATAATTATGCTGGGAATAATCCGAAGCAAAATGCCAGCGAAGCAGTATTTCCTGATTGGCATAGGATTCCAAGCTGAATTGCGCAAGCGTCCATTCATCACGAGTGCCGCCATAACCTTGTTGGCTCAGAGCACTGATATTGCCGTCATAACCGCCCACAGGTGTCAATATACCAAAGGAGCTTCCGCCGTTCATTGAGATACTTACATTTCCACCATCATACATAGAATAACCCTCTTCAAAATAATGCAAATGATAGAACTCCAGCATAGGATTGTTGCCGAGCTGAATTGCTGGCGAATCAAGATACCAATGTGCATTGTCAACATAGAACCCGCTGAGATTTGTAGCCCAAACATTTATGCCGGAATATGAAGTGATATCCCCTGCAGAGGGCTCTCCCCATTGCCAGCCGCTCGGGTCGTTGCTGGTGAATCCGCCGTCATCCTGTTCAAAATCCCAGAAAAGATAGGGGGTAAAAAGTTCAAAATCGATAACATTATTATCTTGCGTGACAGTAATATCTTCTGTCAAAGTGCTATATCCGGCAGCAGAAACTTTAAATGTATAAGTGCCTTCCAGCACATTATCAATTGCATAGAAACCGGTAAAATCGGTCTGCACCGGATCATGAACGGAATCAATGATCTCAACGGTTGCATTGCCGATCGGAGTGCTTGTATCTCCATCCCGAACTGTACCTGTAATATCTATTGTTTGTGCTTCCAGCAATTCCACGTACACTATCGTTGCACCGGTATCTACAACTGTAATATTGCTTATTGTTTGAGGAATGAAGCCATACGCACTCACAGTAATATCATATACGCCGGGAAGAAGCATACGATAATAATCCCCAACATCAGGGTCGGTGAAGACTTCCGAATTGTCAAAATCGTGGTCAACCACAGTTATCATAGCATCGAGTGGGTTACACAGTGAGTCTGTTACTACACCTCTGATGCCATATAGAACATTGTCAATGTAGTTTATGAAGGACTGTTTGTTGTAATACCAATGTGCTGGAAGTTGGTCAGGGGGTAATTTCTTAACATTTGAAAGTTCTAAAGTTACTTCACGGCATGCCTGGAAATAATTCATATAATCTTGTCTTCCACCATTTATTGTGTACCAGGCATATCCATTTGTTATACCATTATTAAATCCATCCATATAAGTAGAAGGAGCATTTACGTGAACCGTATCAGCATATTCATGTGAAATTACTTGATACCAATCGTCATCAGCATGAAGCACTGCCCAGGTGTCCCAAGGATAATTGACTACTTCTGCACCACTATGAAGATTTGCAGAGTGGATAAAAGAGTGCTCATCTGCCAGATCCATCATAACAATAGTTTCGGGCTGCCATGTCCCTCCAGGATGAGATCCATCCTCTGGATCTGGAAAATTACGATTCAAATCATATCCATTTGCATTGCGTCTGTTTGCTCCATTAGGATCAGGAGCTATTATATTACTGTTATCACCATCGTGATATGTTCCATCAGGGTTTGCTAAAGGATTTATCCAGATTTCAATATTATCAACAATATTAGTTACTTGATAATTAGTTCCATAATTTATCAAAAGATAATCTATTAGCCTTAACAGCAGGATAAAACACACTGTTTCATCACCATGCATTTGCCCAGTATACATAAATTCAGGCTCATCTTCCTCCTCATAAACATTATCAGAAATCTTTGCAAAAAGTATCTCTCTGCCTTCAACCGAATAACCTATGTTTTCTACAACACATAAATCAGGATAATCAATAGCAAATTGATACATAATATCTACATAAGCTCCGTAAGTTGGATAAGAATCCCACTCTTTCATCTCATCTTTTGTTGTTGCCATTTTATTATCAATTAAACCACCCAATATAGATAATATTTCATAAGTATAACCTAATTTTTTAAATTCATTTAGCTCTTTTGAATTTGCATAGGCATACACGATGTTGCCCTTCACATTATCAATTGATACGATCCTTGTGAGGTGCTCCAGCTCGCTTCTTTCGGTTATTTCAAAACTAAAATAGATTTCCCGGACGTCTTCATTGTTTTGGATTCCGGGCGTTGCATACAAGCTGCTTGCAATGAGAAGGATGAGTGTAAAAAATACCGTGCGTTTCATAAGATACCTTTCAAAATTTCTTTTATTAAATAAGATGAAAATTACTTAATAAATCATATTTTAACCTATATATATTCTTTGAAATTTTAAGTTAGACCTTAATCAATTTCTTCCCGACAAGTCGGGACTAATTACAAATAAAATGTCAAAACTTAAATTTCAAATTAATTTTTTATTCCTTGATTTAATTACAATTCTGGATTCCCTCTTCCGAGGGAATGACATACCCCTTTTGTGTGGAATTACCTTAACACAAGTGGAGATTTCTATACTATCTGAAGTGCATAATTTTTTCATTTTTCTTTTTTTAGTGTTTTTCGTGCTTTTCTTGGTTCATAATATCACAGCGAAACTTGAGCTATTTATTTTCATACACGAGGATCTTGGGGTTCTGTCCCCGCCATTTCTTGTATTCTGTTTTAACTTCAAGCTTAAAAAAGTTTTCCTTATCCTCATCCGCAAAGGTGATGATATTCATATAATACATCTTGCCGTCCTTGCCGCGGAAGGATTTCTGGGGAAGCTCCACGATAATATCTCTGTTTTTTTTCAAAATGGTGATCTCATTAAGAAAGACACCTTCTGCAATCTCGATGACGGCTCTTGCCTGGACGATGCCTGTGTTTATGTCTTTAAATTTGATATTCATAATTTACCTTATCTGTCCAATATCTATGAGCATATCTTCAAACCATTTCTGATGAATGTCAAATGGTTTTCCGCTATTAATTCGCTGGAATCCGATACAGCGGAGCTCGTTATTGTGATCTTCGTCGAGGGCGACCACGCCGCTCTGTCCATTGAGTCCGCAGCGAGCTGCTTCCGCGCAGGTTCTCTGAATGAGATCGAGGTCTTCTTTGTTCGGAGGTGCAGAACGTGCGAAATATCCACTCTTTTGTACGAGCACTTTATCTGCTTTCAACATGGTTTTAAAGCGTTTTGCAAACCACTGTCCCGGATTAAGTTCGTCAAGACGAACATGACCGAACGCATCACGCTGGACCGGTTCCCCTTTTGATTCCATTTCCGACACGATCGTTTCCAAACCCGCACCTTCGCTGAGGAATATGTTCACGGAATCCTTTCCATCCATGAGTTTGTTCAGACGCTTTTCCTCTTCATCAATATCAATACCCATTTCCGGAATATAGATCGCATCGATATCCCAGCGCTCGCGTGCAAGCAGGATGTCCGGCAGGAATTTTTTCTTATGAAGGCGTTTTCGGTATTCTCTCGCTGTGGCAGCAGTGAGCCATCCGCTGTGTCGCCCCATGACTTCATGAATAATGAGCTGCCTTGAGCTGGTTGTGTTCTCATTAGCAACATTCTCAAAGAAAATCGCACCCTGTTCCGCCGCAGTTGCTGCGCCGAGAGTTTGAAAGATCGGGATCACATCATTATCCACTGTTTTGGGAAGTCCTACCACAGTGAGGTCATAACCGTTCATTTTCAAATAGGATGCAAGCTGGGATGCCATGATATTTGTGTCGTCACCACCTATAGTATGAAGGATAGATACGTTATCTTTGGCCAGTTGTTCTGCGGCAACTTGCAGGGGATTCTCGCCTTCCTGAATATAACCCTTTTTTACGCAATCTGCAACATTTGTAAGTTTTACGCGGCTATTCCCGAGTACGCTTCCGCCGTATTTTTGAAGCCACTTTGCTTTTTTTCTTACCTCTTCGGAAATAAGTATGCTGCTGTCTGTGAGCAGTCCTTTATATCCGTTCAGATATCCGATGATCTCCATTTCCGGCACGAGCCGAGTGTACTCGGTGATCAGGCACCCTATGGATGCTGAAAGGCACGGGGCGATTCCGCCGGATGTGAGGATTGCAATTCTATCTTTTTTCTCGCTCATGTAGTGTACTCCGCTATCGGTTTTCAATCTCCAAAACTGATACCAACACCCCGGGCGGTATGTACTAAATTGGAGTGCACATTGACCAGATTATAGGTGTTGATGGCATCTTTGATTGGGACACTTTGAATATCGTTATTTTTATAGGCAACCATTTTGCCAAATTTTCCTTCAATGACCATTTCAAATGCTTTTACGCCGAACTGTGTCGCAAGAATTCTGTCAAAAGCACAGGGAATTCCACCACGCTGTAGATGCCCGAGAATAGTCACGCGGACATCTGCCTGGGCGCCTGCATCTTCAAGTTCCTGCTTGAGCCGAATGCCTGCACCGCCAAGCTTGAAATTGTGGTAGCCGACCTCATCAACTTCCTGCCCTACAACAGAACCGTGTTTGGGATACGCACCCTCAGCTATGACGATATTTGCAAAACCTCTTCTGTCTTCGGTTCGTTCTTCCACCTTTTCTTTTACTTTCTGAATATCATAAGGAATTTCAGGAATAAGGCATACTTCGGCACCGCCTGCTATAGATGAATAAAGTGCGATCCAGCCGGCTGCACGCCCCATCACTTCGAGAATGATAATTCTGTGATGACTTTCTGCAGTTGTTACGAGTTTATCGACTGCATCGGTTGCGATCTCAACCGCAGTTTGGAAACCGAAAGCAAAATCAGTTGCGGAAAGGTCATTATCGATTGTTTTGGGTACTCCCACAACGTTCAATCCCATGTCAAAAAGATTTTGTGAAATAGTTTGTGAGCCATCCCCTCCGATATTAATAACAGCGCTGATATTTTCTTCTTTAAGGATTTCCAGCATCTCTTTTGAGCGGTCGATCTCTATCCAATTGCCATCCTTATCCTGCTGGGGCCATGCAAAGGGACCGCCTTTATTTGTCGTTCCGAGTATCGTGCCTCCGCGCACATGAATAC
>JAUWPE010000163.1 GCA_030611765.1 Candidatus Cloacimonadota bacterium | reverse complement strand
TTTTTCTGCACCATTCATATCGAGGATTGTTCTGGAGTCAGTTTTTGACGAAACATGGAAGGAGATTCGCGAAGGGAAGTTCGCCTTTATTACGCCATTGATAACATTTACAGAGGGCCTCTGAGTGGCGAAAATGAGATATATCCCTACTGCTCGTGCCATTCCTGCAAGACGCTGGATAGGGCGTTCGATATCCTTGGCCATCTTTTGCATCAGGTCAGCAAGCTCATCCACGACAATAACGAGATAGGGCATTGTTTCGGGAAGCTCTTCTTGGTCAGGAAGCTCCTCCATTTTCAGCCTTTCTCTTTCCTTCTTCTTTTCGATGCACAGCTCATTGTAGCTTGCAAGATCGCGTACATGATATTTTGCCAGCGCATCATATCTATGCTCCATCTCATTCACAGCCCAGTTAAGAAGATAGACCACATCTTCAAAATCTGTAATGACTTCTTTCACGAGGTGGGGAACTTTTTTATAAAGCGATAGTTCAATCTTCTTGGGATCAAAAAGGATAAGACGAACCTGATCGGGATGAGCTCGGTAAAGAATGGTGTTCAAAATAGCATTAAGGCACACGCTTTTTCCGGAACCTGTTTCTCCGGCAATAAGAAGATGTCTAAGATCTTTCAAGTCGGTCACGACCGGCTCTCCGGTGATGTCTTTTCCAAGGGCAATAAGTGTGGGAGAAGGATTATTTTTCACTTCATCGGTATCAAGCACTTCTTTCAGATAAATGAATTCCGACTTATTATTTGGGATTTCAAATCCGATAGTGTCTTTACCCGGAATTGGAGCAACGATGCGGATACTCTTTGCTTTTAATGCAAGCGCAAGGTCGTCGGCAAGAGAAGTATATTTACTGATCTTTGTGCCCGGTGCAGGACGGAGCTCGTATTGCGTGATGACAGGTCCGATGTTCACGTTCACCACATCGCCTTCAATATCAAATTCCTTGAGTTTTGATTGAAGCAGCTTGCTTTTTTCTTCGATCTCTTTTTTCTTCTCCTCCATTGCATGTTTGGTCATTGAAGGAGAGTCCTGCAGTATTTTATGATAATTCGGCAGGGGATATGATGTTTCGTCTTCATCAGTAGCTTCTGGAACTTTTGTGGCAACGGGTTCTATTTTCTTTTTCTTATCTTTTCTCTTTTTTCCTTTTTTTGCCTTCAGAACTGGGGGCTCTATTTCTTCTTCATGCTTTTTGTAAGAAATTGAAGGTTTCTTCTTTCGTTCTTTCCCGAGCTTAAATTTTCTTTCAGGACGAGAAAAAAGGAATTTGAAGAAATTTAAAATAGTATGCGCTTCAAAAATGAATATGATAGTTCCGAAAAGAGCGAGACCAAGCACAATTGCAGAACCAGCGCTGTTGAAAATAGGATAGAATATCTTATTAATGATGAATGTAAATACGATTCCTCTGCAGATCGGGAATGCCCCGCCCACCGACAGATAGAAAAGTGTCAGCCACACGAAAAATAGGAATATGAAGACCAGCTTCCGTGTAAGATTTTCAATTTTCGAGCCGAAAATATAGAGTATGCCTGTGATAAATAGGAATACCGAAAGGAAAAAACTGAATGGTTCACTGAAGATGATCTGGAATACCCATGCCAATCCTGCACCGAAGGGTCCGATCATATTTCGTGTATAAGGGAAATCCAATGTAATGATCTTTCTGAAAGAAAGCTCTGCTTGTTTCAAGCTTATAATATCATCGTAAGTGAATGAGAGCAATGAGAAGAACAGCAAGGCGCCAAGTGCGATGAGTATAAAACCGAGTATCAGTTTCGATCTTGGTTTCTTTTCTTTATCTTTATTTTTCATAATTTTTAATTGTGGCGAATGCAAATGATATCGCCATCTTGAACAACATATTCTTTTCCTTCAAGATGAAATTTTCCACATGCCTTCAATGCTTTTTCCGAACCGCATTCCTTGAAGTCATCATAGGTGAAACGTTCAGCCCGAATGAAGCCGCGAGCAAGGTCTGTGTGAACTTCTGCAGCAGCATCAAGAGCCGTTTCTCCTTTTTTCAGAGTCCATGCACGGACTTCGTCCTTACCGATGGTGAAGAAGCTTACTAAACCCAATGTGTTATAGGAGATTCTTGTCAATTTATTTACTGCGGATTCTTTGATATTATACTCTTCCATGAATTCGAGCGCCTCCGCTTCCTCAAGCTGGTAAAGTTCCATCTCAAATTTTCCTGTGATCTCCACAATTTTGTATTTACTAGAAAGTCTGTCTTTGAGCTGCTGATTTTTTCCAAAATTATCTTCATCCACATTTAGGATCACGAACATTGGTTTGAGTGTGAGGAATTGGAATCCACGCAGGAATTTTTCTTCATGAGATGTAAACTCCAGTGTTTTGAGCATTTTATTCTCGCTCAAACAATCATAACATTTTTGAAAAAGTTTTAGCTCTTTCTCAATATCAGGATTCTTACCGCCCTTTGTATATTGTTTGCTGAGGGAGTCCACTTTTTTTTCACATACTGCAAGGTCAGAAAAGAGGAGTTCGGTTTCAAGTGTTTCGATATCCTGTTCGGGTTGAGCAGGAGAGCCGGGCACATCAAAACCACGAATGACCATTCCGAGAGCATTTACCATACGAATAATGCCGAGAAGTTCACCTGAAAATATTTCTCTTTTGATTTCATCGTGATGTATGCCTATGAAATCTATGTATTCTATCGTAGCGAATATCTTTTCATGAGGATTGTATATTTCTTTAAGATAATCGAGACGCTCATCAACAACTTCAACAGTCGCAAGGTTTGGTTTTGTTGCTCCGGAATAGTAATCCGAAGTTTCTGCTTCACTGCCCGTTACAGCATTGAAGATAGTAGTTTTGCCGCTTTTGGGAAGACCAACAAGTCCGATTTTTATCATGGCTTAACTTTCCTAAAGTAGTATATATTCGTCAATTATTATTGAAAATCACTTTTATAATTCTTGTTCCCTTTTCAATGCAAATCTTATTACAAAGGACATAGTAAATACATTTTTGTGATTGAATATCCGCACAATAAAAAATATTGAAATCATATTTCTTGACGAACAATAATAATAAATTTCTAAGTTTTACATGATCTTTACAGGAGGCACATCGTGCTGAAAACTAAATACATTAAGACGCTTGAGATATTAACATCGATCTTGATTTTAATAACTTTCATCGTTTCGCTCTACAGCATTCTTAACATGCGTATCTATCGCACTTTCGTTCCTGATACATTATTTTCAGGAACACTCAGCCAGGATGTGGTGTCATTAGTTGTTTCCATTCTGCTTCTGGTAGTGCTGGTGAAACTTCGCAATTCATCAGAAAAGATATATCTGGTGTGGATATCGCCCTTATCGGATACCTTCTTTATGCATACGGCATATATGCCTTTGACAGAGTGTATTCTCTGTTCTTCCTGTGCTATGTCGCGATATTTGGTTTATCTTTGTTCAGTCTGATCATTTTCTTCAGTTCCATCGATCTGGATTATTTTATTGAAATACGAACCGAGCATATTCCCCAAAAATCCATTGCAGTTTTTTTGCTTTTACTGGCAATTTTATTTATTTTTTCATGGATGAAAATTATTATTCCGGCGATGAAATATCACATTCAACCTGACGGGAATTCGATATTTGTTTTCGATCTCTCTTTTTTCATTCCCCTGCTCATTCTTACCGCGATCAAGCTGTTCCAGAATAAAAAATT
>JAUWPE010000144.1 GCA_030611765.1 Candidatus Cloacimonadota bacterium | reverse complement strand
ATACAACAAAAATTTCAATACAGACCAGTTGGATGAGATGATACTTTCCTATGCAGTCACTTTGACAGGTAAATATGATCTTGGCATGGTAAATTTACTTGCACAGTATGGTTATGGTGTGAATGTCGGGAACTACGGCATCTGCACGATCACTCCGTCCTCAATTGTATATAATTCGGCAGATAAAACCTTTGAAAACACGAAAACCTTCGGCGGATTGTTGGTTGTGGGATGCAAACTCTTCAATGCAGGAGTCAGTTATATAGAGACATGTAATTCCCTTTGGTCTGATAAAGATACTGCAATGAGCGCTTTTATTCAGAAGAAAGTGAATATTTGCAAAAATGTATTCCTCGTCCCTGAAGTTGGTTTGATAAATAATATGAAAGACAATACAGGCGCACAAGAAGGAAAGAAAATATACGCAGGCATGAAGATTCAGGCGGATATGTAGAGGAATGGAGTAGATATAAAAGCGATTGAGTTGAATTTGAATAATTTGTAAATTTTAAAGTGGTTGAATTTGACCACTTTGGAAATGGTTATAAATGAATAAACTAAAGAAGATTGAAATAGAAAATACGATAATCTCAATTACAAGGATTCACGAAGAAGATTACATTTGCCTGACTGATATGGCGAAAGCTAAACAAGGAGATAATCGAGCTGCAGATGTGATTAAAAATTGGATACGTACACGAACTACGATTGAATTTTTGGGAACTTGGGAAGTTTTGTATAATCCAAATTTTAAAGTGGTGGAATTTGACCACTTTAAAAGTGAGGCTGGATTACCGACTTTTGTGTTAAGTCCAAAGCAGTGGGTGGAAAAAACAGGTGCAATCGGGATTATTTCAAAATCGGGCAGATATGGTGGGACATACGCACATCGAGATATTGCTTTTGAATTTGGAGCGGCGATAAGCGCAACGTTTAAGCTCTATTTGATTAAAGAATATCAGAGATTTAAGGCGATTGAGAGCAATAAGTATAATCTGGAGTGGGATGTAAAGCGTATTCTAAGTAAAGCAAATTATTATTTACAAACAGATGCAGTTCGAAAACATATTCTGCCAGAGAAAAACTACAATAAGGACAAAGAATGGCTTGCATATGCAGAGGAAGCTGACTTGTTGAATGTTGCAATATTCAATTGTACAGCAAAGGATTGGAGAATATTAAATCCTGAACAAGCAAAGAGTGATTTAAATATCCGAGATTTTGCAAGTATTAATGAATTAGCAGTTCTTTCAAATATTGAGAGTTTGAATGCAGAAATGATAAAAAAAGGAATTGAAAAACCTGAAAGATTCCATCAATTACAAGAGATTGCAGAATATCAGTTGAAAATATTGAATGATAAAAATTCATTGAAAGCAATTAAAAGGCTCTCTGACGATATTTATATAAACCAAGAAAAAAGACTTGATTAATAAATGCACGAAAATCCAACAATAGCTATACCCAATGAGCGCTTTTATACAAAAGAAAGTGAATATTTGCAAAAATGTATTCCTCGTTCCGGAAGTTGGTTTGATAAATAATATGAAAGACAATACAGGCACAAAAGAAGGCAGGAAAATATATGCAGGTATGAAGATCCAGGCGGATATATAGAGGAATTAATTATATAAAAGAAGCTACATGGAAAAAATTTGACAGGAAATAAATAATTTTAAAATATCACGTTGTTCTTTATCGTTATTTACTTATGTAGCTCTATTAGATTTTATTATGGATTTAAAAGTATGGAAAAAACAAAATTAACTCGAAAAAAACCATGAAAGGTGGGTCAAATGAAAAAAAATATTAGGATATTTGTTTTAGCAACAACGCTAAGTGTTATGTTTGTGTGTTATACTTTTGCAGACACAATTAACATTCCTGCAGATTACAGCACAATACAGGCAGGAATAAATGCTTCGGTATATGGTGATACAGTTCTTGTTGACACAGGAAGATATGTAGAGAATATTAATTACAATGGAAAAAATATTGTGCTTGCTTCATTATTCTTAACCACACAAGATACCTCTTATATCTCACAAACAATTATTGACGGCAATCAAAATGAAAGTGTCGTGAAATTTTATAGCGGAGAAGATTCTACAGCTGTTTTATATGGCTTTACAATAACCAATGGTAATACTTATTATGGAGGCGGTGGGATTTACTGTTATGATTCCTCACCGAGTTTGGAAAATATTACTATAACAGAAAATAGTGCTGGTTGGGATGGTGGTGGGATTTACTGTTCTAATTCCTCCCCGAGTTTAGTAAATGTAACGATAACGAATAATACTGCTTCCCGATATGGCGGTGGGATTTATTGTTCTAATTTTTCAAGCCCAACTCTTTCCAATGTAACCATTACAAGAAATTTAGCTGGTTACCAAGGAGGTGGAATAAACTTGTTTGATGATTCGAATCCTATATTTGATAGTGAAAATCGCTGTAATATTTACTTAAATACTGCTTACTGCACGGGTAATGACCTATATTGTTGGAACTGCCCGACTATTGAAGTTATCGTAGATACATTTACGGTAATGACACCTACCGATTATTATGTATCACCATTAGATGGGTTTACTTTTGATATTCTCAAAAGTGTTGTGGAGCAATTTGATTACGATTTATATGTAAGTCCCAATGGAAACAATACAAACAGTGGTGTATCACCATCAGAACCCTTAGGAACTATAAATTATGCTTTTTCAAGAATTTTAGCAGATAGTCTTAATCACCATACTATTTATTTATTAGACGGAATTTATAGTCCCTCATTAAATGATGAAGTTTTTCCAATTGGTATGGTTAGTTATGTTACATTATTGGGTACATCTGTTTCAGAGGTTGTTCTTGACGCTGAAGAGAATAGCAGCGTTATGGTCTTTGATGTTGATAAAGATATTGAAGTTCAAAATATTTTTATAACAGGCGGGTCAGATAACAAAGGAGGTGGAATTTTCTGCTCTTCTTCCTCTCCTATATTAAAGAATATAATAATAACAGATAATAGGGCTTCTTATGGAGGAGGTGGGATTTACTGCTTTGATAATTCATCACCGAGTTTAGAGAATGTAACAATAACAGATAATAGTGCTTCTGTTTATGGTGGTGGGATTTACTGCGGTGGGGTTTACTGCGATGATAATTCATCCCTGAGTTTTAGTAGTGAAAATAGATGTAATATCTATTCAAATACTATTGAAAGTAACAAAGGTTATGGCATAGATATTTTTTCATTATATTGTGATGCAATAGATGTTATTTTAGATACTTTTACTGTAATGACCCCAACTGACTATTATGCATCACCTATTGATAGTTTTACTTTTGATATTCTGCATAGTATACAGGATAATTTGATAAATTCTGATGTTTATGTGGCAGTTGATGGAGATAATTCTAATACTGGAACTTCCCCTGATGAACCTTTCAGGACAATCAAGTATGCGTTATCCCGTATTTATTCAGACAGTTTAAATCATAATACTATTCATTTGGCCTCGGGAGTTTATAGTGCATCCACTAATGGAGAAACATTTCCTGTTGTGTGGAATAATTATGTGTCTCTATGCGGAAGTGGTGAAAATGAGACAATATTAGATGCAAATCAAGCATCACGAGTAATGAAGTTTCGACATATTACAGAAGCGTTAATACAGGATATTAAACTAACAAACGGTTCGGCTGATTTTGGCGGTGGGATTTACTGTGGAACTTCATCACTAAATTTAGAGAATGTAACAATAACAGATAATAGTGCTTCTGCTTATGGCGGTGGGATTTGTTGCTATTCTTCCTCCCCGAGTTTACAGAATGTAACGATAACAGGTAATATCGCTTATTGTGGTGGTGGGATTTACTGCGATGATAATTCCTCCCCGAGTTTAGTAAATGTAACGATAACAGATAATAGCACTGACTATGGTTGTGGCGGTGGTATTTACTGCTATGATAATTCCTCTCCGAGTATAGTTAATTCGATTGTATCTGATAATAGTGGTAATTATGGTATTTATGTAGATTCTGGCAATCCAACTATAACTTTTTCAGATTTCTGGAATAATGAAAATGGTAATTTTTATGGTGTTAATGATTCAATTGGATTAAATATAACTACGAATGCAAATGGAGATAGTTGTGATGCATATTATAATATTCAGATGAACCCATTATTTGTTGACCCTTTAAATGGAGATTATCATCTATCCTGGGCAAATTTTCCGATACAGGATTCTACAATGTCACCTTGTATAGATGCAGGAGACCCAAATTCTCCATTAGACCCAGATGGTACTATTTCAGATATGGGCGCATTCTATTTCAATCAAGGTGTTTCAACAGATGAACCAGTACAACCATCAGAATTCAATCTTACAAACTATCCGAATCCAATTAATTCAAATATAAATAACCTAACTATTAGTTTTACTATCAAGACGCCGGGAAATGTTAAAATTCAATTATTTAATTTGAAAGGACAATTTGTTTTAACTCTAATAAATGAGGAAAAAAATATTGGAGAATACTTAATAAGCCATCCAATAAATGAGTTATCATCAGGAATATATTTTACAAGGATGAGTGTTGATGGAGTTGATAAAGAGATAAGGAAAGTGGTATTACTGAGATAGAAACACACCCCGTCTCCATATTTTTCAGAAAAAAACTGGATTCCCGTTTTCACGGGAATGACATGCCTTTTTTTTTAATCTTTAAAACTTTGCGTCTTTGCGTGTTTATGCCTTTGCATCTTTGCGTGAGTTCTTTTTTGTTGATCGTTCTTAACTCAACGCCTTCCGTCTTCGTACCTGAAGGTACTACGCCCAGTTCGGCTGTTAAGTCAAGTCCGATTAGATAGAAACACACACACCATCAACCCCGCTCTTTATCAAAAAACTGGATTCCCG
>JAUWPE010000176.1 GCA_030611765.1 Candidatus Cloacimonadota bacterium | reverse complement strand
ACAGATAAATACTGATTAAGAAAAATATATTATGAAAAAGAAATTAAATAAAAAATATTTATCTGCGATAATCAGTCCGATCTGTGTTCATCTGCGTTCTATTTCGCAATAATTTTCGGAGGATACATGAAAAAAGTAATGTTTGGAATCTTAACCCTGCTCTTGCTGGCAATTCCTGCCCATGCTGCCTTTGTGTTTGACCGATATGTCGGACAAGAGGTCGTCGCATTTTCAGCTCACTCTCTTGCAATGGGTTCCACTGGTCTTGCAACCGGATACGGACCACTTGCATCACTCAAGAATCCTGCACTTCTTGGCAACCTGCCTTGTAAACTTATGGTGCAGATCACACCAAATGTGACTAAAAACGATGAAAATCGGGCATTCCCCATTTTTGATTCCTTTGATTCATACATCGATGATGCGGTCTATGCATCAAATGCCCATTTTTTTAATAAATATTTCCTGGGCTTGATGTATAATGTTCCTATTCAGAAATTCAAAGTTTCTGCCGCTTATTCCTATGCGCCGATCTATGATTTCAATTTCAAATATATCGAGGAAGTGCGCAACAATGAAGGAACTGACTATGGTAATGAACCCCACAAGATCGCTACAAACACTTATGACGGAAGCGGTATGATATATGCTCACACTCCTGCTATTGCAGTAACATTTGAGAAAGAGAACAGCTTCTTTAAATCCCTTTCCCTTGGCGCATCTTTTTCTCTTATGAGAGGAGAAAGCACAATAGATTCAACGATCATCTTTACGCCATGGGCAAAAGATCAAATGTTATATGATCCTGATAGTATTCTGGATTTCATCTTTGAGAGAAAAAATGATTATTCCGGCTATCGGTTCCAAACGGGTATGCTGCTTGATCTGGGCGAACGCTTCAAGATAGGCATGAACTACACAAGCCGCGCCGAAATCGATAAATCCTTTAGAGCAACGACAGATACTGCATGGACAGATACCACTGTTTACTATCCCTCAAGAATAGGTTTCGGATTTGAATATCATCCTCGTAATGTTTGGGACACCCACTTCTCCTTCGAGATCTCATATGTGAAATGGAGTGACTACAATCCTCTATGGTATGATGTGATAGAATATTATGCCGGCGTTGAACATCAGATACTCAAAAACCAGCCCTTCCGCCTTGGATTCCGCTATCAACCCTACGGCATCGATAAAGAGGTCATCATGACTGCATTCTCGGCAGGCACGAGCATTCGGCTTCCCTATAATATGATGCTTGACCTCGGCACAGAGATCGGCAAACTAAATTATGATCATGCAGACCTGTTCCCTGACGGTTATTATGCAAATGATAATCTCTGGGATACTACCCATGCTGCCCTACCTGTGGACAGAACAAATCCTGATAAAATCGATGATGTGATGATCAACTTCATGGCAACTTTAACATGGAGATTTTAAGTATATTTAAAAGGTTTTTTATGAAGAAAATATTTTTTATCTTATTGATCAGTTTGCTCTGCCTTGGTATTCTAAATGCAGAAGAGATTAAGCTAAATCTCCTTTTCACAAATGATATTCACGGTGGTATAGATGCAGTCCCTGCGACTTTTATTAATCCGGATTTTCCACCCTCACTTGGAGGTGCCGCTTCAGCAGCCACATATATCGAGTTGGTACGCGAATATGCAAAAGAAAATGGCGAAGCGGTACTTCTTCTCGATGCCGGTGATTTCTTTCAGGGACATCCTATCGGCACAATGTCGGAAGGTGTTGCAGTCATCAACTATATGAACTGGATCGGTTATGATGCAATGACAATTGGAAACCATGAATTTGACCTTGGCTATGATACGCTTCTGAATACTCTTTCTCTCGCAAAATTTCCGATTGTGTGCTCCAATATTATTGTAGAAGAAACAGGCGACCTTATTCCTGGTTGTATTCCTTATATTATAAAAAATATCAAAGGTATAAAAATTGCCATTATTGGAGTGTGCACACTGGACACTCCTCTTATGAGCTTCCCCGAAAACATAAAGGGCTTGAAATTTGTAGATGTTGCTGAAACTGTTAAAAAATATATTAAAGAAGTGCAAGCTCGCGGAGTTGACCTTATCTTCGTGCTTGGACACCTGGGCATCCCCTATGATGCAGAATCTGCTTACCAGTATGACATCGTTGAAGGTCATATAAATGATGAGGGCAGACGCTGGCCCGACAATGCAATGCATATTGCTTATAAGGTGCCTGACATCGATGTCTTCTTGGCTGGACATATTCACAAAGGATACAACAAACCCTGGGAAGAGCCGGAGAATCACACTCTTCTCTTGCAAAATTACGCTTATGGCTCGAACATGGGACACCTTATTCTCACGATCGATACCGATACCAAAACCCTCTCCGGATATGAACTTCCTGCATATATCGATGGAGATCTTATCACACTTTTCGCAGAAGAATTCATTCCAGATCCCTGGTATAAAGAGAAGATCGATTCAATGCAAGCAGTTGCAGAAAAAGGTATGGATGAAATCGTTGGTAAAGCAGGCATGTATTTATCCAGAGTTGGCGCTGCGCAAAGTATCATCGGAAATCTTGTTATGGATGCAATGCTCGAAGAATCAGGTGCGGACTTTGCATTTTTGAATCTTGGTGGTGTGCGTGATGATATACAAGAAGGACCTGTTACCTATCGAGATGTTTTCGATGTGCTGCCCTTTGATAGTGAAGTCGTAACTATGGAGATCAATGGTGCAAAACTCAAGGAGATCCTGGAAGTGCGTATTGCAGGAGGTCGTCACGGACTGCGCGTGGCAGGCGGTGAGGTGGAATACAGTAAAGGATATCCCGATTTTGAACGTGTTACCAACCTCGCTGTTGGCGGAGAACCCTGGGATCCCGACAAGATATACACTGTTGCAACTGTTGACTTTCTCATGCAGGGAAATTCAGGTCTTACATTGCTTACTGAAATTCCTGAGAAGCAGATCACATATAAATATATCATTATCCGAGATGCGCTTGCAAACTATTTCCGCAGACGTGATACAGTGAACGGGCAGATCGATAGCCGCTGGGTTTTGACCTCTGAAGCTGTGCATTCCGATGTAATTAAAAAATATAATTCTGAGCAAAATTAGTTATCGTCGAAATAAATAGAATAAATATTTTATTGAGTACTACTACCCTTGCGGAGGGTTCATGGATTTAAAAAAAATTCGATATAAA
>JAUWPE010000097.1 GCA_030611765.1 Candidatus Cloacimonadota bacterium | reverse complement strand
AAGCTTCGATTGGAAATGATAATTGAATTTTGACATTCCTTATATTGCCTTCTCCTCAGATAGGAGAAGGTTAGGATGAGGTTTCAAACTTTGTTAAAATTCAATTTACGTCATTTAACTATTGACTTATCACTAGTACTTAACTCTACTCCCCGCCAAACAATACTTCCTCGACGCATTCCCTTGCACAGGTATAAGAAAATCCCTTTCTCTGCAAAAACGCAAGCGCCTTATTCCGACGCTCTCGGGGTTCCAATTTCATATATCTTGTTTCACGTTTTGATAGCTCTTTGATAGCCATTTCATGCTCGTTCTCGCCTGAAAGATACTCTTCACTCAATCTTTTTATGATCTCGTTTGAAATACCCTTTTGTTTCAATTTCTGTTTGATGGCAAAGTTCCCTTGAGGATGATGGGTAATCAAATCCAGGATGTAGGATTCTGCAAAATTCTCATCATTGATGAAGTTCTTCGCCTTATATTTTGCAATGAGCGCATCAATAGTTGATTGTGAAATTTTCTTGAATGAGAGCTTTCTTAAAATCTCTTTTTTGGAGCGGAATCGGTATTTTAGAAATTGCAGGAGAATATTTTCAGCTTCAAAAAATTCTATCTTTTCACGCAACTCATAAAAGTCATCGGGCTGAAGGGTTTGCCCTTGTTTCAGCCCGAATTTTTGTAATACTTTCTTTGATGAGACCGAGAAACTGAGCTTATCATCAATGAAAATATCGTATAAGCATCTATTCTTTCTCTTGCTTATCCTTGTTATCTTCATTTTTAGTAGGTACTTCTATGCCGAGTGCTTTTTTCACTTTTTTCTCGAGCTGGTCTTTGACCTTTGGATTCTCACGCAGATAATCTTTTGCCTGATCCTTGCCCTGACCGATCTGAGTTCCTTCATAAGAATACCACGAACCCTTCTTCTGGATGATATTCGCATTCACAGCTTCATCTACAAGAATGCCGAGTGAGGAGATGCCTTTGCCATATATGATATCAAACTGAACTGAGCGGAAGGGAGGAGCAAGCTTGTTCTTCACGATCTTCACCCAGATCACATTACCGATAATTTCGTTTGATGCGGTTTTGATCTTGGGTCCAGCTTTGACCTCGATGCGTATTGAAGCATAGAATTTCAATGCCACACCGCCGGTTGTTGTTCTGGGATTCATATAAGGAGTGACACCGATCTTCATGCGGGTCTGGTTGATGAAGATGAGTGAGCAGTTTGATTTACCTATCACACCCGTGAGCTTTCGCAACGCCTGTGACATAAGACGTGCCTGCAAGCCGACATGGGTATCTCCCATATCACCTTCAATCTCTGCTTGAGGAACCAGTGCTGCTACAGAGTCCACAATGATAAGATCAACTGCATTGCTTCGTACCAGTGTTTCTACGATCTCCAGCGCCTGCTCGCCCGTATCCGGCTGTGAGATGAGCATTTCGTCAGTATTGATGCCAAGCTTTCGTGCATAAGAAGGATCCAGTGCATGTTCAGCATCAATAAAGGCGATCACGCCGTCCAATTTCTGGGCTTCGGCTGCAATGTGCAAAGCCAGCGTAGTTTTACCTGATGCTTCTTCACCGTAGATCTCCGAGACCCTTCCGCGGGGAATGCCTCCCACACCAAGGGCAGCATCAAGATTTATCGCACCGGTCGGAATGGTTTCGATATCGATTCGAGCACCCTCGCCAAGCAGCATTATCGAGCCCTCGCCGTACTTTTTACGGATCTGTCCCATTGCAGTAACTAAGGATTCTTTGTAATTTTCCTTTTTCATTATATATTACCTCCGTCTTTATCTGTTTTTTTTAATAGAAAGGTTTTTAAAATTGAATATATCGGACCTGAGGGTGTGAGCCGACTCTTGAAAAGAGTAAGCTCCCTGCACTGAACAATATCATCCAGCGACATCAGGTTTGAGGAAATTTTTCCCCATTCGATCTTTCGTGCAAATTTCACTCTGCCAAGCGTGGTATGCAGTGCCAAGGGGCGTTTCTCTTTACTGAAACCCATATCATACAATGCCAGGTCAACGCCCTTGAAAAGCTTCGATGCAGACTCCGTGTCATCCCTCATGTCATACCAGATTAGGCGCGGACGTTCAGGATTGGGGATAATTTCTGCATCCTTAAAGGAAATCGTGAAAGGAGAGTGCTTGCCGGTAATGCCTTCAATGGGTGCATTTAGGTCTTCTAGAATACGCTCGTTCACATCGCCGAGAAATTTAAAGGTTACATGCAGATTCTTCTTATCTACCCACTTGATCCCTTTAGGAATATAGCCCTTCAATATCTCAATATTGAGTGCAATGCGCACTTTCAGTTCGTCAGGAAAATCAATTGCAAGAAAAAGTCTCATCAGCGTTTATATCCTATCATTCTAAGAAATTCTTTTCGTTTTTCAACATCCTCTTCGGACTCAACTCCTTTTGGGGAAAAGCCATCAATAACACCAAGAATACCTCTGCCCAACTCAGACTCTGCAACGATGACCTCAACCAGATTTGCAGTAGCACAGAAGATATTCACCACTTCAAAGCACTGCTTCAGCCCGTTCAGCACATTGATGGGAAAGGAATCCCGCATCACAATGAAAAAGCAATGCCCGGAAGCAAGATTCTCCAAGTTTTCCACAGCAATATCAACAAGCTCTTCGTCTGTACCGTCTTTTCTGATGAGGCATGGACCGGATGCTTCTGAGAAAGCCAGCCCGAACTTGATGCCCGGCACGGAATTCACCATTATCTCATAAATGTCCTCAAGGGTCTTAATAAAATGGGATTGCCCCAGTATTATATTGCACCCCTCTGGGAACATCAATTTCACCGTTTTTAATTCCATGGTGGCTCCCTTTTCAATCTATATATTAGCATAGTTAGAATAAAGATTTTTATTCCCATATATTTGTCAAATTTTGTATGTATTTTCTTGACATTCATATTCATTTTATCAGAAGAAACTTATGAGAATCGAAAGCTATCAGTTTGGAAAGATGGTCATAGACGGAATCCAGTACACCCATGACGTGATAATTCACAAAAATGAAGTGCAGGCGGATTGGTGGAGAGAGCGCTCCCACCACCTGACCCTTGTTGACATTCCCTGCCTGCAAGATGAAAAGCCCGATGTGCTCATTATCGGCACAGGCAAATTCGGACTAATGAAAATTCATAAAGATGTGAGCGACTTTTGCGAGCAGAATGGCATCGAGCTTATTTGCAAGGACTCATCAAATGCTGTAGATACTTTTAATGATATGCAGGATTCCGGGAAACAAATTATTGCAGCATTTCATTTGACGTGTTGATATATTCTTCAAAATTTCTAAAAAATAGTTCTATGCCATAGGACGAACCCCTGTGAAGGGTTCACATCCATTCGCAAGATTCTGATAATTTTTCACATACAACATATTTTTCTGAACTCAACTCAAGTTGATCTTCTCACGTTTCCCGCCACAATCTTCCGTTTAATATAAACTCACAAAAATAATTATTGACAGTTCCGAAATCAAATTAGAAATGTGAATTATGAACAGAATGAGAGCCAGATCAAAAGCCACACAGCAGATGCAGCAGAAGCAAAAGCTCTCACCACAGATGCTTATCACTGCTGAGCTTATCCAGAAACCCATTCAAGAGCTGGAAATGGTGCTGAAAAAGGAACTCCGCATTAATCCTTTCCTGCAAGACCTCAGTTCGGATGACGGGCAGTATGACACGCTCGAAGTAATGGACGAGATCGAGGACTTACAAAATATAGATGACGACGGTGACCTTGCCGACCAAACACAGCAGCTTAACAAGATCATCAATGACATAGATGAAATGACCAATGCCCAGTTCGGGTATGAGCGTCAGGACAGATCGCACTCCGCATCTCCTGAGAATGAGCAGTACGAAACCTTAAAAGAAAGCATCTGGGATCATTTCACACAACAGGTAAGAGAACTGCTGCTCAATTCAGTCGAGCATGAGTTCGCTGACTCCATCCTCAACAATCTGGACAAGAACGGTTACCTTGATACACCTTTTAAAGAATTGTATGAATCCTATGGGCTTATTGAAGCACGGGCGGAGTATATACATCGCATGATCATGAATATCTATCCGCGTGGAATTGGCGCACGCAATCTTGCGGAATGCCTGCTTGCACAGCTCGATGAGGAGATCGCAAACCACCCGATCGTCACTTCTATCATTCAAAACGATCTTGATATTTTACAGAATCACAAACTTGATGTGCTGACAAAGAAGTATGATGTTACACTCGAAGAGCTGGTCGCTATCAAAAATATTATCAGCCATCTCGACCCGAAACCTGGCAGTCGCGTGACACACAAAACCCTTTCCTACATCAAACCGGATATCATTGTGAAAGAGATCGATGGTAATCTCGAGGTCATTGTGAACGACGCCTACATTCCGGAAATCTCGGTGAATAAAGAGTATGCGCGGCAGATCCTTGAGCAGAGCATAGATAAGAAAAGCGCAATAAAGTATATAAAATTAAAGCTCATCGCTGCCGAGAACTTTGTAAGGGCATTATGGATGAGGCGGGAAACGCTCCTTAAGATCACTGATGAACTTATAAAACAGCAATCTGCATTTTTCAGGGAAGGGAAAAAAGTACTTCAACCCATGACCTACGAAGATGTGGCGAAAAGGATCAAGCGTGATGTTTCCACGATCTGCAGAGTTGTGAATAATTATTATATTGAAACGCCCCTCGGCGTGTATCTTATGAAGTGGTTCTTCACCAGCAAGGTTGGCGAACTCTCATCCCAGTTCATCAAAAAAGAAATACGGAACATCGTAGATACAGAGAATAAAAAAAAGCCACTCAGCGATAAGAAGATATTGAATATTTTGAACGAACAGGGAATTGAAGTATCACCTCGCACAGTCACAAAATACAGAGATCAAATGGGTATTCTTGCCAGCAGGTTGCGTAAAGAACATTTATAAATTGACACGCAATCCTCTCTTTTATTTCTAAACCAGTTATGAAAACCTTTGAAATTTTAGCGTCCGGAGTATTCCCAAAAGATAAGCTGAAGATCGTACACACCAAACGAACCCTTTCCTATGACGAAAAGACAACTACACTTATCGAGAAGCATTGGAATGATGAAATACAAGAAGCTCATAAGAAAAACAAGCTGCTTTTCAACGGTCCCATTTACCGTCTGGAAAACTATGAAATAAAGAATGATTTGTTGATAATATATGTATCTGCGACTAATTTCAAGGAGCTGATGGGGACAAATTTTTATCGCCCGGAGCTCGCAAAGGAATATGGAAAATCTTATCTCTCGAATGCAATTGCCTTATGCACATTTTTAGAAACCAGTGATGAGTATTTTGTTTTTGTGAAACGAAGCACGAAGGTATATTTCGGAGAAGGACTTTGGCATCTTATTGCAGGGCAGTTCTCAATTGAGGGGAATAAAACTCGCACGCTCTCAGTCTTCGAAGTATTATACAAAGAATTATTTGAAGAAGGGTCTCTCGCAAAAGATGATATAGAAAAATCAGTATGCCTTGGTTTAATTCGGGACACAATTCACTTCAAGCCGGAACTGGTATTTTATACGAAAACAACCCAATTGGCAAAAGAAGTTGAAGAAAAGATCAAAGCTGCTCATGATGGATTTGAGCATGAAGAAGTGGCGCTCATCAAAAAGAGCGAACTTGATGCCTTTATGAACAGCAAAAAAATTACAAGCATTGCTCAAGGCAATTACAAGCTTTATAAAACAGAGCTATTTAAAAATGGATAAAGAACTATTTCATGCCGATAAAGAGATCGATTATAAAGACATGCCTTTGGCAGAACGTGTACGTCCTCAAACTTTGGATGAGTTCGTTGGGCAGCATAAAATTTTGGAAAAGGACACGATCCTCAGAAATATTATTGAGAACAATGAACTGACTTCGCTCATATTCTGGGGACCTCCCGGAACAGGTAAAACGACCCTTGCAAAGATCATTGCCAACAAGACAAATGCCCGATTCATCTTTTTCAGCGCAGTTCTTGCCAAGATCACCGAAGTACGCAATGCCATGAAGGAAGCGGAATACGATCTGCATAATTTTCATAAAAAAACCATCCTCTTCGTCGATGAAATACACCGATTCAACAAAGCACAGCAAGATGCATTTTTGCCCTTTGTGGAAAAGGGAATTATTGTGCTGATCGGCGCAACTACAGAAAATCCATCTTTCGAGGTGATCGCTCCTCTCCTTTCACGCTGCAAGGTAGTCGTGCTCCAAATGCTCGATGAAGAAGATATCTACACCATCATAAAAAGAAGCTTTACCCATCCCCGCAGTGAAATCCGAAACTATGAGAAAATGTTCGATGATAAAATACTTCATTTTCTTGCAGATTATGCATGCGGTGATGCGCGGGTTGCGTTGAATTCAATCGAACTTATAATAAAGGCATACGGAAAAGAGAAAGAAAAGCTGTCTGTCGATTCGATCAAAAAGTTGCTTGAAAAGAACAATCTCTTTTATGATAAGGATAGAGAGGAGCATTACAATATTATTTCAGCTTTGCATAAATCTTTGAGAGGAAGCGACCCTCAAGCGGGACTTTACTGGCTCGCACGCATGCTTGAAGCGGGAGAAAATCCTATGTATGTTGCACGACGGCTGGTGCGTTTTGCATCGGAAGATGTTGGGCTTGCTGATCCTCAAGCGCTTGTTCAAGCGGTAGCTGTTAAGGATGCTGTTCATTTTCTCGGAATGCCTGAATGCAATACTGCGCTTGCTCAACTTGTTGTATATCTGGCAACAGCACCGAAAAGCAATAATATCTATACTGCCTATAAATCTGCAGCAGGCGATGCAACGAAGACAAGCCATCTCGGCGTACCCTATCATATCCGCAATGCACCGACAGGTCTGATGAAGGAGCTTGGCTATGGAAAAGATTATAAATATTCCCATGAATTTGAGGATGGTTATTCTTATCAGAAATATTTCCCGGACAAAATGAATGAGAAAATCTACTATATGCCATCCCCGTTCGGCTTTGAGAAGGAAATAAAGAAGCGCCTTGAGTGGTGGAAAAAACTAAAGGATAGTGATAAAGATATTAATAAATAACACACCTCCCGGCTGAAGCTGGACTCCTCTTGATAGAGGAGATTGTCATAGATTATAAAATTCTGAGTCGCTCTTCTCTCTTCGCTCCACGCTTTTCGATGCTGAGTGTCAGCGAAGCCGAATCATCTTCCTCACCACCGCATTGCCGTTATACTCTAATTTGTATAAATAGGCGCCTGGCGCGACCTGCCGGCCCTGCTCGTTTGTTCCATCCCACACGATCTTTGTCTTAACCCAGAA
>JAUWPE010000127.1 GCA_030611765.1 Candidatus Cloacimonadota bacterium | reverse complement strand
CTTCGGATTTTACAAACCTGATAAGCTCTTCTGTATTCTGTAGCTGGATAAGTTGGGCAACATTCTCCATGCCGGGATTTCCCGGCGCGACAAAGACTTTATCTATCTTTTTGCTTTGCGCACATTTCCATGCGATAGCATGCTCTCTGCCGCCGCTTCCAACAATTAGAACATTCATATAATTATAACTTTATCTGTACTCCGAAACTGTAGGTTGTCTTTGTTTCGTCATCTCCGCTGATCTTGCCGTCGGCATTAAGATCAATATAATACACTTTGTAATCCCAGACAAGAAGTGTGACCGGAGTGATCTCATAGCCGATCTGTGCTTCGATAACTGCATTCGGGCTTTTCCACGTGGTAAATTCTTTCACTTGTGTTTGAGAATATCGGGCATAGGCATAATCCAGTCCGGGGATAAAGGTTTTTTTCAGTCTTACCTCGCCCAAAATTGACTTGCCTGTATCGTAATCTTTTCCGTGAATGTCTTCATAGGAAACAGTGAGATCAACAATATTGAAGAGATGAGAAACGAGTTCTCCGCGCCATCCTTGAGATTTGTTGATGTCATTAAGTGTGCCGCTTTTGGGTTTTAAAGAATCTCCTGAGACAGTCGCACGCTCATTATCATAGAGATAGTTAAAGAAATTCGCTTCAAATTCTTCACCAAAGAAACGATAATCCAATGTGGCATCAAAGATGAGGAATTTTGCTCCAAATCCCGGGAATACTGCGCCAGTGCCGTAATCCAGAATGTGGGCTAACTCTCCATAATGATACAACTTGAACAGTTTTGTGTTTACGAGCGGTAGTGTATAGTCAGCACCAATGATCGTGACGCTTTCTTTATCATCGAGATTGTCCGGGTAGTGGTGTTGATGGAGACTATTTTCATATTCTGTATACCAATTTTCAAAAGCAGTTTCATTACTATCGGGATTTATTACTTCATAAATATTTCTCCAATCTTCTTTTGTCCAACTTTCATATTTATCAGGAAAGAATTCATCTTTTCTATCACGAATTCCGCTGAATTGGTCTAGGTCCATAACTCCGGTTATCCCAAAATCAAGATTTTTTAATAATGGCAAATTGATTTTACTTAATGGATTCGCTTTAATTCTTGCCGCCAAAATATCACACCTGTAAAGATTGGAACAAAATACATCGAGTCCGAGCCCATAGGTTTTTGTATTTACAGCGATCTCTGCGCCAAGTTGTTTCGTGGCAGGATAGTCCAGCATATTTGTATAATCTCTCATAATGAGCCCGTGCCCGAATTTCACACTTGGAAATGCGCCCAGTCTGAGATAAAGCGGATCGTGCCTGTTCGCAAATTCAAGATACATGATCTTGTTCAGGTAGGCATTAAAGTTATCCCAATCCTTTTTTCTGATATCTCCATCACCGTCGATCAGGATATCAAAATCAAGCCCAAGCTTGAACTTCCATATTGGTATTTCCGGCATTAAACGAATACGAGTATACGTGACTCCATCGATTGTCACTGTTCCAATGCCAATAGAGCCGGGTAAGATGGATTTCCTTGTACTCTTTGGTTTTTCCGGTTTAATCTCTGTTTTCGGTTCATCGACAGATTGAAGTTCAACGTCCGGTTTTTCTTGCTGCTGGTATTGCTTTTGCGGTTGTTCGATCTGTGTATCTTCGAGCATTGCACCTTCCATAAGTGATTCAGGTGGGGTGACATTTTCCATCATCTGGAATGAAGGAGGGTCTATGCCGTTTGAGAAGCCCTGATTGCCGGCAGGAACTTCAATTTTGCCAAATTCGTTACTGAACTCAACAGTGCCTTCATAGACTTGCAAGGTTGTAAAGCCGGTCTGCGCATCTACATCGGTCATAAAACCGGTTCCCTTGATCGCAGCAACAGAGGTTGGTGTTTGGATATAATAATCACCTTTCCCTTTTGTCACTTCAGACCATATCCTACCAACATCCAGTGTGAGAGTTTTCATGAAGCTCTGCTCACGCTGGCTCATATTTATGGTTAGTGTACTGTTGGAAAAAACTTTTGAAATCGCACCATTATCGGAAAATTTGATAACTGCAAATGAGTTTTCCTTTGTGAGTATCATATCGCCATCATAAAGTAACGAACCTTTTACTGCCGGTGAGAGCTGATGATTGTGATTCAGAATAACTTCTCCCTGCAAATTCATGACTTCTGCATGGGGGGTTGCGTCTTGTGCATGAAGGAGGACAACAAATAGGAGTGAAAAAACAATAACGAGCATGAAAAAATTTCTCTTAGTTTTCATAGTTGCTCCTTTCAAATAAAGCATTTAATCTCATATTATTTTTTGAAATTACTATTGATGAAAGAAATCATTGACTAATCTCTCGATGTCAAGTAATTTGAACTATATTCAGTTCTGTTTTAGACAATAAAGAATAATCGCTTTTTGGAGAAACAATGGCAAAGATCATATATGTCGCTATTGGCAATGAAATATTGATGGGTAAAACAATAAACACGAATGAAAGCTTTATTGGAAGCCGACTTACGTCTGCGGGAATACCTCTTGAAACATCATTAATTATCAAAGACGACAAAGAAATAATATTAAAAACTTTTAAGAACTACTGGGAACACTACGATGTTATCATTGTAACCGGCGGCCTTGGTCCCACTCATGATGATGTAACGAAATATGCAATTTGTAAATTTTTCAAGAAAGAGCTCCGTTTCGATTCATCAGTATGGGAGACAATCCAGAAAATGTATGCAATGAAAGACACTCCCCTTCCCGAAATAGTGAAAACGCAAGCTGAAATACCACAGGATTTTACCCCGCTCCCGAACAAAAAGGGCACTGCACCCGGATTGTATTATTCGGCAAACAATAAGCACTTCTTTGCACTGCCGGGAGTTCCTTCCGAAATGAAAAGCATGTTCGTCGATCATGTTATTCCGATCTTGCAAAAAAACTTTTCGGCACATCCGGTCTTTCAGAAAACGATCCGAACTATAGGAATTCCCGAATCAGTTCTCTATACCGACACCAAAAATGTACAAGAAACAGCTCGGACCAAGATTGCCTTTCTTCCAAAACCGGGAATGGTGGACATTCGAGTTTATGGAACTTCTGAACAAGAAGTTAAAGATATCATACATAAGCTTCTTGAGAATATTCCTGCTGAAAACATTTACGCCTTTGATGAAAATACAATCGAGGAAACTTTTCATAAAAAAATGGTAGCTTCCGGAAAAACTGTATCTGCTGCAGAGTCCTGTACCGGTGGTCTTATACAGAGTCTCATTACAAACAATGCAGGAAGCTCTGAATACTTTTTGGGTGGCGTTGTATCTTACAGCAATGAAGCCAAAATGAAACTTTTGGGAGTGAAGGAATCCACGCTTGAAAAATTCGGCGCAGTGAGCGAGGAAACGGTCAGGGAAATGGTTATCGGGGTGCAGAAACTTATGGGATGTGATTATGCAATTGCTGTCTCCGGCATTGCGGGTCCGGACGGCGGAACCGATGATAAACCCGTGGGACTTGTGTATATTGGCACTTTTGGAAAATCGGGTCTTGTTATCACAAAAAATAACTTCTCTGGATCCCGAATTGAAGTAAAAATGAAAACGGCACTTATGGCTCTACATCAGTTGGAGATATAAGAACCAATATTGTTGTACGCAAACTCTGTCAAATAAGGTGTTTTAAAAAAAAGGATACAATACAAGTATTGAAATTTTTTAAACCATGGATTAGCCACAAAATTACAAAAAATTACACAAAAGTTATTTTTGTTACTTTTCATATTAATAGGTAATATTTTTTTCGCCTGCACTGCTTGACCCGTGAAGTGCTGTACCTACTTCACTGGGGTAAGGAGGTTTGCCCTGTGTAATCCACGAAGTGGTGCAAAGCAATTACACAGGGCGGGCAATATTTAACAAGGAACGACTGTATCAGGGTGTGCCTTTGCATACATCGGCGTAATGAAATGAAGACGGACCTGTCACGGCGTAATGAAATGAAGACGGATGGTTCTATTCGTCTTGCGCCAGCTCATCTGCGTAAGCAAACATTTCATTAAGAGAGCCATACTGCTCAAAAAGCTTCAGTGCTGCCTGAAGCTGGGGGTCCTGCCTGATCGCTCTTTTATTTCCATCTTCAAGTCCATATTTATTACTGAAGATCTGTGATTCCAATGCATTTCTCAGCCAAGGTTCGGAGTCGGTAAGCTCTTCATCGGTAAATTCGATATCCTTTTCATCAATACTATCAACAAACTCATCAAAGAGTTCGTCATCAACATAGAAATTCTCATCAATATCTACTTGGGAAAGGAATTCTACGGCAAAGGGGAAAAAGACATTTTTCCTGCGCACTTCCATCTCAAAGGAATTCAATGTATCCTGCTCAATAATAATATCCGGAGTTATCCCACCACCGCCATAGACTTCGCGTCCACTGACTGTATAAAATACCTGAGTTGAGTCTTTATCTTTTATGCTCTTTTTTGTCAGATCGATACGCTTATTCTTTTTGATGGCATCCTCGTTTGCATCATCATGAATACAGCGCCCGCTCTCGATATAATATTTTGATGTGGTGATCTTCAAGCCATAATTCATGGGAAGTGGAAAGAGCTGTTGTACAGAACCTTTACCAAAACTGTTTTTCCCCACAACGAGAGCTTTATCCCAATCCTGAAGTGAACCGGAGAAAATTTCTGCTGCGCTCGCACTTGCCTGATTCACCATTACGATGATCGGAATTCCTTCAAAGGCATAATTGTCTTTTGTGTAGAATTTTCTATTAAAAGTTGCGACCCTTCCTTTTGTTTCAACAACGAGTTTGTTTTTGGGAAGGAACTGATCAACGGTCTCGATAGCAGTGCTGAGCAGACCACCCGGGTTGGAACGAACATCTATGAGCAATCCTTTTACGCCCTGCTTTTCTAGCTCCACCATTGCATTATGAAGGTCATCTCCGGTATTGGCATTAAAATTCGTGATGCGGATATAACCGATATCTCCAATTTTATAAGCGTAGGGAACGCTATCCATCTTAACCTTGTCGCGCTCAATAACGACGTCGAAGTCTTCATCGAGACCTTCTCGCCTAATTTTAATAGTCACTTCAGATCCCTTTGGTCCGCGAAGATGTTTCACCGCTTTTGTGGAAGTCCAACCTTCGGTTGACATACTGTCCACCTCAACGATCTCATCCCCGGCCATAAGATGGGCTTTATAGGCAGGAGTTGCCTCGATCACAGAGATCACAGTAATATAATCGGTATTTCCCGAAGATATGTGAATGCCCAGTCCGCCAAATTCTCCTTTTGTGCTTGTCTGCAGGTCTGCAAATTCCTCAGGCGTAAGCAAGGTTGTGTAAGGATCGAGTGAATCCAGCATGCCGTTTATAGCGCTCTCAAAGATCTCTTGCGCATCGACTTCTTCGACATGCACCTGGTTGAGCTTGGTGATGACATCGGTAAAGAGCTTCATATAATCATACAGACTGCCTTGCGTGCTTTCTGCTTTTGCAAAACCAACTCTGCCGATCAGAAAACCAAAAATAAGTGTAACTACAACGGCAAGGATCAATACCTGTTTCTTTTTCATTTTTACTCCACTAATAAATCATTGTATTTTTGTTTCATGTTTTTCATTATATCCTGATGAATTTCTTCTACGCTCTTTGTCCCGTCAATGACCACTATCCGTTCGGATTCTTTCTCAGCCAGCTCGAGATAGCCGGTTCTCACTCTTTTATGAAAATCGATATCTTCACTTTCAAGACGGTCGATGTCCTCGGCTTTTGTACCGTTATGCAACCGGTCAAGACCGATTTCGACAGGGACATCAACAATATATGTCACATCGGGTTTTAGTCCA
>JAUWPE010000048.1 GCA_030611765.1 Candidatus Cloacimonadota bacterium | reverse complement strand
GTCTGATCCGTAGTCAGGTGCTCTATCCAGTTGAGCTACGGGCGCAGAAGATTGGGTAAAATATGTTTGGTGCAGAAGAGGGGACTCGAACCCCTACATCCTTACGGACACAAGATCCTTAGTCTTGCGCGTCTGCCAGTTCCGCCACTTCTGCACGAGGAAAAATTATTGGTCTTGAGTTCCGGATTCTTCCGGTATTACCTCGAAACCTTCAGGTAGAGTTGCAGGTATTTCTTGGGGTGTCTGGTCTGTTTCGTCTATTTCCTTCTGAAGTTCCTCAGAAACCTTTCCAGCTTCTTTTTGAAATTTAGTCGTTCTGAGGGTCAATGCGAGTAGAATGGTAATCACCATGAAGGATACTCCAAGAACACGGGTGGTTTTCTTTAGGAAATTGGAAGCGGTTTGTCCGCCAAAAAGTGTGTCTCCACCTCCGCCACCAAAAGCACCGCCAAGTCCTCCGCCTTTGCTGGACTGCAAAAGCACTGAGACGACCAGAGCAATACAGACGATCACATGTATAATAAGTAATATCGTGTACATAAAATTTAACCTAAGTAATTATTAATGGAACATAAAAGCGATTGCTGGCATTTTACTGTCAAATTATTTAAAGAAATTTGAGAGGATGTCAAGGGGGAAATATATCTTTGATTTATTTCGAAATGTAAGATCATTTTTCCGACATGAGTAATATCCTTAAGGTGTTAATGCGCATTTGAACCTTCTATTTCATGAATTTATAATTCGTGCCAATCTTTTCGTAGACTTCTTCCATCGTTTTTGATGCGATCTTTTGACTGTGAGCAATGCCATCTGCAAGGACATCCTTAATATAACTCATATTATTCAAGAGCTTTTGCTTATTCTCCCGAATGGGAGCAAGCTCATTCGCAATATTTTCAGAAAGGATCTTCTTGCATTGAAGACATCCAATTCCTGCAGTGCGGCATCCTTCAGCACAATAAGCTATCTGCTCATCAGTTGAGAAAAGCTGATGCAACGAGAAAATATTACATAATTCAGGGTCACCCGGATCGATCTTGCGGACTCTTTGAGGATCGGTCACTGCAACTGAAAGTTTTTTCCAGATCTCTTCAGGCGTGTCATCAATATACAGGCAGTTATTGAGAGATTTACTCATCTTTGCTTGTCCATCCAAACCTCTGATAAGCGCACCTTTTCGAACAATTGCTTTTGGCTCAGGGAAGACATCACCAAAGGTGTTATTGAACCTGCGAACGATCTCTCTGCTCAATTCAAGGTGGGGAAGCTGGTCTTCACCGACAGGAACTGCATGGGCTTTATACAAGATAATATCCGCAGCCATAAGCACAGGATAATCCATCAAACCCATATTTATATTATTTTTGAAACGCTGTGATTTATCTTTAAAGGTAGGCACTCTCTCAAGCCATGAAATCGGAGTAAATGTGTTCAATATCCATGTCAGTTCAGTGTGTTCTTTAACTTTTGATTGGATCATGAGCACACATTTTTTCGGGTCGAGTCCTGCAGCAAGATAGGTCGCAGCACAATCAATCACACGTCCTTCCATTCCTTCGGAATCATAAGGAATTGTCATAGAATGGTAATCAACAATACCCCAGATGCAGTCATACTCATCCTGAAGTCCGATCCAGTTCTTGATCGCACCAAGGTAATTTCCAATATGCAATTTTCCGCTGGGCTGTATGCCGCTAAAGATTCTTTTTCTCATGCTGTTACTCCTTATGTATTCGCTTATTTTGCTGGATGAGCGATGAGATCGTACTCAAGACTATCCACAATTTCGACTTCAACAATATCTCCGACCTTCACATCAGCTTCCTCAAGAAAAACAATACCATCTATATCCGGAGCATCGAATTCAGAACGGCACTCATAGATTTTATGTTTGATTTTCTTGTCAACAATAACGGACAGCTTCTTGCTGACAAAGTTCTCTAAAAGCTCCTGTGAAATGGTTTTCTGTGCTTCCATAAGTGTTTCATATCTTTTCTGTTTAATATGTTCAGGGACTTGATTCGGCAAAGAAGCAGCTTTAGTGCCATCTTCCTGATAATATTTAAATGCACCGAGCCGGTCGAATTTCTGTTTCTTAACAAAATCATGAAGTTCTTCGAAATCCTGCTCGGTTTCACCGGGGAATCCAACGATAATAGTTGTTCTGATCGAGAGTTCAGGAACGAGATGGTGGATTATGTCAAGAGCTTGTATGATATCTTTTTTGGAAGTTTTTCGATTCATTTTTTTGAGGATGCTGTCACTAATGTGCTGAATTGGTATATCGAGATATTTGCATATTCGCTGGCTATTTTTAATCGTTAAAAGCAGCTTTTTTGTGATATGTTGTGGATTCAAATATAAAAGACGCAGCCAGCGGAGATCATTGATCTTATCCAGAGCAAGTAGAAGTTCATTTAGTCGGCTTTCACCATAAATATCAACTCCATAATTTCCAATATCCTGAGCGATCACAATTATTTCTTTAACTCCCTGATCGGCTAATTGCTGAGCTTCGTCCACAATTTCATTGATTGGCTTGCTGTGAACCGGTCCGCGAATGAATGGTATTGTACAATAAGAGCAAAAATTTTCACAGCCGTCACTGATACGGAGGTAGGCATAATGTTTAGGTGTAAGAATGAAGCGTCTATCTTCAAAGGTTTTTTCAGAATTCAGAATGTGCTTGATCTCAGAAATATTATCCAAGCCAAAAAAGTAATCGACTTCAGGTATTGATTTTTTCAACTCCTCTTTATACCTTTGAACAAGACAACCGACAACGATTAATTTCTTGCACTTACCTTCTTTTTTTAAACGCACAAAATCCAGTATTACATCTATTGATTCTTCCTTTGCCGGCTGAATGAATCCGCATGTGTTAACAACCAATACTTCCGCATTTTGGGGTTCGTGTGTAAGCTTGAACCCAACATCCTGAATATTGGATACTATGACCTCGCTATCCACCAGATTTTTTGGGCAGCCAAGAGTTTCTATATAAAATAATGTTTTTTTTCTTGCCATGAATAAATTCTAATCCTATTTTGTATAAGAAGCCAGTATAAAAAACTTGCTTCAAAATTTATTGTCTCAGAAAAATGTCATCTAAAACTAAAACAAAATAAACTTATAAGAGGTTTTTATGTCAAAGAAATGTGAAATATGCGGAAAAAGCCCAATGTTTGGACATAATAGAAGTAAATCAGACAGACGTACGAACCGTCGCTGGAATCCGAATCTTCAGAGGATCTCGGTCGAAGTAGATGGAATCGTTAAGAAAATGACAGTGTGTACAAGCTGTATTAAAAGCGGAAAAGTAAAAAAAGCATAACGAATTTGGAGGTTATGTATATGTTCCACCAAAGAGTGAAATATTCATTGTTCATTCTTTTGCTGGTAATTTGTTTTTCGACAACCGCATTTGCATCTATTCCACTTGTAGATAATGATGGACATAGTCCATTTGTGAAGATCGTTGATGATCTTATTGGTACTGTTGTGAATATCAAGGTTGAATGGGAAGCTCAAAGTAACTACAAGCAATTCTCATCTCCACTTCCTTTTAATGAAGATTTCTTCAAATTTTTCTTTCCGGATCCTGAAAATAAGAGACGTACATTTGGATACGGTTCGGGTTTCATTTTCAGAAAAGAGGGGAATGATGTATATATTCTTACTAATAATCACGTGGTTGGCAAGAGCGATGATGCAAAGATAACTGTCACGATGAATGACCAAGTGCGCTATCATGCAGAAGTTGTTGGATTGGATAATAAAACAGACGTTGCGGTGATCAAAATTGTTGTTGATAAAGATGCTGATATTTCCACAGCTCCTCTTGGGGATTCAGACTGGATCGAAGTGGGGGACTGGGTCATTGCAATTGGAAATCCGTTTTCGGAAAATCTTCGCGGAACTGTGACTACAGGCGTGGTCAGCGCCAAAGGTCGAGCGAATCTCAATTTCGGTGCAGATTCTCCAGTTTATCAGGATTATATTCAAACCGATGCTGCGATCAATCCCGGTAATAGCGGCGGACCACTTGTGGATATTCACGGCAAAGTGATCGGCATCAATGCAGCGATTTCTTCTGTGAGTGGCGGGAACATAGGCATTGGTTTTGCAATCCCGATAAATATCGTGAAAATGCTTATTGATGATCTTATTGATAAGGGATTTGTCGAGAGAGCATATCTTGGTATTCTACCTCAGGAAATAACTCCCGCTTTGCAGAAAAGTCTTGATTTGCCGAATCTTGAAGGCGTGCTTATCAGCAAGGTTGAAGACGATACTCCAGCCGAAAAAGCCGGATTAAAAAAACGGGATGTTATTATCGAGTTTGATGACGAACCCGTGAAAAACTTAAATAAATTCAGATTGATGGTCGCAAACAAACATGTTGGCGATAAGATCTCCATGAAGATCATACGTAATGGAAAAGAGATTACAAAAACTGCAAAACTGGAATCCTTTCCTGAATCCAGCATTGCATCAAAACCTCAGACAGTTGAGGATGAAAAATTCTGGCTCGGTATTGAAATAAAGGGTTTGGACTCTGATTTTGCCAAGCAGTTCAATTTGAAAATTGACAAAGGTGTGATAGTTTCTAATATTGACATCGATTCTCCCGCTTATGATTCCAATCTCAATGTTGGCGATGTTATTCTTGAACTCGGGGATGAGGAGATAGAGAGCACGAAAGATTATTTCAAAGCTGTTGAAAAAATGAAGGATGATGACGCTGAATCAGTACTGCTTTATGTGTTGACTCTTCCTCAATTCTATCATTATGTTGCGATAAAGGTTCAATAAATAGATTTCTTAAAATAAGGGATTAGGATGAAAAAGAAGTTAATTGGTAGTACCTTTCAACTAAAATAAAAAAACTTTTGGCAGCAAAAATTATTCCGATGAATCCTGCTGAGGATAGGGGACTTCAAAAATATCTCTCTGATATAGCAGATTTCCCCATACTGAGCCGCGAAGAAGAGCGTGGGCTGGTTACTAAAGCTCAGTCTGGAGATGAGAAGGCAATGAATAAACTCATTGAAAGTAATCTAAAATTCGTGGTCAAAGTAGCGAGCAAATTTCAGGGAAAAGGACTGAGTTTATCCGAACTCATCAGTGAAGGTAATCTTGGTTTGATAAAAGCTATTAAACGGTTTGATCTGAGCAGGGAAACAAAACTCATTACCTATGCGGTATGGTGGATACAGCAGTCAATTCAGTATGCAATATATGAGAAAAACCGGCTCATTAGAATTCCTGCAAAAACCATAACGACCATAAGTAAGATCAGGGACGCACGAAGAAAGCATCGCGCAAAAAGCGGTGAGGAAGCAACTGTAGAAGAGATCGCTGAGAAGGTTGATGTTAAAAAGGAAAAGGCACTTGAGCTTATGAACACCACTACTGATATTGTTCCTCTTGAAAATATGTATGGAGACGCCGATGCACTCTCTCGAATGGCTGCGAAAAAAGTTACCGCTCCCTCATATCATGAAGATATTATAGACCCTAAAAAGTTATATTACAGAAAGAAGCTGCATGATAAGATCAATAAAAAGATTAAAACCCTTAATCCGAGAGATGCGCGTATTATCGAGGAATATTTCGGTTTTGGTGATGATGATAAGGGAAAGAACTTTGCACAGATCGCCCGTGAAATCGGGCTTTCCCGCGAGCGTGTACGCCAGATCTTCAAGCAGATATTGGAAGAGCTACGCAAGGAAACCGTCGACGAGGTGGATATAGATTATCTGTTAGGGATTTGATGCTCATTTGAATTTCCGATTCCTGACAGGGAGCAGTCATGCACTGCTCTTTCTTAGTATATATAAGAAGTATGTGACGCAATGAACAAAACTTGACAGCATAAAGAACTGTCAAAAATCGGGCTTCTAACCGATTTCCATCGCTGAACGTCAAAGGAGCAACCATGAAAAAAATGGAAAAAGTTTATGATCCTCATTTGATTGAGAAAAAGTGGTACAAATTCTGGCTTGAGAAGGAGCTTTTTCATGCTGAGGTTAATCCTCAGAAAAAGCCCTACACTATTGTGATCCCACCTCCAAATGTAACAGATATTTTGCATATGGGTCATGTACTTAATAATACACTTCAGGATATAATAATACGCTTCAAAAAGTTGCAGGGTTTTGAAACCCTCTGGCTTCCGGGAACCGATCATGCAGGGATCGCAACGCAAAATGTTGTTGAGCGTGATCTTGAAAAACAGGGCAAAAATCGTCATGATCTTGGACGAGAGAAACTGATCGAACTTATCTGGGAATGGAGAAAAACAAAAGGTGGTCGGATTCTCGATCAACTTAAGCGTCTTGGTGCGAGCTGCGACTGGCGGAGAGAGCGCTTCACTATGGATGAAGGACTCTCCGATGCAGTTAATGAAGCATTTATATCTCTCTATGAAAAAGGACTTATCTATCGCGGGGAATATATTATTAACTGGTGCCCGCGCTGTAATACGGCGCTTTCTGATGTCGAAGTTGAGCACGAAGACAAGGCATCCCATCTATGGTATATTAAATATCCTCTCAAAGATAGAAAACATGAATTCATCACTGTTGCAACAACCCGTCCTGAGACAATGCTTGGCGACACTGCTGTTGCAGTCAATCCAAAGGACCCTCGCTATGCCGAGCTAATAGGAGAGACAATTCTTCTTCCGCTCACAAATCGGGAAATTCCAATAATTGCTGACGAGTTTGTTGATAAAGAGTTCGGAACGGGCTGCGTTAAAGTTACACCTTCCCATGACCCTAATGACTTTGATATGGCTATGCGTCACGATTTGCCGAAGATCACAATTATTAATGAGAACGGTGTAATGAACGAAAATGCCGGTGAGGAGTATGCCGGCATGGATAGATTTGAATGTCGCGAAAAGGTCATTATGGACCTGAAAGAAAGAAGATTGCTTGATAAGATCGAAGATTATCAGCACAATGTTGGGCATTGCTATCGTTGTAATACTGTTATTGAACCCTATCTTTCAAACCAATGGTTCGTTAAGATGAAACCCCTTGCGGAAAAGGCGATGCAGGTCATCGAAGAAGGAAAGATTGCGATCCATCCGCCACGATATAAAAAGGTCTTTTTTAACTGGCTGGAAAATATTCGTGATTGGTGTATTTCCCGTCAAATATGGTGGGGGCACAGAATTCCGGTTTACTATTGTGATGACTGCGGCGAGATCATAGTCGCAAAAGAAAAACCTGAAGCGTGTCCAAAGTGTCAAAGCACTAATGTTCATCAGGATCCTGATGTTCTGGACACCTGGTTTTCGTCATGGTTATGGCCTTTTTCAGCTCTTGGTTGGCCCGAAAAAACTCCTGAACTAAAATATTTCTATCCCACCGACCTTCTTATCACAGGTTATGATATTCTTTTCTTCTGGGTTGCCAGAATGATCATGGGCGGCATGGAAATGACGGAAGAGATTCCCTTTAAATCAGTTTATCTTCATGGTCTTGTCCTCGATGAAAATGGCGTTAAAATGAGCAAATCCCTTGGCAATTCTCCAGACCCAATTGACGTCATAGAAAAATACGGCACTGATGCACTCAGGTTCAGCATGGTCTTTAATACTCCTAAGGGAAATGATGTAATGTATTCTGATGCACTGATTGAAACAGGTAGGAATTTTGCGAATAAGATATGGAATGCTGCTCGATTTGCAATCACAAATGCTGCAGAGATTGATGGATTGCCGGATGAATCTGATGAGCCGACTAAGCTGACAGATAAATGGATACTTCATAGATTGAATGAAGTCAAAAAAGCAGTCAATGCTGCATATGAGGAGTATCGTTTCCTCGATGTAACTCATCAGTTGTATGAATTTTTCTGGAATGAGTATTGTGCCTGGTATCTTGAGTTAATTAAGGACAGATTCTATAATTCTGATGATCTGGCATCCAAGAGAACGGCGAAATATCTCATGCTGAAAGTTTTGAATGAATCCCTGAAAATGCTTCATCCGATCATGCCATTTATAACGGAAGAAATATGGCAGAGGATTAAGAAATTTTATCCTTTGGAATCCGCAGAATCGATCATGCTTTCTGATTTCCCTGTTCCTAAAGAAAATGACAGATATCTCGAGGAATCAGAGCAGATGCAGTTCATATTCAAGATGATCACAGCGATTAGAAGTATTCGAAAAGACATGAATGTCTCACCATCTGAATATGTTGAGATCGTCGTAAAAGATGTTCTTCCTGTGCGATGCGCAGTATTGCAGGATAACCGTCATTACATAAAACTCATGTCAAAAGTCGATGAAATCTATATTGGTGACGATGCGGTAAAACCTGAAAAATCGGCTACAACTGTTGTTGACGACATCGAAATATACATGCCGCTGGAAGGCATTATTGATCTTGAAAAAGAACGTGAACGGCTTATGAAGAAGCTGTCCAAAGTCGGGAACAGTCTGATAAAATGTGTTGGCAAATTGAATAATGATAATTTTATAAATAATGCACCTGCTAATATCATTCAGCAGGAAAAGGAAAGAAAAGATCAGCTTGAAAATACGATAGAAAAGCTGAAAGCAAATATTTCCTTTCTTGAGTAACTCATAAGCGGTTATTTGACATAGATGTGCACTACATTATCGTATCATAGATTCGTGCGAAAGTGGCGGAACTGGTAGACGCGCTGGACTTAGAATCCAGTAGCCGAAAGGTTGTAGGGGTTCGAGTCCCCTCTTTCGCACCAAGTTTAATAAAACATAGAGGAATATAGAATGGAATCGAAACCAAAAGTTGAAAACGTAAGCGAAACCAGAAGAAAGATGAGTCTCTCCATCCCAAAAGATGTTGCTCAAAAGGATTATGAATCAACACTCAAGGGCTTCAGGCAGTATGTGTCTATGCCGGGATTTCGTAAAGGAAAAGCTCCTCTTAAAATGATTGAAAGAATGTACAAAGATCAGATAAAACAGGGATTCCTCGAAGATGCTGTTCCGAAATATTATAAGTTGGCGTTGGAAGAACTTGATAAAATGGATATCCATCCTATCAATCAGGGAGTCCTTGAAAATACTGATTGGGAATTTGGAAAAGATATGGAATTGTCCTTCACTTTCGAAGTCAATCCCGAAATCGAGCTGAAGGAATACAAGAATTTTTCTGTTGAATTCGAACCTGAAAAAGTAACCAAAAAGATGATCGATGCTGAACTATCTCGGTTACAGGAAAGTTATGCAACAATCTCAGATAAGGATGCTACATCTGAAAAGGGTGATATTATCAACTATACTGTTTTGAAATTCGATGGAAAAGAGATCACTAAAAAAGATGAAAGCTCATATAAAATAGGGCAGGAAACTTATGGGAAAGCTTTTGACAAAGCACTTATCGGTACGGAAAAAGGTAACGAGATTACTGCAGTTGTCGAGCTTGGTCCACAAGAAGAAAAGGATAAGTCTAAAAAAATGGAAATGGTGCTCAAGGTCAATGAAGTGAAGAAGGTTGAGCTTCCTGAACTGAATGATGGCTTCGCAAAAGAAGTAGGGGAGTTTGATTCTCTGAAAGCATTGAAGTATGAAATTAAAAAAGGCATTGATGAGCAGATTTCACAAAGAAATAGGAGCCAGGTAAAATCACTTATTTTGCAGACAATAATTGAGAATAATCCCTTTGAAGTTCCCGAATCTTTTGTATATAATTATGCTGAAGATATGATGAAAAAATATACTCAACAGCATAAAAATATCAATGCAGAAACACTTGCCCCAATGAAAAATATCTATAAAAGTTATGCAGAAAACGAAATTCGCATATATTATATAATGAATAAATTGAAAGAGCTTGAAAAAGTAGAAGTATCTGATGAAGAAGTTGAAAATGAGATCAAGCGTTCAGCCGAGAAAATGGGCATGGACATAGAAAGGTACAAGGAACTCTATAAGAAGCAGATAAATAAAGAAGAAATAAAAGAAAATCTCATAAGTGATAAGATAATTAAAAATATTGAGAAAACCGTGGATTTCAAAAAGCCGAAAAAGCAAAAGGAATCCAAGAAAAAAGAAAGCAAAAAAGAGGAAAAATGACACTGATCCCAATGGTAATTGAGCAGACAGGAAAGGGTGAAAGAGCTTATGATATCTATTCCCGCCTTTTAAAGGATCGTATTATATTTGTGGGTTCTGTAATGAATGACGACATGGCAAACATCATTATTGCCCAGCTTCTTCATCTTGAAGCTGAAAATCCGAAAAATGACATACATATGTATATCAATTCACCAGGTGGCGTAGTTACATCAGGTCTTGCTATTTATGATACCATGCAGTATATCAAACCGGATATTTGCACAATTTGCATGGGACAAGCTGCAAGTATGGGCGCTTTACTTCTCGCAGCAGGTGCTCATGGAAAACGCTCAGCATTGCCCAATTCAAGAATTATGATCCACCAGCCACTTGGCGGAGTGCAAGGACAAGCAACGGATATAGAAATTCATGCAAAAGAGATTATAAAAATTAAGGAACGAATCAATCATATCTTGAGTAAACATACGGGCAAAGATATAAAAAAAATCGAGATGGATTCTGATAGAAATTTTTTCATGGATGCGAAAGAAGCCCTTGAATACGGTATTATTGATGAGGTTATAACTCAAAGGAAGTAATATGGAAGAACAAAAATGTTCCTTTTGCGGAAAAACCCGTAATCAAGTTAACAAACTTGTGCGTGGTGTTGACGGCAACATCTGCGATACTTGTATCACGATCTGTAATACAATCCTCGAGAAGGAGCGTGAGAAAAAGGTTGATGATAATTTTGAACTACCAACTCCGCGCGAGATAAAAGAATATCTCGATGAATATGTGATCGGTCAGGAGAATGCAAAGAAAACGATTTCTGTTGCTGTGTACAATCATTATAAAAGAATTTTTAAGCAGAAATTTGTAAAAGACGTAGAGCTTGAAAAAAGCAATATTATCATGATCGGACCTACAGGTACAGGGAAAACTCTTATTGCACAGACACTTGCACGATTCCTGAAAGTTCCGTTCGCAATTTCGGATGCAACTACGCTCACGGAAGCTGGTTACGTTGGAGAAGATGTTGAGAACATTCTCGTTCGCCTGCTTCAGTCAGCGGATTATGATATTGAGAAAACCGAGCGTGGTATTATTTATTTAGATGAAATTGATAAGATCGCTCGCAAATCTGAAGCACCTTCTATTACACGTGATGTCTCAGGTGAAGGTGTGCAGCAGGCACTTCTCAAACTTCTCGAAGGTGAAAAAGTCAATGTACCTCCCAAAGGCGGGAGAAAGCATCCGAATCAGGAATTCATTGAGATCAATACCAAAAATATTTTGTTCATCGTTGGTGGAGCTTTCAACGACTTGGAAAAGATAATTGAGAGAAGAATTAATAAAAAAACTGTCGGTTTTGGCTCGGAACTTCTTGGTCTTTATGAAGATAGAATAAGTGAAATTCTCAGCAAGGTGCAACCGCAGGACCTTTTAAAATATGGCTTGATCCCGGAATTGATCGGCAGACTGCCTGTGAATACTTCACTTTCCGAGCTTGATAAAGATGCATTGGTAAAAATCCTAACAGAACCAAAGAATGCTTTGGTTAAGCAATATCAAGCACTTTTTGAATTGGAGGATGTTGATCTGGTGTTTGAAGATGATGCACTTGAATCAATAGCCGAGATTGCTACAAAACGGAAGTCCGGAGCTCGTGGATTAAGGGCTATCATGGAAAATGTTATGAAGGACATCATGTATAATCTTCCAGATATGAAGGATGTGAATAAGTGTATCATAACCCGTGATGTTATTGTAGATAATGGGATTCCCACCTTTCAATATCTAAACCCTAGAGAGAAAAAAGATCAAGATCAGATGATTGCTTAATTTCGTTTTTCCATACACGAAAGTATAATCTTTTGATGAAGGTCATCATTGCGTTCCACAGTAGCTCAGCGGTAGAGCAGGTGTCTATTATTCGCTGGTTGGTGGACTGGATTTCGAATTTAGATATCAGAGTTATTTTTCTTGACACGAAAGTATAATCTTTTGATGAAGGTCATCATTGCGTTCCACAGTAGCTCAGCGGTAGAGCAGGTGGCTGTTAACCACTTTGTCGGGGGTTCAAATCCCTCCTGTGGAGCCATTTTTTTACACATCTTCCTACCTTTAGTTTTATGTCAATAATCTATCCTTAAATCTCATTTTAGATTGTACTTTAGGTTGCCTGTAATGTTCCGCGTGTGCGGCGGGATCGCCCCGATGAATCGGGGACGCCCAAAACAAACAACCAAACCCTGAATCCGGCAGCTGGCGGATGGATAAAACAACATCTAAAGATAAAGTCATTTTTCGGAAAATCAGCCAACGCTGTAAAAACTAAAATTTGGATAGCAATCAGTACATATGTGGTAGTAGCAATAATTAAAAAAAGTCTCAAAATTAGTTTGAGTCTTTACACAATTCTACAAATTATCATCGTTTCCATTTTTGAGAAACTGCCTTTATATCAGCTACTTACAGATACAGCGTTACAAAATACAGAAGGCTGTTCTTCTAACCAGCTGTGCCTGTGGGAGTTATAACGCGACACTAATGACATACAATATAAAAAAAAGCATAATCCGATAGCTAAAAAGCAGGTAATAAAAAAATATATTTAAAGAATATTACCATTTTATTTACCTCTTACCAGTGGAAAGTCCATTCCTTTGGAATCCACGACCGGATATTGGGCTTCCTGCCTGTATTTTTTTGTTAATTCCGGCAATTGTTCTTCAATGTAACTCATCAGTTTTCTCACAGTAACTATTTCGCCTTTATTAACAGCTTTGCCGTTCAAACCTTCTAACAAGGTATATGTAAATACTCCATGCCCAAGTTCTTTAACTTCTGTCGCAAATTGATCTTTAGATGAAGCTGCAATAATGTGCACTCCGGTTGACCTTGATAACTGCGATAATGCTTTTCTATCTTCAAATCCTCTGAAAGCTAACAAAACCGCTCCTGATTTACAGGCATCTATAAGTACAAGAACTTTCTGAGCTTTGATGTTTTTTATTGAATTTGATAATTCATCGGATGAAATGGCTTTTGCTTTAACATCATCTTCTCTTTCAGGATATGTCAATTCATGCGGTATAAAATACCACTTTTCATTTATATTCTCGCCATGACCGGCAAGATAGATAAGCACCGCATCCTGAGGATTGGTGTTCTGAAGTTCTTTCAGCTTTGATAAAATCCCTTCTTTTGTTGCGTTTTCGTTGTAAATATCTCTAATCTCAACTTTTTTGAATAATTCCGTTCCGCTTTGCCTGAAAAAATCGACTATTCCTTTTGCGTCATTTTCTGCGTAGTTTAAATTCAATGCTGGATTTTTATACTTATTTATCCCTACCGCCAAAACATACAATGATATTTCTTTTTCAGGAGCAAGAAGCTTAATTATTATCTCAGATGGATTAGATTCTGTCCTGTCCCTGCTGAAGCCTACAGCTCTGAAAGTGTTCACACCATCAACCAAAATAACAGTATAAGATTTTGAGCTTTCGTTATCTTTAGGAACGATCTTGATTCCTCTTGTTTCTTCACTGATCGCTTTTCCGTTATGATACAGCCTGATCTCATCAATTCCTCCACCTATATCTTTTGCGGAAACGGTTATTGTAACTTCCTCATTCTTTAATTCAGAATTTGTTTCCGGCGATATTATTTTAACTTCCGG
>JAUWPE010000119.1 GCA_030611765.1 Candidatus Cloacimonadota bacterium | reverse complement strand
GGTGTATTAAATTCGTGAGAGGAAATATTGATGAACTGTGCGCGTTCCTGATCTACCTTGAGGAGCTCCTGATTGGCGATACGGAGTTTTTCGTAATCAAGAGAATTCTTGATCGCAGTCTCTGCCATGAGAATGAATATTTCTAGTAGTTTCTCATTAAATCGCATGACCTTATTGATACTTGTCAGGTTGTCTAGATAGAGAAATCCGTATATTTCGTTATGCACATTAAGTGGTGAGCAATACACAGACCGAAGATCGTGCCGTTGTATGCTTTCCGAATCCGAGAAACGCTGTTCCTCAACTGCATCGAAGGTGCTCAAAGGAACTTTTGATTCATACACATCTTTCAGTACGGTTTTGCTTATTTTAAGATTGTCCCTATCGATCTTTTCGCCAGTGCTTAGAAGTGCTACATTAAAGACAAAATTCTTGTTTTCATCCAAATTGATAAAGAACCCGCGCTCTGCTCCCGACATTTTAATAGCGTTGAGTGTGATCTGATTTTTCAACTCTTCCAAGTTCATGATCTGGAGAGTATCCCTGCTGATGGTTATAAGATTTGAAAGCTGCTCACGCTGTTCCAGAACCTCCTCATACTCCCCGATTTTTTTCAGAATGATCGTAAGATAGGAGCCGGATAGTTTTATGATGAGTTTTTCTGATTTTGTGAAAGGATATTCGCCCGTATCAGCAAGAATGAATACTCCTTCAAGTTCATTCTTCAACTTAAGGGGGGCAATGCAAAAATGTTGATTTTTCACAGTGTAATACTGGCATTCCAGCTCGGTTCGAAGTTTCTCAAAATAGCTCTGATGTATGCTTGTAAGTTCATCTTTTGTGAGCTGGTTGCTGACCCAAAACTCTCCTTCAGAATCTTTGTTTTCATATAAAATAATACCGAATTTATCAATCCCAACGATTTCAAGAATATATTTCTCCAAATAGAATCTAATCTGATTAACGCTGGAAAGGTGCAGCAGATCAAAGAAATAATGCTGTAGTTTAGTTGAGAAAATATGAGTCCTTGGTTCAATGATTTTGCGTATTTTTGAGCTGGATTGCAGGGCATCATAATGAAAAACTTTCTTAATTCTCTCCTGGTCATCTTCGGATAGTCCTCGCAGGATTACATTAAGTTTTCGATAAAATTTTCGTCTGAATTTGTACTCCAGATTTGTCAGATGCAACGTTTTGTATATCAGCGTGATAAGTATCAAACTTTCACATTGTAGATACCAGTCCTTCATTTTCTTGGCAATAGTTTCTGCCTTGAGAAGTTTGCGGATAACGGTTCTAAGGTTCACGTCTGATTTTCTGAGCATGATCTTGGCTTCAAGAACACGTGCATAATTATCCCATCGTAAAAACCCATTTTTTACAGCCAGTGCGTGCGCTTGTTCACAATGAATTTCTGTTTGCTTGAGATCCTTTGCAATATAGTAAGTATCTGCAAGATTGAGGTAGGACATCATCTGGGCATATTCATTCTGATTTTTCTTTGCCAGAGTTCCTGCTTTTTTAAAATTATTTATTGCAAGGGAATAATTTTCCTCACTCCGTGCCAGCCAGCCCTCCAGTTGATGCATGAATTCCTTTTCCAGATAGGTGTCGATCTTCTCCTTTTTGATCAGTTCATAAATGGATTTCAATTTTTCATGGTTTTTGGAAATAACGAGCCAGAAACAATAATTTTTCAGATACGAATTAATATTTTCGAGAGTGTGCTTTTTGAAGTAATTTTCACAGCGGGTATGCAGGAATGTCAGGAATTTTGCAGGAGTAAGTATGCGAAGTTTCAGGAAAGAAGAGCGGTTGTATATCTTATCGATGAGTTCTGTGTGTTTGAGTTCTTTTGAGATCGAGAGGGCAGCATCAAAATGTTTTTCTGCTTCTCGGAAGTCACCTAATTTGAACCGCGTCTGGGCAATATTCAAATTCACTTCTGCCATGCCGGGAGTGAAGTTTATTTTCTTAAAGTAAGTGAGCGCTTCCAGAGATTTTTCCAATCCTGCTCGCAGAGCTCCCTGCTTCATATTGAGATATCCCCAATGGCAAAGCACGTTTGCTTTATTGAGAATGTCACCCTCTCGTGAACTTACTACAGCAGCTTCTTCGTAATGCAGGATCGCTTTTTCCACCTTGTTGAGAATATTGTAGGAGTCACCTAGCACTTTTAGGATTCGACCACGCAGAATAAAAGCTTCTTGATATCGTGCCTTTTTTTGCGCCTTTTTCAGCTCCTCGATTGCCTTTTCATAAGCACCAATTGCATAATAATAATCTCCGCTATATAGATAGAAATTGATCTCCTGAAGGGGTGTCAGTTTTTTCTCTAAAAGCATCTGAAGAACTTTGTTTGCCTTTTCTTCCTCATGGGAAAAGTTATAGAGTTCCAGTTGAGTGAGCAATATATCATTTTCATCATAAGTAAATTGTGATTGTTGAAGGGTGATAAGTGCTTTCTCTGCAGTAGTAAAGTTTCTGCAAGCCATTTGGTAGCGAGAATTTAGAAGTATGAGATCGGGATTTTCACGGATGAAGGGAGCATATTGGTCGCAGCAAATTTCTTTCAGGTCACACTTATTAAGAAGTACGCTTAATGTGAGTAGTACTTTTAGATAATCCTGCACAGTTTGTGCCCTCAGTTTATTTTTTACCTTATTGATCTTCAGCAACCCCTTATAGCAGGAATTCCATGCTTCAATAATTTTTCTATGTTCGATGAATGTTACTGTTTTAAGAAGATAATAATGAATTTCTGATTCATGATCTTTTACCAGTTCGCAATGTGTGATAATGCCATCCATAATAGCAGGAACGGTGATGTGCTTATTTTCAAAGTATTGGATAACTTCTTTAGAGATATTCACCTTTTGAGAATGCTCGATTTTTGCAGCAAGTTCTGATTTGAGCGCAGGGTAGATGAATTTGAAATAGCCGTCATCAGCATAATCTTCATCTTTCACTAGTATATCCGGTGTTTCGACATCCTGCATAAAAAAGAAAAGATCCTTGGAATCGGTAAAATGCAGAATGGTTCGAATAATCTCAGTTGAAAGAGGAACCTGCAATACTGAGAGTTTCGCAAGTAAATTCTTGATTTTGTCTGGAATAAGTGAGACCTTCTCCTCAATGGCTGCTTGTATTTTTTGCGGAAGTTCCACATCCAGAATATTAACATTAAAATACCAGTTTCCTTCGTCATCAAGAATGAATTTCTTTTCAATAAGTTGAGCAATGAGTTCAAGTATGAAGCGCTGATTACCATTTGTGATCATATAAATCTGATCGAGAAATTCCTCGGGGCATCCTTCTCCCAAGATTTCTGATATAAAGAGAAAGGATTCAGATCGGGAAAGAGGTTCTATATGAATTTTATGAGCAGTTTCAACAATATATGGATTATAGGAACTGACGATTATTGCGATAGGATGGTTGTGAATGTCCTCAGAAATATATTTGAGAAAATTTATGGTGGATTCATCAACTTTTTCAATATTAGTGATGAAATATACAATCGGTTTTGTGGATGAAAAACAGTATATGTAATCCTTTGCCAGCTTATAATCTCTCATGAGGTCTGATTCATCTTCAATGATCTTCAATGATTTTTTTTCCGATTTGAAGAGGAATTCGCAAAATTTATTCGAAGCAGATTGTTCGAAAAAGTGCTTGCCTTTTTCATCCTGCGAAAGAAATATTTCCTTACACAGCATAAAGAAGGGGTCACGATGCTGATCACTGCAATTGTAATAGAACACATGGTAATCCTCAGATAGAATGTACCACTTAATATATTGCATAAGACTGGTTTTTCCCACACCATTTTCGCCAGTCACAAAGATGATTTCTCCTTCCTGGTTCTTAACTTCATTGATCTGATCACGAAGAGCTATTATATCCTTATCACGGAAATGAAACTGTTTGGATTCGATCTGTTTTACGAGCGGTGGCTCAATAGTAAGAGGAAATTTCTTATCCTGCATCTCGTTGATATAACAAATAATCTCCTGAGTATTACTGATGCGCAGTGATGGATTGAATTCAATAAGATGAAAGATGAGGTCTTCGAGCTTTTTATCGACTGCAGGATTTATTTTGGTGGGGAATTGAGGTATGATATTTGGGATTTTCTTTTCGGACATGAGCTTGATCTCTTCTCTGGAAAAAGGGAAAGTACCCACTGAGAGGTAATACATTATCACACCCAAGGCGTAGAAATCACTTTTGGGAGTAAAGTATGATCCTTGAAGAAGTTCGGGCGCGATATATGGCAGACTTACCACTTCACCTTCGGCATATGCATCTGTTTGTGAAATGATCTTGTTGAATCCATAATCGCATACTTTTACATTTATCTCATCGCCGATCTTTTTATAGAGAATATTTTCGAGTTTCAAGTCTTTATGAATAATATGATGGGAATGAAGGTGGGTCAAGGCATAGCATATCTGAGTGGCAAGCTCAAAAAATTCCTGCTTGTTCTTCATATTTAGATAAAAATTCTGTAATCCACAGCTTTCGTAAAATTCCGAAAGCAGATAAAGATTATTTTGGTAAATGCCATAATCGTAGATCTTTATGAGATTGGGATGGGATATTTTTGTGATCTCGCGCATCACTTTAGGGTTCATTTTCTCACGAATATCTTCGATAGGTATCTTATCAAATATCTTGATTGCAAAAGTTTTTTTTGTGGCAATATCTTCAACACTATATACAGTACCAAAGCTGCCGCTTCCAATCCTTTCTTTCAGCTCATAGTGCAATGCGATCAAACTCATTAAAACTCCTGTGCAAAACAAAAAACATCAAATTTATCTTGCGTTCTTCATAAAAAACATTTGTCCATGCTCACAATAAACTGTCAACAATTAGCATGTGATACATGTCATGAGATAAAAATTAGATTGAAATAAATTTGACAAAGCAACCCCATAAAAAAAAAATTACAACTAAGTATTAACAAAAGGAAATACATGAAAAAAATATTTTTATTAGTGATATGTATCGCTTTGACGACCAGTCTCTTTGCGATCAGCGAAGATGCGGGAACAACTGCCTTCAATTTCCTCAATATTCCGATGGGTGCACGTGGTGCAGGTATGGGAAATACCTTTACCGCAATTGCAAACGATGCGCTCGCACCATTCTGGAATCCCGCAGGTCTGCCAAATATTCGAGAACGGCTTCTTCAGATCACCTACATGAATTACTTCGCAGGATACAGCGGTGGTGCAGTAAGTTATACCATTCCTCTCAATGAAGGAACGACTATTGCATTTTTCTCGAAATTCATCGGAGTTGGCGGCATTCCTAAAACAGGGATCGACGAAAACCAGAACCTTGTTCTACTTGGTACGTTCGGTTCTTATGATGTATTGTTCGGTGCTTCCTGTGGGAAATATCTTTCCGATATTATAAACTGGGGAGTCAATATCAAGATCATTTCCGAAACAATAGACGAATATTCATCACAGGCAGTTGCTGCGGACGTGTGTCTTCTTCATCAATCTCCCAATCCCAACCTGAAGGTCGGGCTTGCAGCCAAAAATCTCGGCACACAGCTTTCTAAATTTGATCAAGAAAAAGAAAAATTACCCATGACTTTTACTTTTGGTTTAGCATATAAACTCAATACGGGTGTGATAGCACTGGACATTAACAAACCAATGCATACGGATTTTTATGGTACTATCGGAATAGAAACGACTTTTCAAAATAAAATTATAGTACGTGCCGGTTACCGATCCAATGCCAATGACTGGAATGTTGGCTCTGGTATTGATTTCCTTTCAGGGATTTCAGCAGGAGTTGGCTTCAGTTGGAGAGATTACAAATTTGACTATGCGGTGAATTCTTACGGAGAATTAGGTTTTATTCATCAACTATCTGTGGGATATCACTTCTAAACATATATGAACTCTCAAAACGACACACCTACTGATGTGGGAACAGTTGTCGATATACAAAACGGTCTTGCGATCGTTGAATATTCACGCTCCGACGCATGCGATACCTGCAAACTCAAAGCATTCTGTTTTCAAAAAGGGGGAGATATCACTAAGCTCACTATGAAAAATAATCTCAATGTGAAAAAGGGTGATATGATCCAATTTGAGATCAGTCCGCAGATGCGTATCCTCAGCTCCTTCCTCGTATTTATTCTTCCCATTATTTTTATGATCGGCTCATATTTTTTGTGCAAAAGTGCGATCGGTCTTTCAGAAAATATCTCAATAGTTGTTTCTCTGATTTCCATCGCTATTGCTTTTATATTTGTAAAATTTATTGATTGTCAGATAAAAAAGAAAGCAATGATACAGCCCAAAATGGTAGCAGTTGTTAGCC
>JAUWPE010000170.1 GCA_030611765.1 Candidatus Cloacimonadota bacterium | reverse complement strand
CTATTTTTCCAATAGTTGCCCAGAATTCAATTTGTCCAGCTAAAGATCGTTTAAAAATATTGGAATTAATTTTTGCAGATTGAGCTAATTCATCAGAAATCTTTACTGCTATTGACATATTAATCACCTCTTAAAAATATTAATTTTATAAACCACTTGATTATGAAAGTTTCATTTTATGTCAAGAAGTTTCTGTTTGAAACTATATAATACTAAACGAATAACGAAGAATCTATTCATAAAACTCAACTATTCATAATCATAGTTAGTGATAGTTTATGTTTTCCGATTCAATCAATTCAACTACTTAAGCTCTTTCTTAAGTTCCTCAATCGCTTTTTTTAACTGAACATCATCATCTGAAATCTTCTCCTCAAATGTTTGATCGAGATAAATATCAGGTGTAGCTCCGGTTCCTTCCATATTTATATCTTCTGCTGTGTACCAGCCGGTGCCCGGCATACGCATACTTGAGCCATCCATAAAACTTACATGTCCGGTTCCTATGACTGATCCGCTTGTAGGCATACCGATAACTTTTCCCAACTCAAAATGTTTATAGATATTCGGGAATATCTCAGCATCGGAAAAGGAGTTTTGATTGATAAGTAAAATTGTTGGCTTTATCCAGGTATTTCCCGGGAAGGGTTGCTTTTCAACATTAAAGACCCGGTTTGTTGTGAATGCATAGGGTTTTTTTGTGAGAAGTTCGATCAGCCAGTCGTGTATCCAGCCGCCCGGATTGTTCCGCACATCAATAATAAGCGCATCCTTTTCCCAATTTTTTGCAAAAACATCCTGCACAAAATCTGCATAAGAATCCCATCCCATATTTCTGATATGCGCATAACCGATTTTACTATCTGTGAGCTTATTTACGATCTCCTTGCGCTCTTCTACCCAATTATCATAGTTCAACATATAATTCTGCCTCCACGTAAGTCCTTTGAATTCAACTGTTGCAATGCTGTCGGGTGTTTGAACTTTCAAAGTTATCTTATCATCTATTTTATTAAAAAACAAGGGTCTTATAGGAGTATCTTCGATGATCTCTACTCCATCAACCTCCAGCAGTACATCACCGGATTTGATATTATAGGGCTTGTTCAGCTTTGATTTTCTGAATATTTTTTTGAACTTGATCCCCTTTTGGGGAATGTCGTTATAATCGAGAACAAATCCGCCATAGGCAATTTCGTGATGGGAAATGGGATCGTCATTCCTCGCATAAAATTCAGTATGTGAGGCATTCACTTCGCCCAACATTTCAGAATATATCTCATCCATAATTTGAGGTGAGTATGCATAATCCAAATAAGGATAGTACTTTTTGAATGCTTTATCCCAATCTATGTCATGCATATCAGGATCATAAAAACCTTTTTCAAATGCTTTCCATGCTTGTTCAAAAACTGTTTTATTTAAAGCAAGGGTATTATATTTATACTCAAACTCATTTTCAAGTGTTTCTTTTGTTCCGTCGGTCGTGATTTTTTTCAAAGACCCGGATTCAATGCAATAAAAACATTCATTTTCTTTATTGAATTTTATATGACGGGGACGAGAGGAAAATGTGGTGATCTCCTCGTCTTTCTTCCCTTCATAATCAACTTTTCTAAGTGAATAGATATCATCATCTTCCGAACGATTTACATAGTACAGTGTGCTGTCATTATCGGTTGCAACAATGTAACTATATCCTTTTTTTGACGTGATTGCGGAAACTCTTCTATGGATATCTTCAAGATCGATCGTGATTACTACATCTTCATCGGCTTCTTCTTTATCCTCATCTTCGTCTGCATCATCATCTTCATCTTTATCATTTTTATCCTTATCCTGCTCTTCTTCGTCTTCCTCAGGATTTAAAATATCTTCCCAATAATCCTTATAATCCCAGAAATCCTCTTTGGCATGAAGGTCCATTCGGCATATATCCTGATTTCTATTGAAGAAAACATAGGCGCCCTGCTCCCCCCAGATCGGCGAGTGCTTGTTTCCCTGATACGGATAAAGCGCAGTTTCCTCTTTTGTTTTAAAATCATACAAATAAAGTATTTCACCCCATGTGCCGGGAGTGAGGGCAAAATAGAGTGCATATTCGTTATCAGGGCTAACAGTGAACTTTGAGCTAACAACCTGATCAACTATGAGTGGTTGCACTTTATCTTTTTCGGGTTCGATAAGTGCAATATTCTGTTTTGCTTCTTCCTCAGAATACTCGACGATCAATCCAACATCTTCAATATAATAAATTTCATTAATATATGCATTTTTGAACCATGAAATGTATTCAATCTTTTTAGGTTCTGTTATGTTTAGTTTATATAATTGTGTATTACCTATATCATAACTAGTGAAATATATCGTATGATCATCATCGGCAATTGCGATGTCCCCAATTCCATTCTGATCGTAAGTCAACTGCTTGACTTCACCACCTTTTTCAGGCATTGCAAAGAGGTCAAATTTATATGAAAAAGCAACCATCTTTCCGTTTGGCGAAATTGAAAAGTCTGTCGCTTTATTGAAATATTCCTCAGACACCTCGAAGCTTTCAATAAAATCCTGCTTGATCTCGATCGGTATTTTTTTTATCTTCCCAGACTTCGCACTATAAGACCATAATTCATCAAAACGCTTGAAAACCATATTATCATTCTGGCGTGCAATGCAAAGTTGTGTTGCCGACCAGTAATCAAAATCTGTGAGCTTTTGAGGATTGAAAAAGTCCATATCTTCCGCAAAATAAATCTGAAAAACCGCTCTGTTATCCTCCACGAAGTCAGCGCCGACAAAATAAACTCTGTCATTTATATATGAGTACACCGGATATTTTTCTGTATATTCTGTTTTTGTAATCTGGGTGTAAGATTTATTTTTTATGTCATACTCCCATATCTGACCATTAATGCTTCCTATGTATCTTTCACGTGTGTTAGACCCTCTGTTGCTGAAAATGATCTTTTTATTATCTGGGGAAAGCTGTGCAAGACTGTTTCCGATTTCAGTGATAATGGTCGGATGAGTACCATCGAGAGGAACTTCCATAAAATTCCAGCCGTTTGGCAGTTCGTATCCGGTTGCAAGAAGTTTTTTCCCGTTTTTGAACCAGTCCACAACAAAGAGTCCTTCTTTTGAAATACATTCTGCTTCACCACCTTCTGCAGGAATGATTAAGATTCCCCAGAACCCATTACGATTAGAATTGAAGGCAATGGTTTTCCCGTTTGGAGAATAGATAGGATTGGCATCATTTCCTTTTGAGACAGTAAGCCGTTTTGCTTCACCACCTTCAAATGGAACAGTCCAGAGATCGGACATATAGGAAAAACAAACTGTATTTCCGTCTGGTGAAATTGCGGGTGTTTGCATAAAATGCGGTTCGAGCGCAAAGAGCGAAGTGCTCATCAATATGATAGCGAACAGTATTGCGATTTTTTTCATGGTATCTCC
>JAUWPE010000168.1 GCA_030611765.1 Candidatus Cloacimonadota bacterium | reverse complement strand
AATATCTCTGCAGGTGCCTCAACAATTCAGGTTGTTACTTCAGAACTTCATAAAAACGAACTTCCAAAAAAGGATATTGATGGAATTATTGATTTCTTGAAAATGACAGACAGTGCACGTTTTGGAGGTATGCAATTTTCCCATGAAGCGCTCGAAGAAAAGTATCAGGAATTGAACAATATCCTTCAAAACCTTTCCAAGACTAAATTCAGGAAAAAAAGATGAAAAAAATTATTTATATTTTGAGCATTTTAATTCTTATTCCCTTGCTGCTTTGTGCAAAAGAGTATGATCTCACTGCTGCAAATAACGCATATCAGGAACAAAATTATCAGAAAGCCGAAGAAGAGTATATGAGGCTGGTTAACGAAGGTGTGAAGAACTATGAACTTTTCTATAACCTCGGTAATACCTACTTTAAACTCAATGACCTCGGCAACGCCCGTCTTTACTATGAAAAAGCTGCGAAGTTCAAACCTCTCGATGCAGAATTGAATGAGAACATTGCGATGCTGCTGTCAGGCATCAAAGATAAAGAGGAAGTAGAGAGATCATTTTTAGACACACTGCTGCGTAAAATATACTATGTCTTCTCGATCAATCTTCTCGGTGTGTTCGTAGTCATATTTTTTATTTTAATGATGGCATTCATCGTGCTTCTTATCATGAGCAGAAATGCTGTGCTAAAGCGGATAATAAAAATATTTCTCGTTATCTTTGCTGTTATATTCTTTCTTGTCACTGTAATTGAAATTATGAGAATCCGTGATTTCTATTCTGATAATAATGCAGTTATTCTAAATGAAGTAGTTATCGCATACAGCGGACCGAGCGAGGAATTTCCACAGGTTTTTACTATACATGAGGGACTGAAAGTTTCTATAGAGAGATACGATAATGATTGGGTGCTGATAAAGCTTCCATCTGGAAATGGGGGATGGATCGTTGGCTCTGCAATAGGAATTATCTGACATGAAGGTGAAGCGCGCTTCAGAGAATGCTCATACTCTTGGAATCATTGGATTCATAATTCTCCTTCCTGCAGTGTTTTCCTGGATTTTATTTATTCTCTACCTTTCTCATATTACAAATTTATTTAAGATAATTTTTGAAGCCATTCCTGTACTGATGCTCATTATTGTGACGCTGAATCCGCTTGGAGCTATTGCTCTTGGTGTGTTTTCCAATGTATATGAAAGCAGGAATATTTACGCTAAAACAGCTTCGATAGGGGGAGTCATTCTTATTGGATTTCTTATGATAGCAATAATAATCCGATAATGCGAATTTGTGATTAACTTCTTTTATGTAATAGCTCACGGATTTTCACCGATGAACACAGAAAGAATTAAAATAATTTTACATTTTTTATTTTCCATTTTCTTAATTTTTTTTTGTATTTTTCGTGTTTTTCGTGGCTAATTCTCTTATTCAAATTTCCAATTACCAATTTCCAATTAATTGCACGCAGACCCTCGCAGATTAAGAATTAAATGTATTTCTCTTCATTTTATTTTCCGGATCAGTGTTCATCCTGTGAAATAATCCCGATGCATGGGGATTCCTGCTTTGCAGGATTTCACGGGGTAAATCAGTTTCATCAGCGTCAATCCGTGTTCCATTTCCATTTTTCATATTTCATTATTCATTTATTTTTTCCTCACAACTGCAATGTATAAACGATATATTTAACTTTGCGAAAGAAATGCAACTTTCGCAAAGATGTTATTTCCCAATTTCAAATTTCAAGTTTCAAATTTCAAATTTACACTCTTTATTCATAAATATTTTGACAAACAAATAAGGAAATTGTTTCTTATTCAAAAAAATTTGAACATAAACAAAATCTATGTACATATTAATTTTAGGTTTACTCGCAGTCATAGCTTATTCTATATATGAATACTTTTCTCATCATTCATACAGAAAAAGGATACCCTTACTCATTCATGTGAATGGCACTCGCGGAAAATCCAGCGTTACCCGACTTATTGCTGCCGGTTTGCGCGAGGGTGGAAAAAGAACAATTGCAAAAACGACCGGTTCTGCGCCCCGCATCATTCTTGAAAACGGCGATGAAATTCCCATACAGCGTCCTCGTGGACCGAATATCCGAGAGCAGATCAAGATATGTAAATTCGTTGCAAAACGCTCCTCAGAAGTCCTTGTGCTCGAATGCATGGCTGTTATGCCGGAATACCAATGGATAACAGAGCAAAAAATTATAAGATCTGATATCGGTGTGATCACAAATATTCGCCTCGACCACCTCGATGTTATGGGACCGGGTATAAAAAATGTAACTTATTCTATTTGTAACACTATACCAGAAAAAGCATTGTCATATACAAGCGAGAAAAAGCTGTTTCCATATATGAAAGAGATCGCAGATAAAAAACAGACCAAACTTTACCTCAGTGACCCGGAAGTAATTTCCGATGAAGTGCTTGATGAATTTGGGCACATCGAGCATAAGGATAATATCTCTTTGGCTTTGGATGTTTGCAAAGCATGTGGTGTGGAAAGGGACATTGCACTCGAAGGAATGAAAAAAGCAAAGCCCGATATCGGCGCAACCACACTTTTTCATATTCATGATAAAGAAAGAGATGTTTATTTTGCTCATTCTTTTGCTGCCAATGACCCCGAATCTACCGAATTTGTCATCCGATCTGTCAAAGAACTCCATCCTGATATTGAGTTCTGTGGATTTATTCTGAATACTCGCGCAGATAGGATGTTCCGCTCCAAACAGCTTATAAAAATGCTCGAGAACACTGAATTTGACGGACTTTATCTTATCGGACAGGAAACTGCAACTGTTTATTCTTATGCACAGAATCATAAACTGCCAATGTCAAAGGTACATAATTTCGGATGGGTCACCGGCGAGCAGTTCATGAAAAAACTGGATGAAGTGAGAATAAAAAATATTTTGCTAATCGGCATTGGAAATATCGGTGGAAATGGCGGAATTATTGTGGATTATTTTAAAGAAAAATCGAAAATCGGAGAAAAATAAATGTTTGAAGTCGCGATAGGTTTAGGTGTTTTAACAAGTCTCTTCTTTTTGGAAGCATTTGGCATTGCTGCAGGCGGTATTGTTGTTTGCGGTTACATAGCTCTTTATCTTCATGAGCCACTTACAATTTTAGTTACTTTGGCGATCAGCTTTGCTGTCTATGGAATAGTGAAATTCCTCGGTATGTTCATGTTCATGTATGGACGACGCAGGATGGTCATCTCAGTACTTCTGGGATTCATCATCGGGTGGATGGTTCGTTCTTTCGGGCTGTTTTCCTACATTCCGGGAGATCAGGTAGTTCGTGTGATCGGATATATTATTCCGGGCTTAATAGCAAACTCCATGGAACGGCAGGGCATCATTCAGACAGTATCGGGCATGGGAGTGGCAGCAGTCATAGTGCGGCTCATTCTCATTCTTGTATTCGGCGGACAATTAATAGGATAAATGAATTGAGGAACAATGTATATACCAAGTGCGCATTCTAAAA
>JAUWPE010000004.1 GCA_030611765.1 Candidatus Cloacimonadota bacterium | reverse complement strand
AAATTCTAATATCTCCATATCTTTTTCAGTATAGAGAGAAGCATCGGTATAACTTTGTACAGCCAAAGCACCAATAATTTCACTTCCAATCTTAAGAGGAACACCGAGCCAAATTTTACTTTTCCAATCAGCATGAGCAATTTTACCCTCTCGCATCAATTGCTCTCGTTTTTTGACAGTTAAATAAAGAGGTTTTGCATTACGAATTACATACGCTGTTAATCCATTTCTTAATTGTTGTGGTTGTGGAATATTTTTTTTCAGTTGGTCAACATAATAGGGTGCAGTTATTATATTGCTCTTTTCATCATATAGAGCTACATAAAAATTTGTTGTATCTATAATTGTACCAAGTTGTTTATGAATTATTTTGAAAAGTTCATCAAGATTTTTAGTGGTATTTATTGCATCTGCAATATGATATAAAACCGATTGGGTTTGCTCTGCTTGCTTTCGCTCAGTGATATCTCTGGCAATACCGTAGAGCCCTATGATTCTACCTGTATTATCGTGCATTGGAATCTTAACAACATGAAATGTTTTCATAACTCCTTTTACTGGTTTGGTGTGTTCATCCTCAATAATTTCCCCACTAAGAACTCGGTAGTCCGTCTCTCTGATGTATGCTCCTGCTTCCTTGCCGAAAAGGTCATCATCCGTCATTTCAATTAACCTTGAGGCAGGGAGTCCGAAAAGTTTCTCCATTGCTGGATTAACCTGAGTGTATTTTAGACTTTTATCTTTTATGAAGATTGAGTCTTGAGCTGTTTCAAAAATAGCACGGAATCGTTCTTCGCTTCTTTTTAATTTTTCAGCAGATATTTTTTGTTCCTGCTCTATTTTCCACTGATTCAGTGCTTTTTTTATTATATCAGGGATTATTTCAAGGTATCTACCCAAAGGGTCTTTTACTATATAATCCTGTGCGCCTAATTTAATTGCCTCAGCAGCGATAGATTCGTTACCTGAGGCTGCCACAAAAATAACAGGGACATATAGTTTATTCTTTTTTATTTTTTTAAAGAGCTCAAGACCATTTTCGTCCGGAAGTTTGTAATCAATTAGAACTATATCAATTGAGCCTGAGCGAAGAAGTTGAATTGCATCTTTGCTTTGCTTTACCCAAAGTTTTTTGCAGTCAAGCTCGCTCTTGTCCAATGCTCTATTCATAGCAATATAATCATATTTGATATCTTCAACAATAAGGATTTTTAATTTTTTTTTCACAATTTTATTCTCCTATATTTTTTATTATTTCATATGAAAATAACACATCTGCCAAGTTCTAAATATAGTTGACACATTTCATTTTCGGTTATCTTTTATAATCAATCTTTTATGGCAATTCAGACATTGTCCAGTATATTTGAATCTCACGAATGGCGTTTGAGAAATTTTCAAAATCCACAGGTTTTTGGATAAAGGTATTGCAGCCAAGTTGATAGCTTTTGATGCGGTCAATTTCTTCTTTTGAGGTTGTAAGCATAATCACTGGAATTGACTTAAGTTGTGGATCTTTTTTGAGAATACCGAGGCATTCAACACCATCCATTACTGGCATTCGTATATCCATTAGTATGATGCCTGGTCTTGGAAATTTTTCAGAATCAGAGTATTTACCTTGATGGCGGAGAAATTTGAGACATTCCTCACCATGAGGGACTACGAAAAGAGAGTTTGTAATTTTATGAAGCCTCCAAGCCCGTTTAACAAAAACAACATCGTGCTTATTGTCTTCAACAAGGAGAATAGGGAAATCTTGCAATATATTACTCATTTTACTATACCACCTATATTTGGTCTCTGTCATTACCCAGTTTTTTGGTCTAATTGTTCTGCCTTTATTTTCGGCAAAGTAAATGTAAAGATACTACCTTTACCTGACGTTGATTCTACCCAAATGGTGCCGCTATGTTGGTCAACAGCCTTTTTAACAATTGCCAGTCCAATGCCTGTACCCTCATATTCTTCTTGAGTATGCAATCGTTGAAAGATACCAAATATCTTATCAAAATATTTAGGCGAAATACCAATTCCATTATCTTTAATAGAGAATTCCCAGGTGTTATTGGTTTCCTTGTATCCTACAATAATATGCGGATTATCAGATTTGTTAAATTTAAAGGCATTTGATAGTAGGTTGGAAAATATTTGTTCCATCTGGATTTCCTTGGCTTGAATTATAATATCTTCTTTTGGAAGAGTTATCTCAACATTTTCATCTGGGTGCAACTGGGAGACAAGGCGAGCCAAGAGCTTGCCAACATTTACATTGGTTATCTTTGTCCTGGTTCTTCCTATTATAGAGTATTCCAGAAGGTCTGTTACCAATTCCTCCATATGCCATACATTTTCTGCAATACCCTGGATATATTCCTGTCCAATGTCATCTAAACTATTACTACAATCCTCTTGAAGGAACCGGCAATAGTTGTTTAGTGCGCGTAGAGGAGCACGAAGGTCGTGTGAGACCGCATAAGTGTATTGGGATAACTCATCATTAACTTTCCTCAACTCTTCTATCTTGTGTTCAAGTTCCCGTGAATACTTTTTAATTTCTACTTCCATTTGCTTCCGTTTGGTAATGTCAGTATAAACTGCCACTGCTCCAACTAATTCATTTCCTATTAATATTGGTGAACCAGCCATCACTACATCCACAGGGGTACCATCCTTCCGATATCGGACGGTCTCTATGGTTGGTATATTTTCTCCAGCTAATACCTGTTTGCTATAAAGTTTTGCTTCCTCAAATTTATCAGCACCTGTAACCAGGTCATCAATATTCTTACCTATCGTCTCTTTTTTTGAATATCCGAAAAGTTTCTCAGCTACCTGATTACACATAATTATCTTATGCTGGGCATCCATAGTAATTATGGCATCAGGAGCATCAGCCAGCACTGCTTCCAGATAAAGGCGGCGTTCTTCGTTTTCCATCTCTGCTTTCTTGCGATGACTTTCTAATTTTTCCAATTCAGTAATGCGCCTATGTAATTCTACTAATTCTTTTATAAGTTTTTCTTTTGTCTTATCTTCATTTTTCATCTATTCTCCTTGCATTTGGCTGGTTCATGTATGTTACCTGAACCATCTGTATAGAACCCTTTGGTGAAACCTTTTGGTTTTATAAAAGGTGTTATTCATAGGATTCCTCTTTCTTAGAACGGCGTTTCACTTTTATGCGCCATTGTTTAATCCCAGCCTTAAAGCAGACTGGACTTCACACGCCGAAGGTGGGCGGAGTTCAGAATGCGTCAAGCTTTTTCGTCTCAACTCCAGTCTCAGCAGACTGGACTTCACACGCCGAAGGTGGGCGGAGTTCAGAATGCTGACAGTTGTCGTCTCAAGTCCAGTTTCGCTACGCTCCCCTGAGCTCGAGTCTTGACAGATTGGAGTTCAGAATGCATTGCTGATCTTTTCGTGTCCTTGCTTGTCCGCTTATGATTTATTTTATTAAAAATTAATTACTATAGCATAACTCGAACATATTATTGCACCATAAGCTCAACTTCTGCATTTGGTTCGGAGATAAAGACAGCGACCTTCGTAAAATACTTATTTGCGACCCGTTGTATATCTTCAGGAGTTATTTTGTCGAAATATGATTTCATGTTTTCGAGATAATCATAGCCAAGCCCGATTGCTTCATAATGTGTCATATAATAGGGCAGCCGATTATCATCGATACTCGTAATGACCATTTGACAATAATCATCAATTGAGGATTGGATTTCCTCAGAAGTTACAGGCTCATTTTTAAGTTTATCGATCTGGTTTTGCAGCACAGCGATCAATTCAACTTTTTTATCAACAGAGGTCTGGCTTGTAAGACGGAAGAATCCGTAATCATCCCCGTTGGAATACTGTGCGTATCCATAGTACGCAAGATCATTTTGACCACGGATTGCTTTATGAATTCTGCCACGAGAACCATTCAAAATCGCAATAATAACATTCATCGTCAAGTGATCAATACTCTCTTTATCACATGGAGGAGCGATACAGTTGAGGTCAATATTCACTGGCTCAAAGGCATACTCCTGTACAAATGTTTCTTCAATATTCGGAACGATTAGATGAGATTCTGTACCTGCGATCTCTCCGTGAGGAATGTTTTTATAGAAGGTTTTTGCATACGCTTCTGCTTCATTAAGAGTAATATCGCCAAAAAAGGTTACGATCACCTTTGATGCCTTTATATATTTTTTATGAATGTTCTGTAAATCTTGCTGATCGAGCGCCTGAATGATCTCGAGTTCTTTCAGATCTGAAACACCAGCCGGCTGCCCCTGATAGAGTTTTTCGCTACGGAATTCATTATGAATAGAATAAGCGTTGCTCAATGACCGTTGGTAATTTGCGTTTGCTCTCTCTTTTGCGAGCATGATCTCATGTTCGGGAAAGGTTGGAATGTTAAACGCATCAATAATGATATCCCGAAGTTTGGGAAAATCGTCTTTCAGACATTTGAAACTCAAATATGTACCATCATTGTTTGTTGAAATATCCAGATCGATTGCGTGGTCCTCTTTCCATTCTGTAAGGTCAAGAGAGTTGAACTTTTTTGAACCTTTGAGTATAAGATTTGTCATAAAGGAAATAGTGCCAACAGTTTCCACAGTTTCATAATCATCACTTATAGGAAGATATAAAACTCCGCTTATGATCGGTTTTTCAGTATTCCTTTTATAAATGAGAGTGAGGTTATCTGAAAGTTGAACTTTTTGCGGCTGTATTTTTTCTGCCACAAGCTCATCTTTCTGCTCAAGCATCTCTTTAGCACCTTCAGGCAGTGCATAGAAAATAACACGGTTTTTTGGAACGAGATATTTTTTGATGCTGTTCATAACATCTTTCGCAGTGATCTGCTCAAAAGCGTTTATAAAAAGCTCATCAGAATCCGGCACACCGAACATCATAAGATTCCATCCGATATTATTACAATCCATATCAACTCCCGGAGTACTTAAAAGCAGATATGCTTTAAATTTTGTAATGAGATTTTTAATATCTGTATCTTCGACTCCAACCTGGCTGTACCATTCGATTTCCTCATCAATGATAGAGACGATTTCTTTCACCTTTGAAGGATCTTTTGCTTCAAAACCAATAGTGATCGTTCCCTCGGGCATCTGCATTGAGACATTCGCCTGCGCATATATGTAGTTCACCAATTGAAGCTCTTCCACCAGTTTGTATTTAATTGGAGATTGTCTTTTCCCAAAAAGAATATCGAGTGCTGCTATCAATTTGGGATACTGTTCAAAATCTGCAGCAGGAAGTATCTTTGTAATGATCACAGTAGGTTGTTGTATCTGGAACTCCTCCATATATTCGATAGTCCCACTTCGTATATTCTGAGGTGGAAGATATACTGGATTCAGTTGTCCCATTTCAAGACTATTAAAGGTTTCTTCTACCTTTGCAAGCATTTCTTCAGCATCAAAATCACCGGCAACGACGAAGATCATATTATTCGGAACATATCGTTTATGATAATAATCTGCGAGTTCTTCTCTGGTAATTGTTTTAAATAATTCTGTATATCCAATGACCGGGTACTTCATATTTGAAGTAGGAAAAACAAGCTCATTATTTCTTTGATATACTTTAGACCGCGGCGGAGTTGAGCGCATCACGATCTCCTTGAGGATGACCTGCTTTTCGCGTGCTACTTCTACTGAGTCAATGGCACAGGCATGCATCTGCTGGGATAATATTTCCAATGCCTGATCTGCATATTGCTTATCAACAGTAATATGAAAAGCAGTAGCACTATTGGTCGTGTATGCATTGACAATCGCACCCATTTCCTTTGCCATTGCTTCATATTCAGCTTCAGTACGGTAGGTGGTTGACCCACCTGCAACTACATGTTCCAGATAATGAGAAATACCTGCTCCGAGATATTCTCCCTCATTAACTGAGCCGGTTTTCACAAAACAATAGAAACCTATTGAATTATTATTATAATTCTCTTTTACAGCGATCTGCATGCCATTGGAGAGGGTTTTACAAAGAATATTGCTGCCAAATACAAAAGAATAAATACCTAAGAATATCACCAAAACAAAGGTGAAGATCACTTGTTTTTTCATTTTATTCAATCTCCCTGTTAATTTATTATAAAATTTTTTCTTCAGTATCTACTTGTAAAGTTTTATAAGAAAGCACATGCGGAACTAACAATAATCTTACAAATGATGTGAATGTAATATATAGATTATTTGATAAATTTTAGAAGAATATCTGATCTACGAAGTTCCTACGAGATAACAAATTTTGACCACAATAAAAAAAAGCCACGCTCATCGCGTGGCTTTTTAGGTTTATCGAATTTTTTTTATTTCATGTAGATCATCTTGCTTGTCACATTGTAGGATCCGCTCTGTACTTTATAGAAGTATATTCCTGAACTTACACTATTACCCTGCAAATCGGTTCCATCCCAGGTAAAGGAATTCTGCATCGGATCAAGAACAGTTTCATTAACAAGCTGCCCGATGATATTATATACCTTGATGATCGTATGTGCAGTACATCCTGCAGGTTTTGAAAATTGAATTGTAGTACTTTGTGAGAAGGGATTGGGGAAATTTTGAGTAAGGATCGAATTAGAGATATTTGGTTCATCATCAACACCAACGATTGCATCAAAGCCACCAGAATAGCAATATACCCAGCCATTTCTATCGCCAACAACCATTTCCATTGAACCATTTCCATCAATATCCGGGATTGCTGCAATTGCATCAACAGGAGTTCCAACATATATTGACTCCAATTCTGAGCCATCTACCCCATTAAGGAAATAAGCATAATTATTTGAGTAAAGAGTTCCAACTATTAGATCATTAATTCCATCTCCGCTGACATCAGCAATTCTGGAAGCATTCCATGGCTGATCGGCAACAGAATGTGACCAGACAAAAGTTCCGGAATATCCATCAATTACCTGTACTGTACTGCTACTGCTATGGGCAACAGCAATATCAGAATAGCCATCTCCATTTACATCATCTAATTTAATTAATTGAAGTATGAATGCTGCACCGATACTACCGGTATGAAGTTCTGCTCCATTTGTGGAATCAAGGTAATAAAAATGCCCGGAGAAATCACCGATAATCACATCTTTAATTCCATCTTCATTGATATCATTTAACTGTTCTAATGCCCAAACAGATGTGCCAGTTGTAGTATATGTCCAAATTATATTACCTGTTGCTCCATTAATAGCATAAGCATAACCTGTGGTTTCACCTTCATCAGAAGCACCTGCTAATACATCTGGTTGTCCATCACCTGTGCAATCTTCAATACCTATTACAGAGAATACGGGCCCACCTATAAAGCGTTCCCAAATGGATAATCCGGTTAAACCATCAAGACAATATACTCTTTTGGGTCCAGTATCGCTTGCATCATCACCTGTTGCAGCCAAAACATCAGTATATCCATCACCATTATAGTCAAATCTGCAATTTACCTGGTAAACCCAGCCACCACTACCATATTCGTGTGTGTCGTGAATCCAGATACTTGTGCCATCTTTTCCTGAAATCGCTCTGATACTGCGGTCACCACCGGTAGTTCCAACAATCACATCCTGATAACCATCTCCATTGATATCTTCAATAATATCCAAACCTCTATAAGAAAAGACATTGCCTGCGTAAACTTCAAAATCCCAAAGAACATCAGCAGTACCGGAAGAATTACCATTAAAACAACGAACATAATTATCTTCTGAACAGATTATAACATCACTAATATTATCAGCATTGATATCCTGTATGGGAGCAATAGCTTTGGGACTATTATCATACGAGCTCGTTGTAATTTGATATTGCCATAAAGTTTCTCCAATTTCATATTGTGAATCATCGCCGGTTCCTTCTAAAGTAACTTCAAATGGATTGTTATCAGGGTCATTGCTTTCTATAAATAATGTTCCTTCATATAAAATAGCTTCTTCAGGATTAAACCAGACGCCAATTTGAATGGTATCAAGAACGCCGATATTTATTGGAAAACTTACATCATAATCCACAATAAAGTGAGTATCATCACAGTAAATACTATCAATTACTAATGTTTCATCGCCAATATTTTGGATTTCCATAAACCAGCGAGTTATTGCATTGATTCTAACTAAACCATAATCGTGACTTGTTACAGGCACATAAATATCAGGTCCGGGATTTACTGCATTTCCTGTTAAAGTAATATCTACTTCTGGGTGTAAGGGGTCATTAGATTGAATTGTTGCAATTGCGTTTAAAGGTTCAGGATTTATCGGTGTATAAATAAATGGTATTTCTTCTTGATTTCCAGGATTGATAGTTATTGGAAATTCAAGAGGACAAGTAACACAAATATTGTATCCAGTGAAATACACACTATCAATCACTAAATCTGCTGTTCCAATATTTTGTGCCGTGGCATTCCATGTTGCAGATTCGCCAACTGTTATGGTTCCATAATTATGAGTAGTAATTGGGACCGAAATTTCAGGTGTTCCGCCACCATCAAGTAGAATTTTATAGATAACCTGGTCCCAACCTGCTTCAGCTTGTTTTGCAACTAAGTAAAGATATGTACCATCCCAGGCAAGCCCTCGTGGTTTGGTCGTAGGAACAGGGAAAGACCAAATCGTATCGCCTGTTGCTGGATTATAAGCCGTGCATCTTTCTGGGTCATCATCATTGTCATCCATACTGTTCCAAATGGTGTTATCATCCTGAAAAACAAGTCCTTGCGGCTGAATGCCTACTGTACTCATAGAATCAACGATTGAACCATCAGAGGGGTCAATTTCATAAATATTCGGCTGAGTATTAGGATAATAAACACTTACCCAGAGATGATTGTCATGCCATGTTAAACCCCCACTATAATCTCCCCCCGGATTGGGAATTGTAGCTATAACAGTTCCATCTTGGGTCATCTTATAAATATTTCCATCAGCCTGATAATCTCCAGCTACCCAAAAGTAAGTGCCATCCCAGGCTAAGCCATGATTTGATTCTGGTGCACCCTGAAATGAGGATATAACTGAGCCATCTGCTGGGTCCACCTGATAAATTAGCCCACCAGAATCATCACCTACCCATAGATAACCATCGTGATAATCCAATCCATAAAGATGACCAAGAGAAATTCCAACTGGAGTGATTATACCAACGATTGTCCATGTGTGGTCTTTCTCACCAAGTTTAGCATTTTCAAAATATTGCATATCAGCTATAACATTTGAAAAAGATAAACTTGCTAAAATGAAGACCACAAGGATGATAATTAGATTTTTTTGTTTCCCCGAAAGTATTCGGGATTTCATTTCATTCAACATTTTGTCTCCTTTCTTTTTTACTTCTTCTTTTTGTTTCCCCGATAATAATCGGGATTTCGCTTTGCTCAACATCTTTCACCTCGTTTTTCGCTATTTATAATCATCTTATTTATTATTTATTTTTGGTAAAGTTTGAAATCCCATACCAACTATTAAAAAATGTTTATCTTGAGTTATTACATTTTGAATATCCAACAATTCCATAACAATAAATGATGTTAAATCTGTAAAAGAAATCTCTGGTTTATCCTTGTATTTATATCGTATTTTGATTGTTCTATTAAAAATATTTTTGTCTATCCATATAACTTTGATATATCCTTTTTCTACTAATTTGTACATTTCCTTAAAGGCTTTTTGTGCTAAATCAAATTGCAATCTCCGAAAAAGAATTGTATTTGTTTCATCAAGGACAAAATCAGTTGTTACCAGCTGATAGCCTTTGTCGGCTAAATTCTCAATAGTCTTTCTTACTTGATTATGATACTTTTCTTTTTTATCAAATAAAGTTAACCAACCCCATGTGTCAACAAATAGAAAATGATTATACTTTTCCATACAATTCCTCTTCAATATCTTCAGCCAGATGACCATGTTCAACTATACCTGCAATTTTTTTAATAATATCTTTTCCTAATTGTAAAATAAGATTATCTTTTGATATTGGAATAATTATAATTCTGTCTTTTTCCCTTTGGATTTCAACTTCCTTAATTCCTTCTAATAGATTTTTTGGAATGACCACACCTTTATTCGTAACTGTTGCTTTCATGATTTTTTTCCTCTAAATCATTAAATTTTAATATTTTAAATTATTTGTCAATTTATAAATTTACAATCTCTTTTGGCCAAGCACAAAGTAGATTAGAGCAAAAGATAATAAAAAGCGGTGTCCACAAGCTTTCGAGCATGGACACCGCTTTAATTTTTCACTTTATACTTTTTACTTCTTACTTTTGACTTTTGCCTTTTGACTTTTGCCTTCTTAGCTTCTTAATACATTCCGCCCATACCACCCATACCGCCTCCTGGTGGCATAGCTGGAGCACTACCTTCCTTTTCAGGAAGATCAGCAACGATACATTCAGTGGTCAGGAACAATCCTGCAATACTGCATGCATTCTGGACTGCTGAACGGGTAACCTTGGCTGGATCGATGATGCCATCAGCCATAAGGTCTGAGTACACTCGCGTAGCTGCATTGAAGCCGATCTTAAGATCTTTTTCATTTTTAAGCTTTTCTACGACCACATCACCGGCGAATCCGGCATTCTTTGCGATCTGGTAAACCGGTTTTTCAAGTGCTTTCCTCAGAATTTCAGCACCGATCTTCTCTTCAGCTTCTAGTTTGAGTTTATCAATAGCATTGGCAGCATGAAGCAGTGCACATCCGCCGCCGATAACCGTACCTTCTTCGATAGCTGCACGAGTTGCCTGAAGCGCATCATCGACACGATGTTTCTTTTCTTTCATCTCGGTTTCTGTAGCAGCGCCGATATTCAGCACAGCAACTCCACCAGCAAGTTTTGCCAGACGCTCCTGAAGTTTTTCTTTATCATAATCAGAAGTAGTGTCCTCGATCTGCTTTTTGATCTGTTTGATACGACCATGAATGTCTTTTTCTGCACCTTTTCCTTCACGAATTGTCGTGTTTTCCTTATCAATAATGACCTTCTTGGCAATTCCAAGATCGTTAAGCTTGGTGTTTTCGAGTTTAAGACCAACTTCTTCGGAGATCACTGTTCCACCTGTAAGGACTGCGATATCCTGAAGCATCTCTTTTCTGCGATCACCGAAGCCGGGTGCTTTTACAGCGCAGACATTAATTGTACCGCGAAGCTTGTTTACTACCAATGTTGCAAGCGCCTCACCTTCAATATCCTCGGATATAATCAAGAGAGGTTTGCCTGTTTGTGAAACTTCCTGAAGAATAGGAAGAAGGTCTTTCATAACAGAAACCTTTTTATCAAGAAGAAGGACATATGCGTTTTCCATTTCTGCAACCATCTTGTCAGTATTAGTCACAAAATACGGGGAAAGATATCCTCTATCGAACTGCATACCTTCGACAACTTCCCAATCAGTTTTCATAGTTTTAGATTCTTCAACGTTTATGACACCTTCATTCCCGACTTTTTCCATTGCTTCTGCAATCAACCTTCCTATTTCCGGGTCATTGTTTGCAGAAATTGTTGCGATCTGCTCGATCTCGCTCATAGTTTTGATTGGTTTGCTCATCTTGGCAATTTCTTCGACGACTATTTCAGAAGCTTTGGTCAGACCACGCTTCATGAACATAGGATTCACACCTGCTGTGACGTGTTTGAATCCCTCATGAATAATTGCTTGAGCTAATAGTGTTGCAGTGGTTGTACCGTCACCTGCAACGTCATGAGTTTTTGTAGCCACTTCTTTGACCATCTGTGCACCCATGTTTTCATACTTATCTTCGAGTTCGATCTCCTTTGCGATGGTCACTCCGTCATTAGTGATGGTGGGTGAACCAAAGCTCTTTTCAAGAACAACATTTCTACCACGTGGACCAAGAGTCGTTATTACTGCGTTTGCAAGTAAATCAACACCACGCTTGAGCTTTTCTCTGGCTTCATGTCCAAATTCCAGTTGTTTAGCCATTTTGCCTCCTGTTTTTATTTTTCATTATTTTTATTTTATTTTCGCTTTATGGCAATTTCACTATCTTTCATGTCAATAAAAAGCTTTTTATGCTTTTCGGAGGTTGTACCCTCTTCAATATTATAATCTTTTAGGAGCTCTAAGGCAACTTTATTTTCAATTTCTTTTTGAATAACTCGTTTGAGAGGTCGCGCACCATATTGAGGATCGTAACCATGTTGAAGAATTAATTCTTTTGCTTTTGCAGAAAAGTCTATTTCAAATCCCCTTGAAGCCATTCTTTTCTTCAGGTCATCAAGCTGTATATCCATTATCTCTTTCATGTCTTCATGAGAAAGTTTGTGGAAAATGATTATCTCATCCAATCGGTTGAGGAATTCCGGTCTGAAGTGGGATTGCAGTGCTTTCATTATAACAGCTTGAGAAATTTCACCTTTCGAATCAGAAGCAAAGATCTCTTGTGATGCAATATTGGATGTCATTATTATCACAGTATTTGTGAAATCAACTGTGCGTCCCTGACCATCAGTGAGCCGTCCATCTTCCATGATCTGCAATAAAATATTGAATACATCAGGATGCGCTTTTTCGATCTCATCAAAAAGAATGACACAGTACGGGCGTCTTCGAACTGCTTCAGTAAGCTGTCCGCCTTCTTCGTAGCCCACATATCCGGGAGGAGCACCCACAAGCTTGGAAACAGTATGTCTTTCCATATATTCTGACATGTCGAGCCGTATCATTGCTTTTTCCGTATCGAATAAAATTTTTGAAAGGGTTTTCGCAAGCTCTGTTTTACCCACACCTGTAGGTCCGAGAAACATAAAGGTTCCAATAGGACGACCTTCCGGACTGATGCCTGCGCGGTTTCGTCGAATCGCATTTGAGATTGCTACAATGGCTTCATCCTGCCCAACAACGCGATTGTGAAGATCTTTTTCCATATCAACAAGACGTGCAGCTTCGCTTTCCAGCATTTTAGAAATCGGGATATGCGTCCATTTGGATACTATCTCTGCAATGTCATTTTCATCGATCTCTTCTTTGAGGATTTTCTGATCTTTCTGAAGGTCTTCTAATTCCCCATTTTTCTTTTGAAGCTCTTCATTGAGTTTGCTAAGTGTTCCATATTTCAATTCTGATGCTTTTGTCAGATCCGCATTTCTCTCTGCTCTTTCCATCTCGGTCTTTGTCTGGTCAATTCTCTCTTTGATCTCGCTAATCGCACTTATGAGTTCCTTTTCACGAGTCCAGTGTGTGCGGATATGATTTGCTTTTTCCTGCAGCTCTTTCAATCTGGTTTCAATCTCTTCTTTTCGAGCGACTGACTTTTCATCCTTTTCTTTTCTGAGAGAATGTTTTTCTATTTCAAGCTGGCGGATCTTTCGCTCGATCTCATCAAGTTCAGTGGGAAGACTGTCAATTTGCATGCGTATATGTGCGCATGCTTCATCAATAAGGTCTATTGCCTTATCAGGCAGAAATCTATTTGTGATATATCTTTCAGAAAGCGTTGCAGCAGCGATGATAGCAGAATTTTTTATCCTCACACCGTGATGGATCTCATACTTTTCTTTGATACCTCGAAGGATGGATATCGTATCATTTGTATCCGGTTCATACACCATGATCGGCTGGAAACGGCGCTCCAGTGCAGCATCCTTTTCGATATATTTTCTGTATTCATTAATAGTCGTTGCACCGATACAATGAAGTTCTCCACGAGCGAGAGCCGGTTTGAGCATATTTGATGCATCGATCGCACCCTCTGCTGCTCCTGCTCCGACCACTGTATGAAGCTCATCAATAAAAAGTATGACCTGACCCTGAGCTGATTCGACTTCTTTGAGAACAGCTTTCAATCTATCTTCAAACTCACCACGAAATTTAGCTCCTGCAATCAAAGCGCCCATATCAAGTTCAACAACATCTTTTCCTTTCAGATTTTCCGGGACATCATTTTCAACTACACGTCTTGCAAGACCTTCCACAATAGCAGTTTTCCCCACACCAGCTTCGCCGATAAGCACCGGATTATTCTTTCTTCGTCTGGAAAGTATTTGCATAACTGATCTTATCTCGTCATCACGACCGATAACAGGATCGAGCTTACCCTTGCGTGCCAGGTCTGTAATATTTCGGGAATATTTCTCCAATGCCTGGTATTTTGCTTCAGGATTCTGGTCTGTAATTCGCTGATTTCCACGAATATCTTTGAGGATCTGCATAACATCTTTTTCTGTGATGCCGAATTGTTTGAACAGGTCGCTCAACTCATTTTTATCTCTCAACATTGCGAGAAATATATGCTCTGTGCTGAGGTAATCGTCATTCAATCTGTCAGCTTCCTTTTGAGCAGTGGTAAATATTTTATTCAGTTCTGCTGAGAAATATGGTTGCTGAGTACTGCCGGAAACTGATGGTTTGTTCTGCAATATTTTTTCAATTGCATTGTAGAACTGGCCTTTATTGACCTCTAATTTATTTAATATCGAAGGAATAATTCCTTCGGGCTGCTTCATCAGCACAGCCATCACATGAGCTGGTGTGATCTCTTGATGACCAAACTGCTCTGCGAGCTGTAGTGCTGATTGAATTGCTTCTTGTGTTTTTAAAGTAAATTTATTAAAATTCATATTATTATTCAATTTTCCAATTTTAATAAAAAATATAGATGTGCTCAACACAATGTCAAATAATTTTGGCACTTAAATTAACAGAGTGCCAATTTCTAAAAAACTTGTAATAATTTTGATGATAAAAGTAATAGTGTTATTAATTTTTTAAGGTTTATTATGGAAAATATTTCGGTCATTGGGATGGGGAGTTGGGGTACAACCCTTGCAATTCTTTTAGCAGAGAAAGGTTATCCTGTTATTGGATGGGAATGGATAAAAGAACGTGCCGAAGAGATGCAGAAAAAAAGAGAAAACCTTTTTTTCCTGCAAGGGTGCAAATTCCCGAACAATCTCAAAGTTACAAACGATCTTTCTTATGCATCTGAGCAGTCAGATATAATCGTGCTTGCAGTCCCCTCTCATGTGGTAAGGCACATTGTCGGTCAGGTCAAAGATGAACTTCATGATAAAAAAATTGTGAATGTCGCAAAGGGTATTGAAAATGAAACTATGCTGCGGATGTCCGAAGTTATTCATGATGAAGCAGGTATTCCGTTTGAGAAAATTGTCATTTTATCCGGACCAACTCATTCTGAAGAAGTGAGTAAAAAGATGCCTTCAACAATTGTCGCAGCTTCTACCAATGAAGATTATGCAAATATGATTCAACACCTATTCATGACAAATTATTTCCGCGTTTACACGAGTACAGATATTATCGGAGTTGAGCTTGGTGGTTCGTTGAAAAATGTTATTGCAATCGGTGCAGGCATTTCTGATGGAATGGGTATGGGAGATAATGCAAAAGCTGCACTCATCACAAGGGGTTTAAGGGAAATTACCCGTCTTGGCGTTGCCTGCGGAGCTAATCCTCATACCTTTTCAGGCATTTCCGGCATTGGAGACCTAATTGTCACCTGTGACAGTTTGCATAGCAGAAACCGTTACGTGGGAAATCAGCTTGCCAAAGGACTTTCATTAGAAGAAATTCTCTCTTCTATGAAAATGATAGCTGAAGGTGTGAATACTACAAGATCGGCATATCAATTATCACATAAAATGAACGTGGACATGCCGATCACTGACCATATATATCAAATTTTATTCGAAGGCTTTTCACCGCAAGAAGGAGTTATCACACTTATGACCCGTTCGCCAAGAAGCGAGGATGAGTTCTAATAATTCATGAACTCATGTTTCGCATAAAATATTATATGATTATTTTAAACCATTTACGTCCTGTAATATTTGAATTTCTAATTACTCCCGATATATCGGGACTAATGAAATTTCAAATGATAAATTAAAAGAGATTCAACGGTGCAAGCGAAAAAAATAAAATGAAGAGATTGGTGATTTCGTTAAAAATGATAATATGCATTCCCAAACCTTTCAGTCTTCTCGTTCCAAAAACTTTCAGTCTTCTCGTTCCTAAACCTTTCAGTCTTCTCGTTCCTAAACCCCTGTTTGGGAACGCAACAATTGATGAATGATGATTAGCGATTTTAGATTTATGAAGATAGCTGATCAGCACTATTCTCCTATGAAACTACATTCTAACTTTCTCAAAATTAATGTATTAGAGATTTATCAAAAGATGATGACATTCCCAATCTGGGGATTGGGAATGAGACTGCAAAGTGGGGATTGGGAATGAGACGGCAAAGTGGGGCAATCGAAAAAATAAAGAAGATGAAGAAAAAAATACTTTGACATTTTATTTGTTATTAGTCCCGACTTGTCGGGAAGAAATTATTGTAAATCTTACTAAGTCTTTAGAAGAATATATTATAAAAGGTTAAATATGATTTTATTAAGTAATTTACACTCAAGCGAAACTTCAGTTAATTAAAAAATAAAAAATTTCATACTTTTATGAAGAAAGGAGAGTAATGTCTTCATTAATTAGTTTAGATTATACTGGAAATTTCAATCGATTTGATACTGAGCATATGTATAAACAGATCATATCTCTTCCACAGCAGATTGAAGAAAGCTATTTTAATCAGGAAAAAAGCGATATTGCACGATTCTATAAGAATATTTCTAAGGTGTATATCTGCGGAATGGGGGGCTCTGCCATCGCGGGAGATATTGCAAAAACTCTATTCGGAAATACCCTAAATATACATGTATTTAAGGACTATAATATTCCTCCGTTTCTTGATGAAACAACCCTTGGTATTGTATGCAGTTATTCAGGAAATACTACTGAAACTGTATCCTGCTTTGAAATACTGAAAGAAGCAGGTGCCCAGATAGCAATGGTCACATCTGGTGGAATATTGAAACACTATGGCGCAGAGGAAGGATACCTCATCAAAATGATACCACCGGGATTCCAACCGCGCGCTGCGATAGGGCATTTGTTTTTCTCGATTGTCAAAATATTCGAAGAATTAGAGCTTATCGAGAACCAGAACATAAATGCAAAACTCACTCTCCTGAACTTGAATAATAAGCTTAAGTTTATCAACTGTGATGTGGAAGAATCCAAAAATCTTGCAAAAGGATTGGCACAGAAGATCTATAAAAAAATCCCAGTTATTTACAGCAGCAATCCAAAATTATTTCCCCTTGCCTATAGGTTCAAATGCCAGATCAATGAGAATGCAAAAACTCATGCATTCTGCAACACCTTCTCGGAAATGAACCACAATGAGATCGAGGGCTGGGAAACCGGTTACATCCATTCGCTCATTCCAATCTTTATCAGTGATTTTGAAGAGAGAAAGAAATATCTCAAACGCGTACAGATTTTTAAAGATATTATTCGACTATCTGAAGAAGAGAAAAAAGATGCAAATCCATCGTACGAAGAGATAGAATATCTTGAGATCTTCACAGACGGAAAAACCCTTATGGGAAAAATCTTCTCAACGATTCTTTTATGCGATATGATAAGCTATTATCTGGCAATTCTGAATCGTGTAAATCCAAGCGAGATAAATTTCATCGATATGCTAAAAAAATCTATTTAGGCACTTAAAAATGAAACCTACCATCAAGTTGTCGTGAAAAATTTCTCGCAAAGACACAAAGACAGAAATGCAAAGAAACAATGAAGAATATTTTGTTGATAACAATAGATATATGAACATTATCCCAATCTATGATTGCCATTTTTCTTTACTCGTCAAAGAAAAAAATTAGTAAGTTAGTTCTATGTTTTTTGGTAAAATATTTCAATCAGTCCCTGTAACCTCTTTATTAGAGAGGATTCATATAGATAATTTTTCTGCTTATCTTTTTCATTTGTGTGTTTTCGTGTTAATTCGTGGTTGTATTTTTTCCGGTTTATCTGACTTAGGATAATTATGCAGAGATCCTTCAATATTGCATTTCTCACCTCGGGTAAAAGCAGGGGTTCGAACTTCGAAGCGATCATGACACATCTGCAAGAACGTAATGTGCCGATCGAAACAAAATTCCTTATCATAACTCGTGCAGATGCTCCTATCACACAACGAGCGGAGAAATTCGGAGTTCGATACATACTTCTCGATGATAAAAATACCTTTGAGCAAGAACTCCTCGCTCTTCTCAACAAGAATAATGTGCATCTTGTTGTTCTTGCCGGATTTATGAGAAAACTGTCCGAAGATTTCCTGCAGAAATATTCGGGAGATATCATCAACATCCATCCAGCCCTGCTTCCAAAATTTGGGGGTAAAAGTATGTTCGGCATGAGAGTGCATGAAAAAGTCTTTAAAATGAAAGAGAAATTTTCCGGCGCATCAGTTCATTATGTTAACGAGCGTTATGATGAAGGGGAGGTCATTGCACAGCAGAAGATTCCAATTGGTCATTGCACATCTGCTGAAGAGATTGCAGGAGAAGTGCTCAAGATCGAGCATCAGCTTTACCCCGAAGTGATTGAAAAATTAGCTCACGAATACCTGAAATTACATAAATAAGTACAAAATCTGAGTGAAAAAGATTTCCATAACTACTCTCGGATGCAAAACGAACCAATTTGAGTCCGAAGCAATACTCAATCAATTTGTGAAACATGGGTATGTTCTTTGCAATCTAAATGATAAACCTGATATTGTCATCATAAACACCTGCTGTGTGACAAACAGAGCTGAATATAAATCCCGATATGCAATTCGAAGGGCTTTAAAAAGTATTTCTCCTGGCGGAAAGGTCGTGGTAGCCGGTTGTTATGTAAATAAGGGAAGTTCTTTCTTTGAAAAAAATCGCAAACAATTATCCCTTTTTCCAAATGATCAAAAGCATGAAATTTTTTGTCATATTGAAGAATTAGTGGAAGATAACCCGCAAATTTTTTTAGAACTTTCTACAGATTCATATTACTTGCATACAAGAGTTCCTGTGAAGGTTCAGGATGGCTGTAATTTTTTCTGTGCTTATTGCATTCTTCCTTATGTTCGGGGAAAACCAATAAGCCGTCCGATTCGATCTGTTATCGAGCAGGTAAATACCCTTGCAGCTAAAGGGGTTAAGGAAATAATTTTAACAGGCATCAATCTTGGGCTTTATGGTTTTGATCTTGAAAATTACAATTTATTGTATTTGCTAAAGGAAATCGTGAGAACTGATATTCAGCAGATCCGCCTGAGTTCAATTGAGCCGATGTTTTTTGATGATGATTTGATCCCGTTCCTCGCATCTCAAGAAAAAATATGTCCCCATTTTCATATTCCACTTCAAAGCGGTTCTGATATTGTACTTGCAAAAATGAACAGGACATATTCCACAACGGATTTCATGAAGATCATTGAAAACATCAAAACAGCGCTCCCTGATGCTGCGATCGGATGTGATGTGATAGTCGGATTTCCGGGTGAAACTGATGAGGAGTTCCGTAAAACATATGATTTTATTGAAGATCTTCCTATTAGCTATCTGCATGTGTTCAGATATTCACCCAGAAAGTTCACAAAAGCATCAGAAATGAAATGGGATTTGAACGGAACAGTCAGCAAAAAAAGAATGCAAAGCTTGCTAAAATTAGGGCACACTAAAAAAAATGAATATTCAAAATATTTGATTGAAAAGAAGGTTCCATTGAAAGCAGTTTTGGAAACAAAAGAAAAAGAATATTGGACTTCAGTTTCCGACCATTATGTAAGAATTTTTCTCAAAGATGATAATAACACTGCTGAAAATGGAATGTTGAAAACGGTTGTTTCAAGGGAATTAAAAACTGATAATGAAGGATTGATCGTAGAAGAATTCAGCCATGATTGAGATCAAGGGATTGAAGAAGACTCTGGACGGCACAGTCATTTTAAATGGGATCGACCTTACGATCGAAAAGAATAAAACTACAGTAGTGATCGGCGAAAGTGGCTGTGGAAAAACAGTTCTGCTCAAGCACATTATTGGATTTTTTAAGCCCGATGCAGGTGAAATTTTTTGTGATGGTGAAAGGATCGATACGCTTTCGTGGAAGGGCTGGAATGAGTTCAGACGGAAAATGACCATGGTTTTCCAAAACTCAGCACTCTTTGACTGGCTCAGTGTATATGACAATGTGGCGCTTCCTCTTAGTGAACAGCACGATCTTCCTGAAAAGGAAATCAAGGAGCAGGTTGAAGAAAAGCTCGCAATGGTCGGTATGTCCGGTCAGGAGAAAAAGATGCCTGCAGAACTTAGTTTCGGGATGCAGAAAAGAGTGAGTCTTGCCCGGGCAATGATACTAAATCCCGAATATATTCTCTACGATGAACCCACAACGGGTCTTGATCCGATAATAGCGAACAATATTGTTGAACTGTTCTCCACTTTCAAAAAGGTATATCATACCACTTCTTTGATCGTATCTCATGATATCAGTATCGTATTCAAGATAGCTGACAAGGTAGCATTAATGAAAGATGGAAGTATGATTTTTCAGGGATCGGTCGAAGATCTCGGCAAAGTGGAAAATTCGTATATAAAGAAATTTATTTCAAGATGAGTAAAAAATTATGAAAACAAAAAAAAGTGAACTAACCGTAGGAATAATAATCATACTTGCGGTACTAGTCGTAGTCTTTGGCAAGTTAGTGATTACAGGCAGTAAGCAAAAAGCTGATATGGCTGAAATCACAGTGCAATTTCCACAAATTGGTGGTTTGGATGTGGGGAATACTGTTTTTGTACACGGAGTTCGAGCCGGCAAAGTAGCAGTTATCGCTCTCGAACAGAACGGAGTAAAAGCTGTACTTCTTGTAAACAGGGAAATTACTCTGAAAAAAGATGCTCGCATTGTGATCTCGGAACGCGGTATGATGGGGGAAAGGGAAATCTCAATTGACCCTGGAAGTTCCTCAGAAACACTCGATACTTCGCAAATCATTCAAGGTTATTATAATGCAGGATTTAATGAGACTATATCTCAAATTGGTGTTACTATTAAAAATATCAATGCCCTTTCCGGTACTCTGGAGGAACTCATCGATGACAAAGGTCAGATTAGAACCATCAAAGATGTGATCCAAAATCTGAATGCACTGCTGCTAAATATGAATCACATTTGTGAGAAGAACAGAGATATTACTATAGATTTTGAGCGTATCAATAGTATAGTGACCAACCTTGATATCCTAATCAGCAAAAATGATGAGAAGGTGGATAGGATCATTACCTTTGCTGATGATAAAGTATCCGAAATTGATAGCATGCTGGCTCAGATGCAGGGGCTTATTAATAAGCTTGAAAATGAAGATAACAATCTTGGACGTTTCACAGCAAATGATTCTCTTTATCAGAAAATTAATGCGACAATCGTACACTTTGATTCTCTGTTGACAGATATCAGAGAAAATCCCAAGTATTATTTCCGTCTCTTTTAATTAAGGATTTACTATGAAAAAAATCATTTTTTTACTGATCGTCATGCTGATAATTGCAAGCTCCTTACATGCAACTTATTTTGGAAAGAATAAGACAAATCTTCCGGACATGCAATGGTCGGTTATGAAGACAACACACTTCGATATATACTATCAAACCGGACTCGATATTGTAGGGCAGATCACCACAGTGATCGTTGAGAATGCCTATTACAGATTTCAAGAAATGTTCGAACAATCTCTTCCACAGAAAATTCCTGTGCTCATCTACAATTCTCATAATGAATTTGAAGAGACGAACATATTATTTCAAATAATTGAAGAAGGCGTTGGCGGTTTTACTGAATTTATTAAGAATCGTGTTGTGGTTCCCTTTGATGGAGATTATAAACTATTTGAGACTACAGTCGTACACGAACTCTGTCATGTTTTTATGTATTTTACTATGCAGGGTGGGAGCTTTTCAAATTTTACAAGCGGACTCTTTTATTCGCTTCCTTTCTGGTTCTCTGAAGGATTGCCGGAGTGGTCGTCGGAACACGGTTCTATAAGCAATGAGATGTATTTGCGTGATCTTATTGTAAATGATAAGCTCATTCCGTTGGAATATGTAGGCGGATATTATGCTTATCGTGAAGGTGAGTCATTTTTGCTCTTTCTGGAAGAAATGTTCGGTTCTAACAGTATAATTGAACTGCTCTATAATTTCAGAATATATAAAAGCGTGGATGAGGCAGCCAATCGCACTTTCGGCTTTAGTATGAAGAGTCTTGAGGATCAGTGGAGTTACTATTTATACAAAAAGTACAGCAGCATCATAGACAAAAATGTACTTCCAGACAGCAAATATCAGCAGGTTACAAAACATAATCCCAAGGAATCAAATGCAAATTGGGATCCTGTCTTTTCACCGGATGGAACGCAAATTCTCTATTATTCAAATAAGGATTACACTCTCGGAATATACAAACGCTCTACCCTCGGATTGTATAAACCAAAGAAAATAATCACAAGTGGATATACTAATAAATATGAAGGATTTCATTTTCTGAAAACTTCACTTTCCTATTTTTCTGATGGAGAGCGCTTTGCCTTTGTCGCCAAAACATCAAAAGGCGATGATATTGTCATAGCGAGAGTTAAAGATGGGAAAGAACTTGAAAGGTTCACACTTGATTTTAACAGCATTTTTGAGATAGATGTATCTCCTGACGGCAGAAAAATAATCTTAGTAGGTCTTAAAGATGCACAAAGTGATCTATATATTTATGACTTGAAAACGAAGACTGTATCCCGATTGACAGATGACTGTTTTGATGACCGCTATCCACGCTGGTCACCGGACGGAAAACAGATAGTGTTCTCATCCCAAAGATTTATAAAAGAACCATTTCAGCAGGAGGATGAGCATCTCATTTTTTCAAATCTGTACTATAATATTTTCACCTATGATCTGATGACCGATACGATTGTTGCAATCACAAATGCATCCTATGATCACCAGTATCCAATCTGGACGAAAGATCAGCAGAATATTGTTTATAGCGCCTATAGAGACAGTGTTTCTAATATCTTTGTTTATGATTTTCAGGAAAAAGCCATTGCCCAATTGACAAATATATTCAGCGGTACTTTCTCGCCATGTGTGAGTGAAGATAATACCGAGATGGTCTTTTCAAGTTTTTATAAAATGGGTTGGGATCTTTATCTATACAGCAATCCCCTCGACAGTCTCAATTACATTGCCTATCAAGAACCCCAGACTGTTAATGAAAATCCTTTTGATGAAGTGTTTCATTTAACGGAATTTAAAAGGTTCTATCGTCTTAGAGAAAAACTGATCACAAAGAAATCGCGTTTTGACAGCGATTATTTCTTTATGAAAGATACGCTGGAAAACAAACCGGATTATAAGGAGGATAAAGAGCCCGAAGTTGAGGATTACAAACTCAAATTCACTCCCGATTTTTTGTTTGGAGGTCTTGCTTATTCAACTGGTTATGGTGTTTCAGCCCAGATATATGTCGCCCTAAGCGACATTCTCGGGGATCATCATATTGATATTATGTCAGATGTAAATAAATCATTATCTGAAAGCAATATCATTCTGAACTATTACTATATCAAGAAACGCATTGATTATGGCGCCGGCATTTTTAATCTTGTCGATGACTACTACTATTTCAATTACTGGATCGGCGATCATGGATTTATTTATGACGGCATGAAGAAGGATAGAAGCACCGGTGTGAGTACGCTCGTCAGCTACCCGCTTGATAAATTCAATCGCTTCGATCTCTATAATAGTCTGTTCTACAACAAAATTGAATGGTATAGTTGGTACAACAACGAATGGCACATCGAGGATAAATACACAAGAGATGCCTGGGTTTATGCTCCTTCACTGTTTTACACTCACGATACTGCATTGTGGGGAATTACAGGACCAATAAAAGGATCGAGATTACAGGCAGGTGTTCAGAAAAGTTTTGGGTCAAATAATGACTATTTGAATATCTATGGCGACTTCCGAAAATATATCGCCTTCAGTCGTAATTACCAGCTTGCAGGAATGCTGAATTTGGGCTTCAGTACCGGTCTGGATAAGCAGGATTTCATAATGGGAGGATATTATAATCTTCGCGGTTATCTGGATAACGAATATCTTGGAAACAACATTGCGATCGGCAGTGTAGAGTTCCGATATCCTTTTATTGAAGAACTCAAAATTGGCTTTCCGTTACCGATCTGGGTGAGAAGCATAAGAGGTGCGATCTTTGCAGATGTAGGAAAGGTGTGGAATAATTACGATGAGTTTAAAAACACTCATGATAATCCTATAAAGATTGGATATGGAATCGGCACACGAATGAACCTTGGTTACTTTATTCTAAAGTTTGACTGGGCATGGAAAAGTACAAAAGGATTCGAGTCAGAACCTTCGTTTTATTTCTCCCTCAATGCAGAATTTTAGAACTCATGAAAAATATTTTTCTGATTGGTGCAATACTTCTATTTCTTGGTTGTTCAAGTGTTTTTTTCCACAAAACTGAAGACCCTCAATTTAGAGAAGCGGCACTTCATAAAGATCTTAATAGTATTGATGAATTGATTCGTACTCATCAATTTAATAATGCAAAGAAAAGTATAGATAAATATATTCAGAATAATCCCTCTCGCATGATAGGGTATGAGAAATTATTTTTCTTCTATAATGTTGCTGATATATTTCCTGATGACATAACAAAAGATAAAGAAAAATATCTGGCTTATATTGATAAAAACTTGTTACAGGATAGTCTTTCAATGCAAGTTAAATATCTGTTTATGAAAACTCTTGAAGACTCTTCAGCAGTTTCAATACTCGATACCTTGATCCAAAATTATCCAAACTGTTCAGTTACAACCGATAATGCACAGGAGCAGGTCTTTGACTATGCGGTCATGAGAGATGACTCTGCTCGTGCCAAGGAATTGGAAGAATTCCTTATAATATATCCTGATAATAAATGGACTCCTCTCGCATGGCGGTATTTGCTCTACTCGTATGACAACTTAGAAGTTGAAAAAAAAATGGATTCAACCTTGATAGCTGTTGAGCTGAGATACTCAAATAATCCCAAAATGCTCAATACTGTAGCTCGCTATTATTTGGATAAGAAGCAGAAGCTATCTGAATATGAAGATAAAATGAAAGTAATGATCGATTCGCTTAATAATGCTGAATGGGAAAATAGTTATTATTTCTATGGCGACAAATCCCGCATTGAGCAGTTGGCGACATATCGATTTACTCTTGCAGAGCTTATTTTTGAGCAGAACAAATATGATGAAGCCCTAAAAGTTTTGAACGAAATCCCAGAAGACCAGTTGTTGGCGCAGCATTTTTATCTTATGGGAAAGATCGAGATGACTACCGAGCAGGATGCAGCGGCTTTTGATCATTTGTTACAAGCAGTTATTATGGGTGATGAACGTAACAAGTGGACTGCCCAAGCTGATTCCCTGTTGTATGAATTATATGATGACCTGTCTGATGGTGGTAAGGCATTTCGTCAGTTCGTGAACGTGTGGGCAAAATACAATGGACCTCTTTTTACAGATGTAACCGAACAAGCCGGTTTAGATTCCTATAAGAATAGCCGTATTGCCTGGGGCGATTATAATAATGACGGTTTTGATGATATCCTTTTAAATGGAAATGTGCTGCTGAGAAATAATACTGATGGGACTTTTACTGATGTAAGTAAGAATGCAGGTATTTCTGAAAGCAGAACAAACGGAGGTCTCTGGGCTGATATTGATCGGGACGGGTTTCTCGATATTTTTTCTACTTCATCCTCGCATGAGAGAGAGGATAGATTATGGAAAAATAAAGGGGATGGCACGTTTGAAGATATTACATCACTCTCTCCAATCTCTGATACGCTCCAAACTGAAGGTGCCGGATGGGGCGACGTAAATGGCGACCTTTATCCCGATCTGTATATTGCTAACTATGAGCATGGGGGAGAATATGACAAAGAACCGGACTTCCTTTTCTTGAATAATAGGAACGGAACTTTTACCAATGTTACGTTTTCCTACAATATCATCCCTCCTTATGAAGAAGACCAGGCAGGAAGAGGGGTGAACTGGGGAGATTATAATAATGATGGATTTCTTGATATATTTGTTTCAAACTATCGGTTGGATAAGAATTTTCTTTGGAAAAACTTGAAGGGTAGGGAATTTGAAAATGTGGCTGAAAAAGTTGGCGTTGAAGGAAAATACGACAATGGCTGGTATGGTCATACAATTGGCAGTGAGTGGGGTGATTTTGATAACGATGGAGATATGGACTTGATCTGTGCAAATCTTGCTCACCCAAGATATATTAAATTTTCCGATATGATACAGCTCTTTGTGAATGATATGAAAAAAAATAAATTCTACGATATTAGAGAATCTGCAGGAATTACTTATGATGAATGCCACAGCGATCCATCCTGGGGTGATGTGAACGGCGATGGTTATCTCGATCTATTCATCACCTCTATCTATCCAAATAGGAGGAGTTATCTCTATCTCAATAATAGAGATAAGACTTTTACGGATATAACGTATCTCGCTGGAGTGCGCACCTTCAACTCATGGGGAGCCGCATTCTCGGATTATGACAATGATGGAGATATTGATCTGCTCGTATGCAGCAGTGAGGGAATTCATCTGTTTAGAAATGAGAGTACTCCGGATAATTGGCTTAAGGTGAAAGTTGTTGATAAAAACGGCACGACTCCTCTTATCGGAACCCGCATAGAAGTAATTCAAAATGACATGAAGCAGATCCGAGAGATCGAGGGTGGAAAGGGAACGACAAATCAGCATAGCATGACACAGTATTTTGGATTTCCGTCAAATGAGAATGTGTCTGTAAAAGTATCCTTTCTTGATGGCACTGAGCAAAAGCTACAAGAACAGAAAATAAATCAGACAGTTACGATTCGTTATTCCAAATAATTACAATCTCTCGTTCCCAAAGCTTTAGGACGTTAAATGCTTGCCCTGTGTAATCCACGAAGTGGTGCAAAGCAATTACACAGGGCGGGCAAATTTAACTGTTCCTTCTTTGGGAACGCAAAGTAGATATAAATAAAGATCGTTCCCCAACAGGGGTTTAGGAACGAGGATAAAACAATTCAATACACCGAAGAACTATAACAAAAAAATTATAAAAAAATTGGTTCTTTAGTACTGTAACGCAAGATTCAAATCTTGTGTACTCAACATTAGTCTACGTTTCGCTCCACCTTAACAGGTCGGAATGTTGAGTTACAATTACCAGTGTCATGTCAAGCTTCGATTGGAAGTGGTAATTGAATTTTGACATTCCTTATATTGCCTTCTACTCAGATAGGAGAAGGTTAGTTTACCCCGTGAAATCAGCTTGCTGAATATTTCACCGGGGGATGAGGTTTCAAACTTTGTTAAAATTCAATTTACGTCATTTAACTATTGACTTATCACTAGTTTGCTCCTTTAATAATTACTGAGTCGTCATGGACCACTCCATGAAGGCAACTATGCTGAAGCAACCTTTCTCATTACAATAATTTTGATTGAAGATTGAAGAACACCGATTTGAGATTTCAGAAGTGATAGATTGTCTCAAATAACGGTCAATTGGGGCAATTGATCCTTAAGTATTAGTATCTTATCAATAAATTGGATGTAATTTTTGGCGGAAAATTTTAAAGCAACTCACAAACACTCACAACAATGAACTTTTTATTGTTAGATTTTGTTCGTTGAAAATTTCTGGTTTTGGCTTATCCAAATTAAGTTAATTCAGTTTACCTGCTATAAATGCTGTTGTCCAGGCGGCTTGAAAATTATAACCTCCGGTAATTCCGTCAATGTCCATTATTTCGCCTGCAAAATATAGGTTTTTGCACACCTTGCTTTGCATAGTTTTAAAATCGATACTTTCCAGACTAACACCACCACAAGTAACAAACTCTTCTTTAAATGATGTTTTCCCTTTCACAAAATAAACATCATTGGTTAACACATTCACCAATTTATTCATCCCCTTCTTTCCGAGCTCCCCCCATGTTTTCATTGCTGAAAAATCACTTTTATCAAGCAAATAACGCCATAATCTTTCAGGCAAAAAATATGGTCTTATGTTTGACAAAATTTTATTTGAATGCTCATTAACAATGCTTTTCAACTTATCCATAACAGCATCATTATTAATCACATTAACCCAATTCACCTGAATCTTAAATTCATAACTTTTTTCACTCAATAATCTCGCTCCAAAAGCCGATAATTTCAAGATCGCCGGACCGCTCATTCCCCAATGAGTAATTAGCAGGGGACCTTCGTATCTAAGCTTTGTTCCTTGTATGCTCACTAAAGTTTTTTCTACCGTGACTCCCATCAACTCGGTAACCGATTCAGCAGGCATATTGAATGTGAATAATGAAGGAACAGGATCTTCGATCTTGTGATTTAATTTTTCAAGCCATTCCAACCCCTTTCTTTTCGGAGAGCCGCCTGTTGCAACAATTACTTTGTCAAAAGTTCTCAATGGAACATCCCCTTCAATAAATTCCAATTCCAACTTGTCGCCGATCTGTTTAATGGCTTTTATTCCTCTCCCAACTTCAATTTCAATTCTTAATTTTTTCGTTTGTTTTAAAAAACAATCAATTATACTTTGTGAATTTTGAGATGCAGGAAAAACACAATTGTCATCCTGAATTACCAGGGGAACGCCCCTGGACTCAAACCACTGCATAGCATGTGTGGTATTAAAGATTCGAAACGCTTTTTTCAACGCTTTTTCTCCTCTGGGATAAGCTTCGGATAGTTCTTTTATGGATGTGCAAACGTTGGTAATATTACACCTTCCTCCACCCGATATTTTAACCTTTGCCAAGAGTTTTTTTGATTTTTCAAAAATGACAACTTTGGCATCAGGATAATTTTCTTTTGCTGTAATTGCCGAAAAGAAACCGGCCGCTCCACCTCCAACTATTGCAATTTGCACCTTAATACCTCATAACATAACGCTGGCGATAGCATGACAAAAACAAATAGGCCAGTAAACTTTAAATTGCTAATAAGCGTGCCCGGATTAACTATACTACAGGTGACCCGCACGCGTTTTTGTTTATTAATTGTACTCATTTTCGAACCGGTACTACCCATCATAAGTCCTATTTATTTTTCTTGGAAAACTTTGATAAATTTGTTCTATTTTGTTTGCTGTTTTTTGCAGCAAAGAATTCTTGTTTTCTTCGCTGTTTCTCTTTTTCCCATTCCTTTTTTTCCTTTTCTGTCATCGGCTTATCTGTTTGCGGAAAAGGGTTTTCTTTAACACGTTTTATTTTCAGGTTTATCAATTTTTCAATGTCTCTGATATAAGCATTTTCTTCAGGTTCGCAAAGGGATATAGCATTTCCTTCTTCCCCTGCTCTACCGGATCTACCTATCCTGTGGACGTATGTTTCGGCTACATTCGGTATATCATAATTGATGACATATTTTAGTTTGTCTATGTCGATCACCCTGGCTGCAATATCCGTTGCCACCAACACCCTGGTTTCTCCGGCTTTAAATTGCGCCAGGACTTTTTGCCGGTTATTTTGGGCTTTATCACCATGTATAGCTGCCGATTTGATCTTATGTTTTTTCAGGTTACGAGCTATTTTGTCAGCCCCGTGTTTTGTCCTGGAAAATAACAATACCTGATCGATATTTTGATCCTTAAGTATATGAAGCAGCAAATCTTTCTTGTTTATTCTGTTGGTATAATACAGATATTGCCGGATAGTTTCAGCAGTAGATGAAATCGGACTTACGTCGACTTTCGTTGGATTTATCAAAATTTTCCTCGAAAGTTTTACAATGCTTTCCGGCATTGTCGCTGAAAAAAACAAAGACTGACGTTTTGCTGGTAATTTGGCGATGATCTTTCGAATGTCGTTGATGAAACCCATGTCGAGCATCCTGTCAGTTTCGTCCAATACAAAATATTCGATAGCATTCAAGCTGATGAAACCCTGATCTATCAAATCCAGAAGTCTTCCAGGCGTAGCCACGAGAACATCGACACCTTTGCGACGGGCATCCGTTTGTGCACCCTGCTTCACACCACCGAAAACAACAGTGTTTTTGATTCCTGTGAATTTTCCATAAACCGCAAAACTGATACCAATTTGAATCGCCAATTCGCGGGTAGGAGTGATGATGAGCGACTTAATTTTGCGCGGGTTGTCATTCTGCTGACGGTCGTGAAAGAGGTGCTGCAGAATGGGAATGGCAAAAGCCGCTGTTTTACCTGTCCCGGTTTGAGCACTACCTAATACATCATTTCTTTTTAGAATGAGCGGAATCGCTTTTTCCTGTATTGATGTTGGCTCTGTATAATTTACTTCTTTTAGAGCTTTTAAGATTGGCTCAATAATTTTTAGATCTTTAAATTGCATAATTTTATAATTTATTCCTTTATATTAAAATAGCTTTATAAATACTATTGTCTAAATTTTTCTTTTTACTGAACAGATTAACTCCGCCCAAAATATTTTTTATTTAAGCGATATAACGATGAGCATTACCGGCAAAAGGGCTTAGCCCCACTCACCTTGACGTTACATTGCTGAAAGCAATATATTGATAAAAAATAGGTATCCGAGAATGCGGACAGTTCTTCCGATCCGCCACATTTCACGGTGATGCTTCTTAATCCTTATTGATTTTTCTCTTTTTTCTGCTTACGTTTTTCCTTAAGTGAAAGTTTAGCTTTTTTTTGACTTTCCTTTTTACCCTTATCTTTTTTTCCTTTGTCTCCCATTTTTATTTCTCCTTAAATTATTTTTCTTCTATGGTTTTTTATTTAAAACATAACGACTATAATCACCTATAAAAAATCGCGCAGCTATTTTTTGTCAGGTGTAGCGCTTTGTTAGATAGCAAAATTCATTTAACAATATCATTTTTGCCGATCATTTTGTTTATAGTATGAATCAAGGAATTTCCCCATAAAGTTTCCTTCCTCCTCACCGTTAGGGGAAGTTATAGTCCAATCTAGAACCTTATCTTCTGATACAATTAACCTTTGTCCAAATTGATATTCTTTGACCAATTGCAATTTTGTTGATAATATTCCGGTGATTTTGTTATTGTCCCACAGTTCGACTTTAATAAATGCATTTTCTTTGTCACCAGAATTGCTTCTCAAATTTACAGTAACGAAAAAACTGTACCCATAGGGTAAACCTTCTAAAAACTTCTTTTTCGCCTCTGGCAAAGTTTGTTTTGCCTTTTTAATGTGTGGGGCAATTAATTTCTCAATATTACTTTTTTCAAACTTTCGGGGAGTATCTTTTGGCCCTGAATATTCTCCCATTTCTATAATCTCGTTATCCTTTTTTGCCATATCTTGATTCTGTTCTCCATTTTTAGTACAATCAAAGACAAGTAGGACTAAAATTAAAAGTATTATATTTCTCATTTTATAAGACCTCAATTTAAATAATAATTTGTTAGAATATGATTTCATTAGCATGAATATATTTGTTCTATTTGTCTAACATATATTATACTGCGACATTGCATTAAGCAGTATATGGGCCGACTATAATAAATAATAACCATTAATAAACATCCTTGATACATATTTAATCTTATTTAAGATAAATGTTTCCTATAAATACTATGTCAAGAAATTCGAGATATTCCTTGCCTAATTAAGCAAGAAATATTATTTTGTATTTTAAGCAGTATATGAGATTGTTTATGCAAGATAAAAAAATACTTACGCAAGCAAAATATATTTTATTGGATATAGTTTGCCATTATCTGATACAGTATCGAATTTTATCTTTTTTTATTAAAAAAAATCTAAGATTTATATTATTAATCCTAATGCAATGGAGATTAAAAAGAGAATGGCAAAAATACCAGGATCTGGATATCCACAAAACCATAACAAATCAATACACTCAAGATCCTTAACAAAATAAAAATATAAAAATAATGAAAAATAGATTGTTTGTTTTTGGTGCAGGCTATTCAAAGGATGTCGCTAATCTCCCTTTAGCTGAGGATTTAATTAAGGAAATATATTCTCTGCATAAAAAAAAGCCTGTCACTACAAGGTTTGAAAAGAAATACACTGCTTTTAAAAAGTTAATGAACTATTTAGCAGATCAGATAAATGATAAATTAAGAATATTAGAAAAAATGTCGAACGCAGAAGTACAACCGTTTGAAGAGCGCCCGATAAATATAGAATATATTCTTACGATAATAGAATTAAATCTTTTAGCACCTTATAGTCCACAAGGAGAAGACGTAGATTTACAGCATTGCTTTATTCCATTTATACAGGGGCTTCAAAAATCCGACTTAGAAAAAGCTAGAGATTTTATTATTCATTATCTCTCTGAACTGTTTCTACCACAAAATGTAAAATATAACAAAGAATATTTATTAAAATCTTTAGAATTAGTTCAAGAAAATGACTCAATTATTACTTATAATTATGATTTATTAGTTGAACAAGGGCTATGGTTGAGGAAGTTATGGAATCCTGTTGATGGTTATGGCTTTGGTGAAATATTAAAATTTGAAAAGATAATAAATAAAAATTATCCCAAAACGCAAGTCAAATTCATCAAACTCCATGGATCAGTTAATTGGAAATATTCAAATTATAATAGTGATATTAGTATTATGTTAGCCGATGTTAAAAGCAATATATCTTATTTTGAGAATCTCAAAATAGAAATTGATGATTTATATAAAATGCAAAGAAAATGGCATTTACATAATCCAGCTATAATAACACCAACGTTTATTAAACTTTTTAATAAATCTATTGAAATTAATTTAGTGAAACGTGCAGTTAAGGCAGTAAAAAATGCAAGCAAAATATATTTTATTGGATATAGTTTGCCATTAGCTGATACTGTATCGAATTTTATCTTTTCATTTATTAATAAAAATACTGAGATTTATATTATTAATCCTGATGCAATGGAGATTAAGAAGAGAATAGCAAGAGTATTTAATCTAAAAAACGATAATATTACTGATGAAAATAAAAAAATTAAAGAATGGGTAAAAAACAATTTTGAGTTTATAAATTTTAAATTTAGAGAAGAAGAATCAGATAGACTGATTAAGGCAATTAATACTCTTGAGATAGATGATTATGAAAATTAATGAATTAACAAAAATCAACAAATTGAATTGGCTCAGGAAGAGCATCATCGGCAGGAATATGCCTTTTGAAACACCTTTTGGAACAAAACCGCTCGTGTATGCAGATTATACAGCAAGCGGTCGAGCAGTGGATTTTATCGAGAACTATCTTCAGTATATTCTCCAGTTCTATGCAAATACGCACACAGAAGATGATTTCACAGGAAAAACAATGACCCGGCTTTTAAATGAAGCCGAAGCACATATAAAGGATTTGGTCAATGCCGGTGAAAAGGGAAAGATCATTTTTACAGGAACCGGTACAACAGGTGGGATCACTCGCTTGCAACAGATCCTTGGTGTGTACTGGTCTCCGACTACGCAAGAAAGAGTGAACAAATTTCTCGATAGTTGCATTGAGATAAATAAAGAATCTCATGCAGAATGTCATAAAAAATTGTTGGATTTCATAGAAAAGAATAAACCAATTGTTTTTGTTGGTCCCTATGAGCACCATTCTAATGAGATAATGTGGCGCCAAACTCTGTGCGAGGTTATAGAAATTCCTCTTAATGAGAACGAAGTGCTTAATCTGAAAGCACTTGAAAAAGAGGTGTCTGATCCAAAATACAATAAAAGACAAAAGATCGGATCATTCTCTGCAGCATCAAATGTGACAGGAATAAAAACTCCGGTTTATGAAGTTGCAAAAATCTTGCATGAAAACAATGCTATTGCGTGTTTCGATTTTGCTGCCTGCGCTCCCTATATTGAAATTGATATGAACCGAGATGAAAAGAGTTATTTTGATGCAATCTTTTTCTCACCCCATAAATTTCTCGGTGGTCCTGGTTCTTCTGGAATTCTTATTATAAATGAAAATATCTATCGAAGCGATCTTCCGCCGACTATTGCTGCAGGTGGCACGGTTAAATTTGTCAGTTTTGATAAAGAATGCTATGTAGATGATATTGAAACGCGGGAAAAACCCGGCACTCCGGGCATTATGCAGGCGATCAAGTCATCAATGGTTCTTCAGCTTAAGAATAGAATAGGTGTCGATACAATTGAAGCAATCGAAGATTTTTACGTAACTGAGTTTTTAAATGCTTTTAAAGATGATGAACGAATGATCATTTACGGACCTAAAGATCAAGAGAGCAAGATCGGCATCATTGCGTTCAATATCAAACATAATGATAGAATTCTTCACCCCAAATTCGTGACAAAGCTCCTCAATGATCTTTTTGGTATTCAAACAAGGGCTGGGTGCTCCTGCGCCGGACCCTATGGACACAGACTCCTGCATTTTGACGATATCGCTTCAAAAATGTATCGCTGTTTTACGGGGATAATAAATCTTGAAGGCATGAAGCCCGGATGGGTACGATTGAATGTGCACTATTCACTCTCATATGAAGAATTCAGCTATATCATTGAAGCGATCAAACTTATCTCTGAATATGGACATCTCTTCCTGTCATTATATAAATTTGATATAACATCAGGTGAATGGTCGCATGTTGATGCTATGGATTCGGAAATTCAGCTTGATCTTAATTTTGATAGGATTATAAATATCGAATTTGAACAGGACTCAAACCGCAAAGAATCTAATAATCTTTATAAAAAACATATTGAAGATGCGAAACAGATTGTGAAAGAATTATTTACAGATTACAAAGAACCCGAGTATATTAAATGGGATGAGGACATAGAAAAAGGGGCGTTCTTTTATGTGGTTAATGCAAGGAAAAATTGAATGAAAGGAAAGCGATGAGAAAGATAATAATATTTTGCATGATTTTATTTGTTTTTATTGTTGGATGTGAAAAAGCTACATCCCCCGGGATTGCGTCTAAAATAAATGGTACAGTGCATGATCCTTCCGGCAATCCGGTAGCTGATGCCAAGATTTTGGTGAATTTTAATATTGATTGTGACTATCCTATCGGGAGTAAAAATGGATTTTTGAAAAATAACTTTACCGTTAGAGACTCGGTTGATCCTGACCCACCAATTCCTCCCACTAGTATTCTGGGAAATTATCCTAATCCATTTACCAATTCAACAAATATTATATTCCAATTAGGTTCTCCATGCACGATATCTGTATGGATTGAAGATAATTTTTATAATGAAGTTAAAACTATTCTCGCTAATCAATCTTGCCAGGCAGGACATGGTCAGGTTGTCTGGAACGGAAAAAATAACGATAACAACAATTTTCAAAATGGTGCTTACAAAGTAATGTTATATGCCAAAGATGAACTTTTTTGCGACACACTTTTTGTTTTCAAGGATTACAACGATTTTACTTATGATAATATAACACCTTTGAGTACAACAAGCGATGCAGGTCGTTTCACAATATTCACACAGGTTTTACCACTTAATTATGTTGGAGATCAATATGATGAAGAGGGTTGTCTTGTAGGTGATTTTACGGTCACTCCATATGTCGATATCTGGGCTTTTCATCAGGATTATTCACCTGTTCACATTGATAGTGTATTGATTGAGTCAGGGCATGATATTAATGTTACATTAACATTTGAGTGATCTGAAATCATGCACTATTTAAAAATCCTGTAATAGAGAGATATGAAAAATAATTCGCTTGTGCCTTCAGAAACATTAATGAATAAAATTATTTTTATTCGTTCAAGCAAAGTGATGCTGGATAGCGATCTTGCGGAGCTTTATGTAGTTGAAACAAGGGTATTAAATCAAGCTGTTAAAAGAAATATTGAACGATTTCCTGATGATTTTATGTTTCAACTTACAGCCGGAGAATGGGAGAATTTGAAATCACAAAATGTGATATCAAGTTGGGGGGGACGAAGGAATCAACCATTCGCTTTCACAGAACAGGGGATCGCAATGCTTTCATCTGTGCTTAATAGTGAACGGGCTATAAAAGTGAATATAGCAATAATGAGGGCATTTGTAAAACTTAGAAAATTACTTCAAACCAATGAGGAACTTAACCGAAAATTTCAAGAAATAGAAAAGAAATATGATAAGCAGTTTCAAGTTGTTTTTCAGGTTTTAAAGAAACTTATGGAGCAACCTGAGCCAGCAAGGAAAGAAGTCGGATTTAAACAAACCGGGAATATTATAAAGGATAAATAGATGAAAAAAAGAGCACTCATAAGTGTTTCAGATAAATCAGGCATTATAGATTTTGCACAAGAAATCGTTGCATTGGATTTTGAGATCATTTCAACGGGAGGAACTTTCAAACACCTTCAAGAAAATGGAATTCCAGTTACAAAAGTTTCAGATATTACCGGATTCCCCGAGATCATGAATGGAAGAGTTAAAACCCTTCATCCGGCTATTCATGGAGGAATACTTGCTGATAAAAATAATCCTGAACATTTGGAAGCGCTTGAACAACAGAAAATTAAGCCGATCGATCTCGTAGTTGTGAATCTCTATCCTTTTAGAAAAACCATTGCTACTCCTGATGTAACAGAAGCTGAAGCGATCGAGCAGATAGATATTGGCGGTCCGACAATGGTTCGGGCTGCTGCAAAGAATTTTAACAGCATTACTATCATCGTAGATAAATGTGATTATCCAAAAGTACTTGATGAATTGAAGGAAAATGGTGAAGTATCTCATGAATTCAGGAAAAATTTAGCTCGGAAGGCATTCCAGCATACAGCAGAATATGATGCATATATTTCTAACTACTTCTCCAAAATATGTGAAGAAGATTTGCCCTCACAATTTTCTCTCTCTTTACCGCTTTCTCAAACCCTTCGTTATGGGGAGAATCCTCATCAAAAAGCAGGATATTATGATGATAATCCGGTTATACATCAGCTTCACGGGAAGGCGCTTTCATTTAATAATTTTCAGGATATTGATGCTGCTCTGAAGACTATCCTTGATTTCAAAGATAAACCGACGATCGCAATTTTTAAACACTGCAATCCCTGCGGGATCGGTTCAGCAGAGAATTTGAAAGAAGCATATGAGAAAGCTTTTGCAACTGATACCCAATCTCCCTTTGGCGGCATTGTCGTCTCAAACCAATCTTTGGATATGGATGCAGCACTTGAGATTAACAAGATATTTACAGAAATAATTATCGCACCGGATTTTCCAGATGATGTGCTTGAAATACTGAAGAAAAAGAAAAACAGACGGCTCGTTATTTTTAATTTAGATGCACTTGAGACATTTATCGGAACTTATAATGTCCGGTCATGCATGAAAGGTATCCTCCTTCAGCAGGAAGATAGTTCTTGTGACATTGAAGAAAACTGGCAAATTGTTACGGAGCGGAAACCTTCTGAAACAGAATGGAAAAAATTGCGTTTTGCATGGAAAACAGTGAATCATCTTAAGTCAAATGCCATAGCAATATGCAGGGAGGATAGAACGATCGGACTCGGAATGGGGCAACCAAGCAGAATAGATTCCACGGAAATTGCACTATCAAAAGCACAGAAATTCGGATTGAGTGTGCAGGATTGTGCACTTGGCTCCGATGCTTTCTTTCCTTTTCGGGATACTATTGATATGATTGCCAAAAAGGGTATCACTGCAGTAATTCAACCGGGTGGGTCGGTTCGTGATGAAGAAGTTATCCGGGCATGCAATGAGCATAAAATTACTATGATCTTTACAGGAATGAGACATTTCAGACATTGATTTATGATGACGATAAATAGAAAGTTGTTGGATATCATTCCCAAGCCCCTGCTTGGGAACACAAGCAAATCATGAGAAGTAGATATAAATTTTCTGAGGTTCAAGATCACTTATATTTTATTACATGGATTGTTGTAGGAAAAATAAAGTTTTTTACAGATCCAAGATATTGTGATATAATCATCGAAAATTTCAATTTTTATAGAAATGAAAAGGGTTTGAAAATATTTTATTATGTAATAATGGATCATCATCTCCACATGATCGCATCACATCCAACGGATATTGAAATAATTATTCAGAATATAAAAGGTTATACAGCCAAAGAGATAATTTTATTACTGGAGGAAGATAAAAAAAATGATATTTTGGATTCATTGAAAATGCTAAAGAAGTCATATAAAAGAAATTCGACTTATCAATTCTGGCAGGAGGGGAGTTACCCCAAATTGATTTGTTCCACGAATATGTTACGCCAGAAGATTGATTACATTCATTTCAATCCGGTAAAGAGAGGATTTGTTGCCGAACCAGAGGACTGGTATTATTCCAGCGCACGAAATTTTGCTGGAAAAAATAATCCTTTTAAGATTGATGAACTTGAGTTATAGTATAGATAATAGCGTTCCCAAACAGGGGTTTGGGAACGAGGAGCCGACATCTGGTTTGGGAACGAGAAATTATATGGTCTTTGGAACGAGATAGCTATTAATCCCCCAAAAAACAAAAAATGCTCTTATTCCCAAACCACCAAAAATGTATTTGTTCCCAAACAGGGGTTTGGGAACGAGGAGCTGACATCGGGTTTGGGAACGAGAAAGTTACTAATCTTGGGAACGAGAGAGCTATTAACCTCCCCAAAAACAAAAAATGTACTTGTTAACCAAACCACCAAAAATGTATTTGTTCCCAAACAGGGGTTTGGGAACGAGGAGCTGACATCGGGTTTGGGAAAGAGGAGCCGACATCGGGTTTGGGAACGAGGAGCCGACATCGGGTTTGGGACGAGAAATTATATGGTCTTTGGAGCGAGAAATTATATGGTCTTTGGAACGAGAGAGCTATTAACCTCCCCAAAAACAAAAAATGTACTTGTTAACCAAACCACCAAAAATGCTCTTATTCCCAAACCACCAAAAATGTACTTGTTCCCAAACCCATAAGAAGTCTTGTTCCCAAACCCCCGTTTGGGAACACATTGAATAGTATTTCTGATGAAATCAAATAAAGCTAACCAACCAAAACTGATCGTCATTTGCGGTCCAACAGGAGTGGGGAAAACTTCACTTGCTTTACAACTTGCTAAAGATCTCTCTGCTGAAATCATTTCTGCTGATTCGCGTCAGATATATAAATATATGAATATTGGCACTGCAAAACCGACTCCTGAAGAATTAGCTCGTGTTCCGCATCATCTAATCGATATTATTACACCTGATCAAAAATTTACTGCAGGAGAATTTGTGAAAAGAGCTGATTCGGCAGTTTCAAAAATAAAAAAAAATAACCATATTCCTTTCGTGGTTGGAGGAACCGGATTTTATATTAAATCTTTATTATATGGATTGTGCAAGATCCCTCCAATTCCTGCTGCTATAAGAAATGAACTAAAGAAAGAAGTTGAAGAAAAAGGAGCTCAGACTCTTCATCACATGCTGAATGAAGTTGATCCTATTGCTGCAAAAAAGATCAATCCGCATGATGGCAACCGCATTGCCAGAGCCCTCGAAGTTTATCGAGTAACAGGATCGCCAATTTCATCCTATTGGCAAAAAGATGCACTTGAAAAGCGATATCATCATTTCACAATTTTTCTTAACGATGAACGTTCAGTATTATATGAAAAAATAAATACCCGTGTTGATAAGATGATAAGGGATGGCCTATTCGATGAATTCAAACATTTGCTTGAAATGGGATTTACGAGAAATGATCCTGGCATGAATTCACTTGGCTATAAAGAATTATTTGATCATATTGATGGCATTCATGACTGGCATACAACCGTCGAACTCATAAAACAGTACATGAGAAATTATGCCAAAAGACAGCTCACATGGTTCAATAAACAAGAAATACATTTGACAATCTCTCCTCCCCAGCTTACTTTATTTGATATAAAAAATCAAATCATGGAGTTTCTGGGACACAATGAAGCATGTTGCTATAGTTAATAATTACAAAATCTTTCATGCAGATTACAAGGCGGAATTGTTTCAGCTTCTCAAAGAGCATCATGTTGAGAAGCCATCAAAACAGCTGAAAGAAACAGCCATAAACAATCTGATCGATGCATGTCTGCTTATGGAAGAATCAAACAAGTGCAACATTCACATAGATGAAAGCTCAGTCCATTTCCAGTTCCAGGAGATCCAGAGCCAGTACGAATCTCACGAAGATTTCATCAAAGACCTTGCAGAATCTAATATTTCAGTTGATAAATTATTGGAAAATATCGGGAACGGGCTTCGAATCAAGGAATATATTAAAAGCCAATTTCTGGATTCTGTTGATATCGAACCTGAATGGATCCATGAATACTATGAAAGCCATAAAGAGCAGCTTCAGTATCCGGAACGCGCCCGTATTTGTCATATTTTGATCAGCAATCGTGACCCAGAAGCTTTTTCAAAATTGGAAGAAGTAAGTAAAAAATTATATGAGAATGAAGATTTCTGCGATGTTGCCAATAATTACTCCGAATGCCCAAGTGCAAAAAAGAACGGCGATCTCGGTTTCATCACTCGCGGCGACCTGGTTGAAGAGCTGGAGAATGTGATCTTCTCTCTGAAGAAAGACCAAATTGCGGGTCCCATTCCAACGGATTTCGGCTTTCATTTTGTGAAATTAATTGAGAAAGAAGAACAGCGAATTCCATCCTATGATGAAATCAAGGGTTCACTAAAAAAACAGCTTGAAAAGATCGCTGGAGAACTTGAATTATTACAATTTATCAGGAAGCTCAGAAACAAAGCAAAAATAGAAATATTTTTCGGCGATCTATGAGAATTCACCGAGTTTTCCTCATCATTCTTGATGGGGTTGGTGTAGGCGCACTACCTGATGCAGCACAATACCACGATGAAGGAAGCAATACATTATCAAATACTGCAGAAAAAGTTCATGGACTTCATCTGCCGAACCTTCAGAAATTGGGTTTAGGGAATATCATCCCTATTGAAGGTGTTCCTGACGAGAAAAAACCTATCGGCAATTTCGGAAAAGCTATTGAGATCTCTGCAGGCAAAGACAGCACTACTGGCCATTGGGAGATCATGGGACTTATCAACGAGCAACCATTTCCCACTTATCCGCCAGCTGGCGGATTTCCTAAAGAAATAATTGATAGTTTCATTGAGAAAACGGGCTGCAAAGGAGTGCTTGGAAACACGGCAGCATCCGGAACAGAGATCATCAACGAGCTTGGGGAAGAGCATCTTAAAACCCATTTCCCGATTGTTTACACATCTGCAGACAGCGTATTTCAAATCGCAACTCATGAAAAGATTTATCCATTGGCGAAGTTATATAAGATGTGTAAGATTGCACGAAATGAAATTTTGGTCGGCAAACACCGGGTAGGAAGGGTTATTGCCAGACCTTTTGTCGGTGATAAGAATGGAGAATTCAAACGCACTGGAGTCCGAAAAGATTTTTCAGTAAATCCTCCGTCACAAACGATTATGGATCTTCTGAAAAATCAGGGCATTCCTGTTATTGGAGTAGGAAAGATCGAAGACCTTTTTAACTTTCAGGGAATTACTGAATCCATTCATACACCTCACAATCCGGAAGCGATGGATATGATCCTTTCCTATTGCGAGAAAGCAGATAGGGGACTTGTTTTTGCAAATCTGCCTGACTTCGATACCCTTTGGGGACATCGGAATAATTACAAAGCATTTGCAAAAGGATTAGAAGAATTCGATCTCTGGCTTCCTGAATTAATTGAAAAAGTGACAGAAAATGACATCGTTATCCTAACGGCTGATCACGGCTGCGATCCGACAACAAAAAGCACTGACCACTCCCGTGAATATATACCGATTTTAGTATATGGAAAGGGCATCAAAGGCGGAGTCGATATTGGTGTCCGAAAGTCTTTTGCAGACATCGGTGCCACAATTGCTGATATATTCCGGATGCAAGGTACAGGAAAAGGAACCAGTTTCTGGAATGAAGTACAGATAGACAGAAAGCAATATGATAACACCACAGAGAGCACAGAGAACACCGAGAAAATTTAAGAAGGGTTATTCATAAGATGATCATAAAAAGAAGCTTTCGGTATTTTCACAAAAGTGATAAGAATTATAAAGCATGAGAATATAAATAAGAGGTATAAAAAATGAGAAAATATTTTTTTATACTGATCGCACTTTTGGTTTTAACTTCCTGTATTTTCGAATATACTGAAAATGGAGATAATGATGAAAATCTCGAGAAGATAAAACAGGTATTTCTAAGTATTTTTAATGAGTTCAACATGTTCGATGTCGATGGGATCATGGAGTATTTCAGCGCAGATTTCTTGAACGATGGAATAGATTTTTTTGAAGAGCGATCAATTTGGTATGACCGGCTTGGCGCTTCAGTCGAGATTTTGTCCTATGCCGCAATTCAGATCAATAGCGATCACGCCTTTGTTTCCTTTACGATAGATTATAACGGAGTGGAATATTCAGTACCTCTGGATGGAGTATTTACCGACCTGGTCTATTTCAAAAAGTATAATGATGAGTGGAAAGTCTATGGTAATCAGCAGGAATTTGGCAGCAGCTATTCAATAGATGTGGATACAAATCCTTCGGGCGCAAGTCTCTATCTGAATGGCATCAAACTTGATTATACCACACCTTATACTATGGATAATTTATCTGTAGGGAATTACATAGTTGGTATATATTTGAAGGGCTATAATGAGATATGGAAAGAGCTCTATCTTTCTGCTGATACAACGATGTATTATTATCTCGAATTACCTTCCTATCCCACTCCTGTTTTTAATATCATTAATCCTCTGGATGGAGATATTATCAATGATGATGAGTTTTTCCTTTCAGGATATGTAAATGACTTTCTTGGTACTTATGCGATCCTGAATATGAACGGCGAAGAGCAGACGGTAGAAGTCGATGAATTTGGAGATTTTCATCAGTACATAGATATTTACGATCAGACAAATACTTTCTATCTCCGTGCAACAAACTCATTTGGAAATACAGGTATTTCAGAAGATATTACCGTGTTTCGGGTAGAGGATAATTAGTATTGTTTGGACTTGACTTGAGAGACGAAGTCCTCGAGTTCAGAACAACCGGTGATTTGGAGTCGGCGAGTCCCTCGCCGAAATTATGGTTGGTCTTGATCCATCCCGAATGCTTTCGGGAAGAGTTCAGAACAGCCGAAAAATAGTAATTCTCGACTCCTCGTTTCACTTAGGAGTCGAAAATAATAAAGCCGAGAGACTCGGCTACTCCAAAAAACCAAACAGGATGTCATTCCCGTGGAAGCTTGTCCTCAGCCAGCCGGCGCGTGAAGTCCAGTCTATGAGGCACTTGCATAAAAATAAGTTGACAGTATATATTCCATTTGAAAAGATAAATATTATGATAAATAGAAAAGAAGCATTAGTTCTTGCAAAAAAAATACAGGATAATTTGAAAAACATCTATGGTTCTAATCTAAAATTAGTTTATCTTTTTGGTTCTTGTGCAAGGAATGAAGCAAATGAGGATTCTGATATTGATATTGCAGTTGTCCTTGATGGTCTTGCCAGTAGATACCAAGAAAGAGAACGCTGTAGTAAAATGCGGGCAAAGATCAGTTTAGAAAATAACTGTGTCATCAATTTGTTCTTTTTAGAGAAAAACGAATTGCTTGCAAAGGAATATGCCTTGTTTCGTAATATATTTGAAGAAGGTATCTTAGTATGACGAATGAAATATGGCAGCATATTATTTGTATTCGGTTGGACTGTCAGAACAACCTTATCGTGTGAAGATATTTGGAGTCGGTGAGTCTCTCGCCGTATTATGCCCCAATGTATCTGGACTACTCCAAATGAGGAAAAAACAATGAAAAAGATATATTACATATTTCTGTTTTTATTACTCTTTCCGATTTATTTATCAGCAAATCCAGTCACAGCCGATGATGTTGAACAGGCTGTAAAAACGCAACTTGCTTATAAAAACAAATCGATTGAATATTCAATCGCAGAAATTTCTATTATTGAAGACGAAAATAATCAGACAAAACTGTGTTTTATCGCAGACCTCCAGCCCAAAGGGTTTATTGCTCTTTCTTCGGACACCGATATTACACCAATTATTGCATATTCATTTAGAAATAATCTGATACGCGACGAGGAAAATCTCCTCTATTATATGATAAAAAAAGATATGGAATTCAGATTAGAAGCAAAGCCACAATTCACTTCTGAGAAGATAGACACCAATAATATGCTTTGGAATAATTATATTTCTGAAAATATTGGAGAACTAAAAACCAAAGATTTCCAACAGTGGCCTGAACCAGGTAGTACTTCCACAAGTGGTTGGATTGAAACTACATGGGCACAAGGTTATCCTTATAATATGTTTTGCCCATTAGATAATAGTGGTCAGCGTTCCGTTGTGGGTTGCACAGCTACGGCAATGGTTCAGATTGTAAACTTTCATGAATATATTGGTAATGCGTCTTTCTCTGATACGGACGATTATACTACATGGTCTCAAGGTATTCAAATTGATGATGACCACGAAGAAAGAGACTTTCCATCTTTTCCAGAGTTAAATGTATATTTAGATACTTTGCGTTATCACTATGAAAATAATATAACATTAACTAATGATGATAAAGCCACTCTTTCTTTTGCCTGTGGCGTTTCTGTGGAAATGGATTATAGTTCATCTGGGTCAGGTGCTTGGCCTGATCCAGAGGCTTTCATAAATAAATTTGGTTTTGATTCGGCTATTTTGATGTATGAGTATGAGTGGGGTTTCTACGATTCATTATGTACTGATATGATGAATGCAAGACCGGCAGAACTGTGTATCTATACTTCTGGCTGGAACAATGGACATGCAATTGTCAGTGATGGATACAATACAGATGATTTTTACCATCTTAATTTTGGCTGGGGCTCAAGTAATCCGGGAGGTCCTAATATCGTTAATGCATGGTATTCCTTACCCCAAGGTATGCCAGTAGGATATTGTATTGTTGGTGGCGCTGTCCTTAATATTGAAGGTGGAGATAGACCGTTAACTGTATATGGAACTGTATACGCTAATGGAGTAAATCCAATTGGAACTAACATCATTTTTGAAGGAGATTATAATTATTCAACTACTGTTGAAGATTCAAATGGTTTTTATGAGATGCAAACAGTATTTCCAGGATATTATACTGCAAGTGCACTTTTGGGCAGATTGTATTATCAAACAAAAGAAGTTTATATTGATTCTGCTCATACGGTAGTTAACTTTAATTTGTTTAATTATGAAAGTGTTACAGGTGTGGTTTCTGTGGAAGGTGGCGCTGACCCAACTGGCACAATCATAAATTTTATTGGCGATTACAATTACTCTGCAGTAGTTGATAGTTTAAATGGAGAATATGAAATCTTAGATGTTATGCCAGGACATTACACGGCAACAGCAAGTCTTAATCGGATATATTTTCAAACAAAGGAAGTAGATATTGATAGTACTAATATGGTAGTTGACTTTGAACTGGCTAATTACTACAATTCAACCGTGTTGAAATATTGCAGTGAGCCATCTATTTTACTTGAGCTGCCGTATGAATATACTTTGCAAATTGCTGTTAGATTTACCGACGAGGAACTCGGAGATAATGTTGGAGATATAATTGGCAAGGTATCGTTTTTCGCTCCCACATCTTCAGATAGTTGTGATATTACGATAAAAATCTATGAAGGTGGTTCTCTGGATAATCCACCAGGAGAATTAGTATATGAAGCACCTATGGGAGTTTTTCCTGCTGATACATGGGTAGAGCATTTCCTTACTGAACCTGTCGAAATAGAGTCTGGCACTGAATACTGGATTGGGTATGAGATTTATACTTTAAATGGCAAAGTTGGGTGGATGGATGAAGGACCTATGGAACCAAACAAGGGTGCCTGGATATGTCCATCTGGCTGGGTGTGTTTGTCAGTAAATCCGCAGTTGGACAGGAACTGGCTTATTGAGATGACATTATTTTCAACAACAGGTGTGGATATACCGTCACAAATTTCTAATGAATTCATCTTGCAGAATTATCCCAATCCATTCACTACCTCAACCACGATTTCTTTTAATATTCACTCCGCCAGCTGGCGGACAAAGAAAGCAAAGCTTGTGATTTATAATATCAAAGGACAAAAAATCCGAAAATATTCAATATTCCCCGAACAGTCGCAAGCTCCTTACGGGGCAGGCAATATTCAATCCTCAATTCAATGGGATGGCAAAGATGATAATGATCAGTCTGTTGGAAGCGGGATTTATTTTTATAAATTAATGATGGGCGAGAAAGAAATTGCATCAAACAAAATGCTGCTTTTGAAATAATTTGGTGATTTGGAGTCGGCGAGTCTCTCGCCGAAATGATGATTGGACTGGACTTGAGAGACGAAGTCCTCGAGTTCAGAACAGACGAAAAAGCAATTCTCGACTCCTCGTT
>JAUWPE010000062.1 GCA_030611765.1 Candidatus Cloacimonadota bacterium | reverse complement strand
TATCTCGGCAGTGAATATGAAGACAGAATGCTCAAGCAGGCAGCTCAGGTGATACGCCAGGCACACTGGAACGGGCTTATCGCAATTCTCTGGATCTATCCGCGTGGAAAGGCGGTAACCAATGAGAAAGATCCTCATCTTATTGCTGGTGCCACAGGTGTTGCCGCATGTCTCGGTGCTGATTTTGTAAAAGTAAATTACCCGGATACTTATCATGCCAAAGAAGATTTCAAAGAAGCAATAAAAGCAGCAGGGAGAACAGGCGTGATCTGTGCAGGCGGATCTTCGGTAGATGTGGACGAATTCCTCAAACGAATTTATGACCAGATCCAGGCAGGCGCTGCAGGAAATGCAACTGGAAGAAATATTCATCAGAAAACCCTTCAGGATGCTGTTCGCCTGTGCAAAGCAATATATGCGATAACTGTAGAAGGCAGACCGCCCGAAGAAGCTCTCAGTATCTACAAAAGAAATAATTATGTATCTCAAGTTTTGCAGTAGATATTATAAAAGGTTAAATATGATTTATTTAAGTAATTTCCATCCTTTGAAACTTGAATAACTAATTACTCCCGACGTGTCGGGACTAATGAAATTTCAAATGACAAATGGCAAATAAAAAAAGATTCGATTTAGAGGAGAGAACTGCAAAATTCGGTGAGGATATTATCGAATTTGCTAAAAAAATCCCTAAAAATCCGATAACCCTACCTCTTATTACTCAGTTAGTTAAAGCTGGTACAAGTGTTGGTGCCAATTATTCTGAAGCAGATTGTGCAGAGTCAAAAAGAGATTTCGAACATAAAATAGGTATTTGCAAAAAGGAATCTAAAGAATCAAAACATTGGTTGAGAATGATTGCAAAAGCAGTTCCACGATTAAAAGATGAAGCAAAAATTTTGTGGAAAGAAGCTAACGAACTTAACCCCGTTAGATATTAATGTTATTAAATATTTATTCTTGTATATATATGAGATTATCTAACAGGGTAAATTTAATTTTCTCATCAATTGTAATAAAATCAAGGAAGAAAAAATTACTTTGACATTTAAGTTTTGACATTTTATTTGTAATTAGTCCCGACTTGTCGGGAAGAAATTAATTCTAGTTTAACTTAAAATTCGAAGAATCTATATAAAGGTTAAATATGATTTTATTAGTAATTTACATCTGGAGAAACTTAAGTTATGTATAAACTCGTACTGCTCCGGCATGGAGAAAGCATCTGGAATAAAGAAAATATATTCACCGGCTGGACAGATATCGACCTTTCCGAGAAAGGAATTCATGAAGCAAAAGAGTCCGCTGTATTACTTCATAAAGATGGATTCACTTTTGATATTGCTTTCACATCTGTGCTCAAACGGGCTATCAGAACATTGTGGATCGTGATGGACGATATGGATATGATGTGGCTGCCTGTGGAACGATCATGGCGCTTGAACGAGCGGCATTACGGGGCGCTTCAGGGATTGAATAAAAAAAAGACCGCCGATAAATTCGGCGAAGAGCAAGTACTTATCTGGCGCAGAAGTTATGATACCCGTCCTCCGGCGCTCACAAAAGATGATCCGCGTTACCCGGGAAATGATCCGATATATGCAAATGTGCCTGAAAAAGATCTACCTTTAACTGAATGCCTGAAAGACACTGTTGCCCGATTCATCCCCTATTGGAAGGAATCCATCATTCCTGCAATTATACAGAATAAGAAGGTCATCATCGTTGCGCATGGAAATAGTTTGCGTGCTCTTGTAAAATATTTAGACAATATTTCTGATGAGAAAATTGTTGGTCTCAATATTCCTACAGGCATTCCGCTTATTTATGAATTGGATAAAAATCTAAAAGCTGTTACCCATTATTATCTTGGCGATCAGGAAAAAGTGCAGCAGGCAATCGACTCTGTGAAAAATCAAATTAGGAAATAGAAATGAAACGAGAAAAATACCTTGTAACCAGTGCATTACCCTATGCGAACGGACATCTCCATATCGGACATGTTGCCGGTGCATATCTTCCGGCAGATATCTTTGTACGCTTTCAAAAGCTGCTCGGCAATAACGTGATCTATATCTGCGGAACAGACGAAAACGGCGCTCCCATCTCCATCAAAGCAGAAGCTGAAGGCAAAACTCCTCGCGAAATCGTTGATTATTATCATGACAGCATAGTAAAAAGTTTTCATGAGTTGGAGATAGATTTTGATAATTTCTCAGGTACTGCCCGTCCCGAGCATACAAGAATTTCTCAGAAATTTTTCCTGAATCTTCTCAATGCAGGTTATGTACTTCAAAAAACAACTCAGCAGCTTTACTGTGAGCATGACAAGCGTTTTCTGGCAGATAGATATATTGAAGGAACCTGCCCATACTGCGGCGCAAAAGGAGCTCGCGGAGATCAATGCGACACCTGCGGAAAACTCATCGATGCTATAAAATTGATCGATCCGAAATGTAAGATCTGCGGGAATATACCCGTTGTGAAAGAGACAACTAACTGGTATCTCGAACTTCCAAAATTTGAAAAACCATTGCGAGAATGGCTGAAAACCAAAACTTACTGGAAAGAAAATGTGCTCAATTTCATCCTGAGTTGGCTGAATGAAGGGCTTATTGAACGCTCCATAACACGAGATCTGGGCTGGGGAATACCTGTGCCACTCGATGAGGCGGAAGGAAAAGTTCTCTATGTGTGGTTCGATGCCCCGATCGGATATCTTTCCTCGACTGTAGAATGGGCAAAAAATCTTGGAACCCCAGAGCTCTGGAAGGATTATTGGCTCGATCCGAACACAAAACTCATTCATTTTCTTGGTAAGGATAACATTCCCTTCCATACAATAATTTGGCCCTCGGTGCTCATGGAGCAGGAAGAAAAATATGTGCTTCCCTATGATGTGCCTGCAAATGAATATCTAAATATTAAAGGAAAGAAAACCTCAACCAGCAGAAATTATGCGATCTGGGTACGGGATTTTGTGAAGTATTTCAAACCGGAATTTTTGCGTTACTATCTTGCTGCAAATGCTCCGGAGACAAAGGACAGCGACTTCTCATGGGAGGATTTTCAGATAAAGGTCAATAACGAGCTTGCGAACATTCTCGGCAATCTTGCAAACCGCGTGTTCACTTTTGTGAAAAAATATTTTAATGGAAAAATTGAAAAACCTCAAAACCTCTCTCAACTCTCGGAAAATACTCTTGATGAAGCTTATAAACTGGTTAATGAAATTAAAGAATGTTATGCAAACTATCGGGTTCGTAAAGCAGTGAAACTCATTATGGATATCGCCCGAAGTGGCAATAAATATTTTGATGAAACCAAACCGTGGTTTTCTGTGAAGGACGACAAGGCAGCAGCTTCGGAAACTTTGTACGTATGCACAGAACTGCTTCGTATCATATCGATTGTGTTCTCTCCAGTGCTTCCGAAAGCGATGAGAAAATTACGGACTATGATGGATCTGAATACTCCTCTTTCCTGGAATGAGCTTAATAATCCATCACAAAAAATCTCGCTGGGTACAATTGAACCGCTTTTCAGGAAGATCACAAATAAGGAAGTGAAAGAGCAGAATGAACTTCTGGAGAAACAATCAGGTGTTGCTCCTGCACTCGAGCACAAGCCCGAAATCGACTATGATGATTTTACCAAAATTGAACTGCGGGTCGTGAAAGTGATTGCAGCAGAGACAATACCAAAAGCCAATAAGCTCCTTAAGTTAAAAGTAGATTGTGCAGGTGAGATCCGCCAGGTTATCGCAGGCATATCCCAATATTATAAGCCGAAAGAATTGGTGGGAAAACAGATCGTTCTGCTAATGAACCTGAAACCGCGAAAACTCATGGGCTTGGAATCTCAGGGAATGATCCTTGCTGCAAACTCCAAGGACGGCATTGCTGTTGTAGTGCCTGAAAAAGAAGTTCCTGAAGGAAGCGAAGTTCTGTGAAAAAATTTTGGTTAGTCCTTTTTATCACTTTTCTCGTATCGGTGCTTAATGCAGCCGAGATTAAAGACGGCATGTTGTACGTTGACGTCGAAATAGTGCCGAATGCCCACACGATCGAGTTTTCATCTCCAGGCACAATTATTATAACTGAAGAAGATTCTCCATTTCAGCTTGAATTCTCGAACACATCCCTTTCTATACAGATCCCTGACGGTATCGAGATCGTTCCTTTCTGGATGGTCGGAATAAAGAAATTTACCTCTCAAAAAGATGCAGACATATTTGTTTTGACATTCCCCGAATGTTTCAGCAGAGAAATTACTGCAATATCCTTTGATGGCAAGCATTTCTCTGTTAAAAATGAATTTGCTGTATATTTGAGCAACACTTTTTCATCCTATGAAGAAGCAAAATTGAATGCGGAAATCGGTTCCTGGATCGAAGAAGGTTACGAATATTCATACTGCGACCTCATGATCTATGATATTGAGCAACAGAAGGATTACTACCTTCGTGCACCGATCCGGATCGAAAGCTCTGCACCCATCACTGTGGAAAATGTGCCGAGATCGAATTTCTGGAATCCTTCGGAATTCGTTACACGAGAATATGAATCAAACCTGCGGGTCACCATCAATCAAATTGGCAAGATGAACCTGATCGCACATTCGGATTTTGAAAATTATGTCGCAGGAGTTATTCCAAATGAAATAGGCACAGACTCACCAATGGAAGCAATGAAAGCGCAGGCAATAGCAGCAAGATCAGAAGCACTTTATAAAATCCTTTGTGGAGCTCATAAAGACGATGGTTTCGACCTTTGCGCCAGTGTGCATTGCCAGGTTTTCTCGGGAATTACAGATATAAATGCAGTGACCGAAAGTGCTGTCGAGAACACACGCGGCATCGTCGGAGTTTATAAAGGAAATATTATCAATGCAGTATATTCTACAAGCTGCGGCGGCAGAACCGAGACAAGTTCTAATGCCTGGAGCGGAATAGAAGTACCATACCTCACAAGTATTTATGATGGAAATGGTTCAAGTTCTTATGATCTGACACAGAATTATTATGCCGAGAAGTGGATCAAAGATCCGCAACCGGTATTCTGTAATGTGGAAGACGAAAAGGGATGGGTCAGAAACACCTACACATGGGAAAAGAAATATACTCCAAGCGATTTCCAACGCATGGTGGACGATAAGGCAAATTTCGGTTTTTATGTCGGTTACGAGGTACTCGAACGAGGAGAATCCGGCAGGATCATAAAGATTAAGCTCAAGGGCTCGCAGGGAGAATTGCTACTCGAAAATGAACTTCTCATAAGGCAGACACTTGGCGGTTTGCGTTCGTCACTTTTTTATATCACAAAGGATTCAGAATACATCAGGATCATTGGCAGAGGAAGCGGACATGGCGTTGGTATGTGCCAGATGGGAGCGATAAACATGGCAAAGCAGGGCTATACATATGAGCAAATTTTGAAACACTATTTCAAGGGGATTGAGCTGAAGAAGATCGAGTATAAAAATAATTAACTTACTATTACATTTGGGAACTTTATAATCAAATTTTCTGTCGTGCTTGACAAAAAGGATAAGATTTACGAAATATGGTTGTATAAATATTTATCATATTTCCATTTATGAGAAATAACATGAAAAATAATACAACTCAGTATATGAATCCTCGAGAGCGGGAGGTTGTGGCAAGACTGTCTTATGAAAAAGTAAACGTAATTACAAAAGAGCAGTTTGAGAAATATTTTAACTTTCCAAAAAGCATAGCAGAGAAAACTCTTTTTAGACTTAAAAAAATGGGCATCTTGGACTCAATTAAAAGGGGAGTGTATTTTTTTTCACCTCTTGAATCAGGTCCTGGAGGTGGTAGAATAAATGAATTCCTCGTTCCCCCGATATTATTTCCGAACGGCAATTATTACATTGGTTACTCAACTATGTATAATTATTATGGTTTTACTGAACAAATTTTCCAGACAATATATATCCTGAATACATCCATGCAATGCGAAAAAACTATTGGCGATACTGGATTTAAAATGATAAAGATCCAAAATGAAAGATTGTATGGATTGAAAAAAATTAGAATAAAAAACACTGATGTAACAGTAAGTGATAAAGAACGGACGATCATTGATATGTTCTATTTTTCAGAATCTGTAGGAGGACTCAAAAAAGTATTTGAGATTACTGCTGCACAAATAGGATGTGGGAATGTTGATATAAAAAAACTTATTAAATATGCCACAAAATTTCCTAACAAATCAGTAAGAAAAAGAATTGGATTTGTATTAGAACTCGCAGGTGTTGAGGATGTTTTTATAGAACCGCTAATTATGAGTGTAATGCAAACCTCTCTCATAACGCTTTATCCCTCAGAATCAAGAAGGGGAAGAATAAATAAAAAGTGGAAATTAATTGAAAATGTTGCATAAAAATAAAGATGAATTTTTGAGAATCTTAGGAAGAACCTCAGCTCAAACCAGCTTTCCATTAAGACTTCTTGAAAAAGACTATTATATTACTCTTGTACTTTCTGTTATTAAGGACTTAAGCACTGATTTAATATTCAAGGGTGGAACTTGCTTGAGTAAAATTTATTATTCTTATCATAGATTAAGTGAAGATTTGGATTTTACCCTTAAGCTCCCTACAAATAATTCAACAAGAACGGTACGTCGAAATGCTATTAAACCAATAAAAGAGAGCATCAATCTACTTCTAAACAAATTTGGCATGACTGTGAAAAATTTAGATGACGCGGGACACAACGAATCAACTCAGTATATCTATAATTTGGAATACAAATCCGTGATTCTGAATAAGAAGGAATCATTAAAGCTTGAAATTGGTCTAAGGTTTAATCCAATTATTCCTCCAGCAGTGAAAAGGATTAATCATAAATTTTTTCATCCTTTTACAAAAGAGCGACTCTTTGATGCCGGATCAATTAATTGTCTTGCTTTGAAAGAATTGGTTGCTGAAAAACTGAGAGCATCTTCTACAAGAAAAGCTATTGCTGGCAGAGATTTTTATGACCTTGGGTACTTATTGCAAGAAAAATTTAACTTTATTGACACGGAATTTCTAGAACTTTTTCAGAAAAAACTTTTGGAGGACAACTTTTCTCCAGATTTACGTAAATATAGACTCAACCTCGGAAGGACATACAAAGAAATAAATGGGATGATATCAAGGATCAAGAATGAAGTTTTTCCCGTTCTGACGATCAGCGAACAAAATTCTTTTGATATACAAAAGACTCTTAGAGGGCTTAATAAAATGTTCAGGAATATAAGTTAAGTTGATTTTCAGGGATATAGATTAATGAAGAAAAAAGCAAAGCAGGGCTATACATATGAGCAAATTTTGAAACACTATTTCAAGGGGATTGATCTGAAGAAGATCGAATATAAAAATAATTGACAGTTTGTCTCATATATAATACATATGTCTCAAATTGGAGACAATAACATGGAACTACATATTACAGAAAATTATTTAAAGGTCTTAGCTCTTTTTACCAAAGGCTATCAAAGAGAATATTATATTCGTGAGGTATATAAAAAAATTGACATTGGGCTTCAAACCGTTCAAAGAATTCTCGATGATCTTGAGAAAAAAGGAATCTTAACTTCAAAAATTAAAGGAAAAATAAGAGTATTTGCACTTCAAGATAACCAAAATTCAAAAGATTATTTGATTTTAACTGAGCAATATAAAAAAATTGTATTTTTACAAAAAAACTCCCTAATTTCGCAAATAGTTGAGAAGATCACACCTTTTGTTGATGGTATAGGTTTATTATTTGGTAGTTATGTTAAGGGAAATGCAGATGAAGAATCAGATTTAGACATCTGCGTAATTGGTGAATGCAATAGATCTGAAATACAAAAAATTTCGAGAATATATAATATCTCAACAAACATATTTCATTATTCATATGAACTTTTTGAAAAGGATAAATTGAAAGATCATTTATTAAAGGAAGTTATTCAAAATCATATCATTATTACACAACCGGATCAATTTATTGAAAGGATTTTATGACTGTTATCGCATGGTGCTTTAAGCAAAAAAGAGGTTTGAAATTAATTAAGCCCAATTCCAATCTTGCTCACGCGTATATATAAAAAGGTGAAGAGTCTTTAGCAACCATGAGCGAAATAAGTAATGTTAGCTGGAAAATCTCAACTGCTTATTACACTATGTATTTCTCTCTCTATGCTGTCTTACAAAAAATTGGAGTGAGATCGGAAATACACAAATGCACAATTGTATTTGCTCAAAAATATCTTACTGAGTATTTTACTACGGAAGAACTTGAATTCATAGAAGCTGCAATGAATGAAAGAATTGATACGCAATATTATACTGACCCACAAGTGAATCGGGAATTTTATAATAACTTGATTTTATCAGCTCCAAAATTTTTAATAAAATGCAAATCATTTTTACCTGCCCTTTCTGAAAAAAAGATCAACTCAATACGAGCTCTTATCATTAAGAGCAATTGACAAACATAATATGAAATGCACGATACTATGATTCTAAAATTAACTTCCGCCAGCTGGCGGATAAAATGAAACCCCAAAAATTCTACATCCGAACCTACGGCTGCCAGATGAATGTGGCAGACAGCGAACTCGTCGAATGCCGCATTGATAAACAAAATGTTTGAAGAAGAAATGATATTAAAAGAGTCAGAAACACTAGAACTAAAAAAATCGACCTCTGAACTTAAAGAAGCCATAATTTCTACAGTAAGCATCTTAAACAAACACCAAAAGGGAACACTCTATTTTGGTATTAAAAATAACGGTGAGATCGTGGGACAAGATGTTTCTGAAAACACATTACGAAAAATTTCCCGGGTAATATCAGACAATGTAGAACCCAAAATATACCCAAAGATCAGTGAAATTATCTTGGATCAAAGGCAATGCATCAAAGTAGAATTTTCAGGTTATGAAGCGCCTTACTTTGCATACGGACGAGCATATATTAGAGTTGCTGATGAAAACAAGAAATTGACCGTTGCGGAATTGGAACGATTTTTCTCAAAGAAAAGACATATATATTGGGACACCCAATTCTCTGGAGAAAGTCTGTCTGAAATTAATACTGCCAAATTAAAAGAATACATCAAAAAGGATCAACTTTCCTTTTACAAACATCAAAACGGCATTGAAAAAACTCAAATTGTATAAAGAGGAGAAACCACTCAAAGCAGTTGAGGTGTTATTCTGTGATAACAATCTTCTCGAGCTTCAAGCTGCTATCTTTGCAGGAAAAGACAAAACAACTTTTTTAGACATTAAAGAGTATCATGGTACAGTTTTTGATATTTTAGCACAAGCAGAAACCTATATTTCGAAAAACATTCATTGGCGTGTTGAATTCCAGAATTTTAAAAGAGTTGAAATTCCGGAAATACCAATTGATGCAATAAGAGAAGCACTGGTAAATTCTCTATGCCATCGTGATTATTTCAAACCGGAAGCAAACAAGATCTCAATATTCCAGAATCGGGTTGAAATATGGAATCCCGGCAATTTCCCCGAAGGAATGACTCCGGAAGATTACATCAAAGGTGAGGAAGAATCTGTTCTTCGAAATCCCCTTATTGCCAGGATATTATATTACTCGCGGGACATCGAAAAATGGGGATCAGGTCTAAAAAGAATGTATGATGAATGCAATTCTAAAGGAGTAGAGGTCAATTTTAAAAATTTAAAGTCTGGATTCAAGGTTATCTTCCAGAGAGATACAAGTTTACCCCTTAAGACGACTACCCTTAAGACTACCCAAAGAACTACCTATAGAACTACCCAAAGAATTCTTGATCTTATCAAAGAGAACCCATCACTAACAAGAACAAAATTAGCTGAACTTCTTAATATATCACAAGATGGTGTAAAATATCAAATTGATAAGCTGAAAAAGGAAGGTGTCATCAGAAGAAAAGGTGGAAAAACATATGGTCACTGGGAAATAATTGAACCAAAATGAATAAATTCTACATCCGAACCTACGGCTGCCAGATGAACGTGGCAGACAGCGAACTTGTTGCAGGCATTCTCTCCGATGCAGGTTACCAAAAAACAAACATAATAGACGACGCAGATATTATCATCTTCAATAGCTGCACAGTGCGACAGCATGCCGAGGATAGGGTGCTGGGAAGGATCACCGCAGAAGCAAAGAGAAAAAAACAAAATCCGGATATGCTCATCGGCTTGATCGGCTGCGTTGCCCAGCGAAAAGGTGAAGAGCTTCTTGAAGAAATTAAGAGTCTTGATTTTGTTGTGGGAACCGATCAGTACAGGCAGCTTCCTAAGATCATATCCAAATGTATGTTTCGGAAAAAGCACTTGTTTGCCGATATCCAAAATAATATAGAAAACTACGAAAATATATATCCTGTCAGAAATAAGGGTGTAAATGCCTTTGTGACGATCATGCGGGGTTGTGATAATTTCTGCTCCTACTGCATAGTCCCCTATGTGCGTGGAAGAGAACGCTCACGAGATCACAAAGAAATTCTGCTGGAAATCAAAAATGCAGGAAATGAAGATTTCAAAGATGTGACCCTGCTCGGGCAGAATGTAAATTCCTATGATGACGGCGAATACACCTTTCCCGAATTGTTAAAAGAAGCATCACAAATTTCTACCATTGAGCGTCTGCGTTTCGTCACGTCACATCCGAAAGATATTTCTGACAAGGTGATTGAAGTTATCGCAAAAGAACCCAAATTATGTGAACATCTTCACCTGCCTATGCAGTCCGGTTCGAATAGTATTCTGAAAAAAATGAACCGTAAATATACCTCAGAAAAATATCTCAGCATCATACATAAATTACGAGATGCGATACCCAATATTGCAATCACGACCGATGTGATGGTCGGCTTCCCCGTAGAAACTGAAGAGGATTTCCTACAAACCTACAATCTCATGAAACAAATCCGATTTGACTATGCTTTTACTTTCAAATACTCACCTCGTGAAGGCACAGCAGCAGCATCCTATGCAAAACAAATTCCTGAGAAAACGAGACTGGAAAGATTGCAAAAACTTATAGAGCTGCAAGAGCAAATCACCTTTGAGAAATATCAGGAACAAATCGGTAGAACTGTGCAGGTATATGTCGAGCATACCAGCAAAAAAAGCGATAAAGAGCTCTCAGGCAGAACAAGAGATAATAAAATTGCAGTATTCCCCGGAGACAAAAAACTCATTGGCACTTTTGTTGATATTGAAATAATTGACGCAACCGGCTGGACACTAAAAGGAAAACAAATTCAGCGTACTAAACTCTGATAAACAGAAAAAAAAAGAAATTCACCATCCGTCTCCGTTGCACTGCGCCGTGACAGGCCAGTCTTCATTTCATTTCAGTCTTCGCTACGCTACGCCCAGACAGGACGCCGTGGCAGGCAGAGAGCACCAGTCTTCGTTTCACTACGACTCGGCAGGCAGAGAGCACCAGTCTTCGTTTCACTACGACTCGGCAGGCAGAGAGCACAGAGAAAGATCGGAAAAATTAAGTAAAAATTTTAATGGTATAAACACTTATCAATAAAGGAATCACAGAAATGAATGAAAAATTTTTGCCAAAACATGTAAGAATATTAAAATTAAATGACCAAGGAGCACGATGGAATAAGTTGAAGTTCTTATTATTGGAGCAGGCATTGTCGGGCTGGCAATTGCAGAATATGTCGAGACTTTGATTGATTAAAAAAAAT
>JAUWPE010000101.1 GCA_030611765.1 Candidatus Cloacimonadota bacterium | reverse complement strand
TGAAAGGTTTGGGAAGGAGAAGACTGAAGAGTTTGGGAACGAGAAGACTGAAGGGTTTGGGAACGAGAAGACTGAAGGGTTTGGGAAGGAGGGCATACTTTTATTTTCGTGGTTCATGTTATTATACCCTTTTTTGCAAATTCGATAATATCCTCACCAAATTTTGCAGTTCTCTCCTCTAAATCGAATATCTTTTTATTTGCCATTTGTCATTTGAAATTTCATTAGTCCCGACAGGTCGGGAGTAATTAGAAATTCATATTTTTACAGGATGGAAATTACTTAATAAAATCATATTTAACCTTTTATAATATCTACTGCGAAACTTGAGTTATATCTATATTATTAATATATTATTGTTGCTTTTTAATATAATCGATTTCTTCTTTTGCAAACTTCCCGAGTTGGGGATTGTTCACAATAAGCTCAAATTCTGAAATTGCCTTATCCCATTGCTCTTCCTCACGATATATCTTACCCATATAGTAATGTACCTGAGGATTATTCTGATCTATACTCAGTACATCCCGCAGGTATTGTTTGGCTTTTTGATAATTTCCCTGATCATAATAGAGATGCCCCACGGTGAAAGCGATATCCTTATCATTTTTAAGCGCAAGAGAATTTTCAAATGCAAGTATCGCTTTATCGATTTGTCCCATATTTTGGTAGAAAATACCCAGGTTTTTATAGACTTTTCTCAGGATATAATCAGCCGGTTCAGTGGCGATATAATCTTCGTATGCTTGAATCGCCTTGGCCGTCTCATCGGTCTTATGATAAAACATTGCGATCTTTTCTAAGAATTCCACTTTTTTCGGATTGAGCTCAAAGGCGTCGGTATAATATACTATAGCATTTTGAAGGTCATTATTATCCTCATATATTGCGGCAATTTTTTTACTTATTTTGTATCTATCATAGTTTTCATCATAATCAAGAAGAACCTGAAGCTCCTGATCATCATCCCCCATTGCATCATAGATCGAGCTTAGAGAAATCACGATTTGATAATTGTCCGGCTCATATTGCTGACGAAGCTCATAATACTCAATTGCCTTTGAATATTGCTTTGTCATATAATACAGAACCGAAAGGTTCTTATATAATTCGCGAATGCGGTCGGTTTTTGGATTGGCTTCAGTATCGATCTTTTTGTAAAGGTCAAGAGACGTCACAAACTTATCTGTCGCGCCCTGATAATCTTTTTGAGTGTAGAGTTCGACACCTTCATTGTAGGCGGTTCCTGCATCATATTCTATTTGCTGGATATCTCTGTCTGTCATTTCCTGCGCAAAAAGAACTCCAGTTATTGCACAAGCTACTAAAGCTGTGATATAAAGCTTTTTAAACATAGTTAGAACTCCTTTATGTTTTGATTTTTATGCTCTTGGATGATAGAGGGAATGAACTTCTTTGAGATAATTCCTGTCAATATTTGTATAAATTTGGGTTGTGCTGATGCTGCTGTGTCCCAGTAAAGTTTGCACGATCCTAAGATTCGCTCCGCCCTGCAGCAGATGAGTGGCAAAAGAATGTCGCAATGTATGTGGTGACACGTGACTCTTTATTCCTGCTTGATTAGCATATTTATTAACTATCTTCCAGCAGCCCATTCTGCTGAGTTTATTTCCGAATCTATTGAGAAACAAAATATTGCTCTGCTTATATTTCAGGAGCTTTTGACGGGCATTATCAATATAATTTTTACAATAGGTCAGTGCTGTTTGAGAGATCGGCACATAGCGCTCTTTTCTTCCTTTTCCAAATAATCTCACGATCTTCTCATCAAGATAAAGATCCCCGACACGCAAGTCTATCATCTCTGAAATGCGAGCTCCGGTTGAATAGAGAAATTCCAGGATTGCCCTATCGCGAGTTCCGTATTCGTCCGTTCTTTCCACTGCATTGATCAGTGCATCTACTTCCTCTATCGAGAGAACATCCGGCAAAGATGCTGAAACTTTAGGTGAAGGGAACCGCTCAAATATCGGCTCAGAGATTAGCTCTTCAATGTATAAAAATTTGTAAAAATTCGCAAGCGAGCTTCGCTTACGTGCAACTGTTTTATCTGATGCACCGTGCTTGTAGAGGGAATTTATAAAAGCGATCACATCATCGGAAATAATTTTTGTGAGATCATGCTTGCTTTTTTCTTCTGCAAATTGCTTTATATCACGCTCATAGGCAAGAATTGAATTCGCACTTAAGCCCTTTTCAAACTGCAAGTAGAATTTGTATTTATTTATTAAGCTTATATCTTTTTGCGAAAATTCATGATCATTTCTCATATACAAAATTTAGCATTAAGTTTACATAACGTCAAGTTTGGGGATAATTTTCAGGGAAATATATTTTCTATTTGACAAATAATGTTGTTCTCCTCTTTTTGACTATAATAAGGAATTAAAAAATGGATCATTTAATAGAAACAGGAAAAAAACTGAGATTGAAACTCTCAAAATACCACTTCACCAATCGATGTAGTATGTACAGATATATGAAAAATAACAGAACAAAATATGCGTATATCATGCTAAATCATCGGTGTATACGACATATGGCGTATAGCTAGTAGTTATGTGAAATTTTGGCTTTACAAAATACAATAAAATTAAGGAAGTGATTATTTATGAAAAAAATCAAAATCGGTATTGTAGGGATTGGCAACTGTGCAAGTTCATTGCTGCAGGGTATAGAGTACTATAAAAACAAGGATAGCAAAGAGGCTATAGGTTTGATGCATTGGGATATCGGTGGTTACAAACCATACGATATCGATGTAGTAGCTGCCTTCGACATAGACGGAAGGAAGGTTGGAAAGGATATCTCAGAGGCCATCTTTGAACTTCCAAACTGCACCACAGTATTCTGTAAAAATATGCCAAAGACAGGTGTCGAGGTAAAGATGGGCAGGGTTTTGGATGGTTTTGCAGAGCACATGAAGGATTATGAAGATAAATATACATTCGTTCCATCTGAGGAAAAAGAAGCATCCAAAGAAGATATAATCAAGGAATTAAAAAAATCTGGTGCTGATATTCTCTTAAATTATTGTCCTGTGGGGTCTGAAAAGGCTGTTAGATTTTATGCAGAATGTTCTTTGGAGGCGGGAGTGGCATTCATAAATAATATGCCTGTTTTTATTGCCAGTGGCTCTGAATGGGGCGATAGATTTGAAAAAGCGGGAATTCCAATTATCGGAGATGATATAAAATCCCAGTTAGGTGCCACAATAGTTCATCGGGTTCTAGCTAATCTATTTATGAAAAGAGGGGTAAAATTAGAAAGAACATACCAACTCAATACGGGGGGTAATACGGACTTCCTTAATATGCTCAGCAGGACCAGACTTGTAAGTAAGAAAATATCAAAGACCGAATCTGTCCAATCCCAATTAGCTGAAAACCGATTGGAAGATGAAAACATTCACATCGGTCCCAGCGATTGGGTGGCATGGCAGAAAGACAACAAAATCTGCTTCATCAGGATGGAAGGTAAACTTTTTGGTGATATTCCCATGAACCTCGAACTGCGGCTTTCTGTGGAAGATTCCCCCAACTCTGGAGGAGTGGTAATAGATGCGATTAGGTGTTGCAAACTGGCACTTGAAAGAGGTAAAGGGGGGATTCTGTACTCTCCTTCGGCCTATTTTATGAAGCACCCCCCAAAACAGTTTACCGATGATGAGGCATATCGATTAACAGAAGATTTCATCAAAGGAAAAAGGGAAGATTGAATATGAAATGCTTAATCCTCGCTGCTGGGCGGGGAACCAGACTGTCAACTAAGAACGATTCAAAGCCCCTTATTCCACTTCTGGGATTATCCCTCATTGAACGGGTGATATTAACCGCAAAGAAGGGTGGTCTAACAGATTTCTATGTGGTAACAGGGTACAATGGTGAAAAGGTGAGGCGTTTTCTGGACAGATTTAGCCAGAGAAGAGATATAAAGATAACCCATATCATAAATGATGATTGGGAAAAGGAAAATGGTATATCAGTTCTTAAAGCAAAAGACACGCTTAAAGAAAATTTTATCCTGTTAATGAGTGACCATATCTTTGACGAATCAATAATAGTGAAATTGAAGAATGAAAAAATAGCAGATGATAAAGTTATGCTGGTTGTAGACTACAACATCAAGACAAACAAACTTGTTGATATTGATGATGTTACCAAGGTTCTTGTAGAAGACGATAAGATTTTAGACATTGGAAAGGATACCAAAAAATATAACGCCTATGATACAGGAATTTTCCTTTGTTCTCCGGCAATATTCAATGCTTTAGAAGAAAGCGTACGCAGAGCTAACACCTCTCTTTCTAGTGGTATAAAAGTGCTGGCAGAAAAAGGAAAGGCTAAAGTCTTTGATATTAAAGATGCTTTCTGGATTGATGTGGATGATGAGGAGGCATTTAAGAAAGCCGAAGGCAAGCTTTTAGCTACCTTAGAAAAGCCCTCTGATGGACCTATATCAAGATACTTAAACAGACCCTTATCAATCAGGATTTCAAAGTATCTTGTAAAAACTAATATTTCTCCAAATTTTATATCATTCCTTTCTTTTATCCTTTGTTGTATTGGAGCATTTTTCTTCTTTTTAGGAGAATACACTTTTCTATTATGGGGAGCAATACTGGCCCAAGCAGCATCTATTATTGATGGCTGTGACGGTGAAATAGCAAGATTGAAATTCCAAGAAACAGAATACGGCGCATGGTTTGATGCTGTTTTAGATCGCTATGCAGATGCCTTCCTTCTTTTCGGTCTGACTTATTACGTCTATTTCCTAAATGAAAACCTCCTATATCTCTTTATCGGATTTCTGGCGATCATTGGCACTTTCATGAATAGTTATACCGCTGACAAATATGATGGCTTGATGAAGAAAATAATCGGGTCAAAAGGACACTATTTCAGAATGGGTCGTGATGTTAGGATATTTATCATATTCCTTTTTGCATTACTAAATATACGCTTTTTATTTCTGGGGGAAATAGTAAACCTACCGTTCTTAGCAATCCTTTTAATCGCTATTTTGATGAATACAGAAAATATAAGAAGAGTGGTGATTCTATATAAAAATAGATAGTATTGACTGCGTAAAGAAGAAGATTGATAGGATTATCGAAAAATCGCTTGTCCCCGAAGACCCAATCCATGCAAAAAACACCTTAGAATGGCTACTTAAATTAAAGCCTGATGCTGATGAGGCCCTAAAAATAGCTGCTTTAGGTCATGACATTGAAAGAGCTATTGAAGAACGGAAAGTAAGATATAAGGATTACAAGAGCTATGATGAATTTAAGAAAGCTCATGCTTTAAACAGCGCTAAAATTTTGAAAGAAATAATGGAAGAATGCAATGTAAGAAAAGAATTAGTCGATGATGTCTTTTTTCTTGTAAGCCGTCATGAAATAGGAGGCGATAAAAGAACCGATGTTTTAAGAGATGCCGACAGCATCTCGTTTTTCCATGTAAACATGCCCTATTACTTTGTCCGAAATGGTGTAGAAGATACGAAAAGAAGGTGCTTATGGGGATACAGGAAGTTAACCGATAACCTAAAAGGTGTGGTAGCTGAGTTCGATTACCAAAATAAAGAACTTGAGCTACTGTTAAAGATCTGTATTGGTGAGAGTGAACAATGATATTGCCAAAACTTTACATAACACGGTGTAAAAGACTACGCTTCGCTCCGTCCAAATTCGGCTTCGCCGAACTTCTTTTAAACCGGGAACGTTATGGGCAAATTAAAACAGAACTCCTGAGTTCAAAGAAATTAATAAAAATTAAGAGATAAATAATGAGAAAAAAAGCTTTAGTTTATAGTGAAAATGAGTTTGGAAAGATAGATGGAAAAGTGGCAAATGGTTTAGCTAGATATTCTGAACGATATGAAATTATTGGTATTATAGATAGTACAAAAACAGGACTAGATGCAGGAGAATATCTTGATGGAATTAAGAATAATATTCCAATATTTAATAGTATTGATGATGCCTTGAATAGTTTAAACTATACCCCTGAATATTTTATTTATGGTATTGCACCACTAACATCATTTCTTAATGAAGAACAAAGACAGATAATAGTAAGTGCCATTAAAAATAAGATGAATATTATAAATGGTCTTCCAGAATATTTCACCGAAGATGATGAATTTATTCAAAAAGCAAATGAATATGGTGTCCGAATTTATGATATTAGGAAAGCTCCGCCAAGAAATAAACTCCATATATTCTCAGGGCGTATTTTAGAAATTAGAACCCCAGTAATACTTGTAGCAGGAACAGATTGTGCTGTAGGGAAAAGGACTACTGCCCGAGTACTTTTTGAATCTTTGAAAAAACAAGGTTTAAAAACAATTTTTGTAACAACCGGACAAACAGGCTTAATTCAAGGTGCAAAATATGGTATTGCTTTAGATGTTTTAACTTCGGGCTTTGCAACAGGAGAAGTTGAAAATGCAATTGTGAATGCCGTTGCTACAGAACAGCCTGATATAATTATAGTTGAAGGTCAAGGAGCTTTAAGTCATCCTGCGTTTACATCCTCAAGTGCAATTCTTAGAGGAGCATTGCCTAATGCTATAATCATGCAACATCCACCCAAAAGAAAGAATCATTGTGATTATCCTAACCTGCCAATGCCAACATTAGAAAGCGAAATTAAGCTTAACGAGCTATTTTCAAAATCAAAAGTAATTGCTATTACACTTAATCATGAAGATATGACAGACCATGAACTTGAAAATACAATATTAGAGTATGAGAGTAAATATAAATTACCAACTACAGATGTTTTAAAGTATGGATGCGATAAAATTATTAAAAAAATATATGAAGTATTTCCCGAAATACTCAAGTGAGGACAATTGACATGATTACGCCAAGAATAGAGATAGATCTTGAAAAAATTGCCCATAATGCAATAAGATTGAAAGAACTGTATGCTTCAAAAGGTATTGATGTGACAGGTGTTACAAAAGTAGTTTGCGGAGATACTAATATTGCAAAAGTTTTAGTAAAAAGCGTAATAAATATCCTTGCTGACTCAAGAATCACTAATATTATGAAGATGCGTGATGCAAACATAAAAGCACAATTTCTTTTATTAAGAACCATTCATAGTCAAGCCAAAGATGTAGTTAAATATGCCGACATTAGTCTTAATTCGGAACTTGCGGTAATTAAAGAACTTTCAAAATTTGCAGAGAAACAAAA
>JAUWPE010000149.1 GCA_030611765.1 Candidatus Cloacimonadota bacterium | reverse complement strand
CGTGGCGTGTACTATACTCCCGAACCTGTTGAGCAATATATCACTCATTCTTTACATAAAATACTGAAAAAGGAATTCGACCTGTCGGATGGTTTTGCTTCCGAAAATGTGACCGTGCTCGACCCTGCGGCAGGAACACTTACCTTTCCTGCTGAAGCGATCAAAATTGCAGTTCATGAAGATCATGAGCAATACGGACAGGGCGGACTGCATTCCCTTATCAAAAATAATATTCTGAAAAATTTCTTTGCTTTTGAGCTGATGATAGCGCCCTATGCAATCGGACACCTCAAGATCGGATTCCTTCTCGAAGAGCTGGGTTATACAATGTCAGATGACGAGCGCTTCAAACTCTATCTCACCAATACCCTTGAAATGGACGAGTTGGATTCGGTTAACATTCCCGGGCTTAGTTCATTGAGCGAAGAAAACCACCTGGCAAACAGAGTAAAACAAGAAATTCCAATTCTTGTCATTATGGGAAATCCTCCATATTCGGGAATTTCTTCAAATACTAATGAATGGACTGAAAAGCTTCTCAAAACCGATATTGATGGTGCGCAGAGCTACTATGAAGTAGATGGAAAACCGTTAGGAGAAAGGAAGTTGTGGTTGCAGGACGATTATGTGAAATTCCTTCGCTTTGCTCAATGGAAGATACAAAAAGCCGGTCATGGTGTCATCGGCATGATCACAAACCACAGCTATCTGGATAATCCGACTTTTCGTGGAATGCGCCAGAGTTTGATGAAAACCTTTAATAAGATATTCATCCTCAACCTGCACGGGAACAGCTTGAAAAAGGAAACTGCACCCGATGGCAGCAAAGACGAAAATGTCTTTGATATTCGGCAGGGAGTGGCAATTTGTTTTATGATAAAGCATCACGATAAAAAAGGGTGTGAGGTCTTTTATGAAGACCTTTATGGTGAACGGAATACAAAATATGGTTGGCTTGAAGAAGATAAAATCGAACCCTATAAATATGATGAGATTTTACCAAAAAGCCCCTATTATTTCTTCATAAAAAGACATACACAGAACATCCAAAATTACTTGAATTGGAAAAACCTGAAGGATATTTTCCCTATAAACAGCGTTGGAATAGTAACCGCACGTGATAAATTCGTTATTGATTTCGATAAGACAGTACTAAAAAATAGGATATATCAATTTAAAAATAATAAAATTTCAGATAATATAATTAAAACTACATTTAAGCTAAAAGACACTTCGTCTTTTAACCTACAAAAATCAAGACTTGCCATGTCAAAAATTGAAAATATTGAAGAACACATTACTAAAATACAATATAGACCTTTCGACCTTCGAAATATTTTTTATTCAAAAATACTTGTTGAAAGACCGCTAATAAATATTATGCACAATATGCTCGATGGTGATAATATAGGAATTTGTACTGTAAGACAAGTAAAGGTAGGAGCTATCTGGTCTCATATTCTTGTTTCAGACAAAATAATCGAAAGTTGTTATATCTCAAATAAAACTAGTGAAATAGGATATATATTCTCTCTATTTACTTACTCAAAAAATGATGATGGTCATCTTTTTGAAAAACAGCAAGCTGGGCAACAACCCAACATCGCTCCGGAAATTTTTCATATGCTCAGAACGGCTTACGGAAAGGAACCTTCGCCGGAAGAAATTTTATATTACATTTATGGAGTTTTTTACAGCAATTTGTACAGGGAAAAGTATGCGGAATTTCTTAAGATAGATTTTCCGCGTGTGCCCTTTACTGCGGATTTTGAACTTTTTAAGAAGGTTGGCGAGCTTGGAAAACAGCTTGTGCAGCTTCATCTTTTGGAAAGCGACGAGTTGGATATACCAATTGCAAAATATCAGGGAGCTGGCGAGAATGACCGCATCGAGAAAGTTGTTTATAATGAAGATGAGCAGCGTGTATATATCAATGACAGCAAATATTTTGAGGGCATTAATTCTGAGTTGTGGAGCTATCATATTGGCGGGTATCAGGTTCTGTATAAATATTTAAAGGACAGAAAAGGCAGAATACTTGAAGATGCCCGTCGTTACTGCAAGATCGCAACAGCGCTACAAAAGACTATCGGGCTGCAGAAAGAGATTGATCTGCTTTACCTCCAAGTTGAGGAAAATATTTTAGAATAACTGGAAGCCAAAACACTCCGCCCCCAAAATCGTTCACGGCACGACCGACTCGTGTGATAATTTAAATGCACCATTGTAATATATAAAACTGATGATTGAGATTGTTTTGATAAGCACTCCTTCATATATGATTTATTTATTGACAGACGAAAGGGTGTAAAATATTTCGTATTTGTTAATATATGTAAATCCAATGGAAAATTCAAAAATCATGAGTCGGCTTAAATGATGATATTAAAACATGTGCAAAAACGCTGTTAGAATTTTTGGATATTGTGTTCGTTTAGATTCTACAGAATTAGTTAAATTATAAGTTTATTTTTTTAATATAATAGGTGATGATAATGACAAACTTAAACAGCATTGACTCTTGGAAAAACCATTTAGGTTTATTACCTATAAATTTATTTTCTTCTGAATTAAATAATAAGTTTATCTTGTTAAATGGAGGATTGGGGGATTTCTGTATAGACTTTAAACCACATAAAAATCCTGATGATTATTATTCTTATGCATGGTCAAGTAACACAAAAAATTTCGTTACTATAAAAAAAGGAAATATTATTTTATATAATTGGCTTAAAGATAAGGAAGAGCCCTATAAATTGAATTTTGTCAGCCAACATATTGAAAAGTTTTACGAATATCTTATAAAAAATTCCTATAAAAGCGAATACGACATTGTTCCTTTCATTATAAACATATACAAAAGTTTAAGAAATCTAACAAATGAAAGAGAAGAAGGTGTTCAGGCTTTAAATTGTTTACTTTTATTACTTGCATCCCATGAAGATGGTATTGATTTTAACCAAGTTGATCTTAAAAAATGGAATATCCCCAATATAGATATTAAATCAAGTCTCGGTTCTTATATTGATGAATTAAAGCAAGGAATAAATTTTAAGGCAAAAAACTTAAAGCCGAATGTTGATTTAATTTTACGACATACAGCAGGACATTTGTTTCAAGAAGCTCAAAAAGAAGCAATTTTTCTTAACAGAGATGCTGATTTATTCGGATTTTATGATTCAAGCTATAAATCAAGGTATCTGCTATTTTCTAGTTTTCATTATACACCATCATCCCTTGCAAGAAGTATCGTTGAATATTCTTTGTCAAATTTCAATTTACAGGACGTTACAACATTAAAAATACTTGATCCCGCTTGTGGAAGCTCTGAATTCCTTCTAGAGGTTTTGAAACAATTAAAAACATTAAACTTTTCTGGAAAGGTAGAGATAATTGGTTTGGATAGGTCTGAATCAGCAGTTAATATATCAAATTTCTTACTCGCATATGAAAAAAGAGAATGGCAAAACAGACTTACTTTTAAGATTAAACCAGTCGATAATTCTTTAACAGAGGACTGGGATAATGATTATGACTTGATATTAATGAACCCACCATTTCTTTCTTGGGAATTAATGGATAAATGCGATAGAGATGTTGTCATGGGTGTATTAGATAAAAGTGCTCGACTAAAACCAAATCTTGCCAGTGCATTTATTTGTAAAGCTATAAAGCACTTAAAACCGAATGGAGTTTTAGGAACGGTTATGCCTACATCAATGTTATTATCAGACTCTTATAAAACCCTGCGGAATGAAATAAGAGATAGCCTATCAATTTTACTTGTAGGTAAACTTGGCAACTATGTATTTGAATATGCTTTAACTGACGTCAGTATTCTTATTGGGAGAAAACCTAAATCTAATGAAATCCCTGTTTTACTTTGGACTATGAACGAGAAAGGTGTTGTTAATGATGCATTTCGAGATTTAAGAAAAATAAATTATGGGCAAATACCTTATGTGAAAGATAAAAACACTTACAATATTTATAAACCAATTGAATATCCGATCCACAAAGAAAACTGGAAAGTATTATCCTATAATGAAGAGTGTTTAATGAAACATTTAAAATCATTAATTGACTTAAATAGATTAAAAACCATCCAAGATATTTTTAGTGTAAAACAGGGTGTTAGAACAGGGAATAATCAGATTTTTAAAATTACTAATGACTTTTATAATACTTTACCCCCAGAAGAAAAACAATTTTTTAGACCAGCAATAGATAATGATTCTATAAAGAATGGTTCAATAATCACATTCGGATATATTTGGTATCCCTATAACCACACTGGATTACTAATATCAACAGAAAAAGAATTGGAAAAGAAAGTTCCTAATTTATACCAAAAACTTCTTCTTCCCAATAAGACTAAATTAATTAACAGAGCTAGGAAAAATGAAAGTAATTGGTGGATATTAAGCGAACACCGAGCATGGCTTAGAGAAAAATATCCAAAACTAATTTCTGCCGAATTTGGTAAATCTGGCTCCTTTGCTTTCGATAGTAAAGGAGAATTTGTTGTTGAAAGGGG
>JAUWPE010000028.1 GCA_030611765.1 Candidatus Cloacimonadota bacterium | reverse complement strand
ACTCAATATTTGCTCTCGATAAACCTATGTCAAGTTATTTCACTCATTTCTGTGGCACCACGTTTTAGGAAAACCCAAACCTTAAACCCTATGAATAAAGGGCTTGCCACGTGTTGGTAGGTGAGAACTGTAAAAGAAAAGCATGAATAAACTTTAATGTAGTGTTTTCCGAACCGGCACCTTTAAAGATAATGTTACTCCTACCAATCTCTATTGTGTTATACATTTCATATACCCCAGATGGAAAATAAAACATAATCTTATCATCTTCATAATCAAAACTGTCAATTACATATTGAATTTTACTATTTAAACTATTACCTGGGATAGTATCTAAATTTGTTGTCACATCAATGATTCTAGTGATCTCAATTTTTTCATCATCTTCAAGTTGACTGATATAACCCGCCTTTTGCCAGGGTAAAACACCATCTTCTAAATCTGGCAACCTATCATCAGGTATCATCGCTCCAATTTGACCGTATAAAATACTTATTGAGATAATAAATATAAATATACATAATATGCTGATCTTTTTTAATTTCTTCATTGGTTACTCCATTTAATTTGTAATGTAATTTTTGTAACTCTTATTTATCTGGTATTGACCAGGAAACACAATTTGAATTCCATCATTTGAGAAACGAGCGTTATAGCCGTAATTAGCAATCTTTCGTTTTTCAGTTCCATCATTATTCATGATATAAATATCTCCATCGTAAAAACCATTATTAGAATATACTATTTTTGAATCATTGAAAGGAGCAATATGAGGTTCATATCCTTTACCAAGCTCTTGAATTTCTGAACCATCATTATTCATTATGTAGATGTTTGGATAATAAATGTATATCAATTTATTAAGTGAAATTGAGATTGGATAACCTGCTGAAATTTCAGAAACTAATTTGATCGTATTCGATCCATCTTTATTCATAGAATATAATCCTTCATTTGAACCTCCTCTTGTATAATAAATTGTTACTCCATCAGGAGAATATGAAGGCCAACCTAAATATGCTCCACTCGTGACAAATGTATCAATGATTCCATTATTTAACTTCTTTCTACATATATTATAACTCTCCTTTTCTTTCAAAGTTGTAATCCTTTTTGTATAAATCATTTCTATATTATCTGTTGAGATGAACGGTTGCCTTTCAATAATATCTTTCGTATTAGTAAGTCTTACCATCTCGCTTCCATCAATATTAACAATATAAAGATCATCATCAGAAACAAAAACAACTTTGGATCCATCTATTGATATCGACGGATATTCTGATTTCACCTCAAGGGTATCTGTTATCAATTCTATATCAGTGCCATCAAAACTAGCAGTATACAAACTTGTGCCTGATCTATAAAGTATTTTGGGCCTGTTCGGTACAAATAGAGCATAAGTCGCACCAATATCCATTACCTTTGTAAGATTGCTTCCATCTGCATCAACCATATAGATACACGGTTCATAAAAGGGTATACGTTCATTATTATCCATGCAACTTCTAATACAACCGCTTAATATAAATATACAGAAAATAAAAAACATAAATTTTGGAATGATTGACATAAATTTATTCATTATTTTTTCCTTACTTATTATACAATAACTGATTAAGACAAATTCCCTCAGCTTCAATTCCTCATTTAATATTCTCATTAGATTATTCGATTCTATGATCAAATGGAAAACCTCTCTATTCGGGAATAAATATTGAGAGGGTATTGTAAAGTGATTTTATTATTGCATATGAGAATATGTAGATTAGATATTCTTTTTCTCTGTCTTTTATTCATCTGAGTTCCTTGTACCTTTTCTACTTTAATTATTTTTTTTTGTCAAATTTTTAAATAAAAAAAACCCGCACAAGGCGGGTTAAATATGGTACCAGAGGCCGGACTTGAACCGGCACGGACAAAAGCCCGAGGGATTTTAAGTCCCTTGTGTCTACCAATTCCACCACTCCGGCACGCTATAAATATGGAGGCGACACCCGGATTCGAACCGGGGATAAGGATTTTGCAGACCCCTGCCTTACCACTTGGCTATGTCGCCGGAAAAAATGGAGCGGGAAACGGGATTCGAACCCGCGACATCTACCTTGGCAAGGTAGAGCTCTACCACTGAGCTATTCCCGCTGTAGGAAGTAAAAAATTTTAGCTCGGCTTCCTATGTCAAGAATTTTACACGTCTATAGTGTGTAGAGAAAACCAAATAATCAATCAAGAATCAAGTTTTTTCCGATTTTCCTGAAGCAACCTCCTCCACACATCAAAGGTTAACCACCAAAGAACACTTTTCGAGTAGCTTTTCTGTCCTTGGTAATACCCTTCAACAAGATTTTGAATTTTATTATAATCATAGTAAGGATATTCTTTAACTCCTCTACTTTGAAGGGTATCCATAACATATTCCTTATTGTTCACAAGAAATAATTGTGAATAATCTATTGTTTGGCTTTTCTGGAAACGTTCGAACAACTTGCCCAACACAAAAGTTACATAGTTATTCATGGTAAACGGAATTATGCTCATATCTTTCACAATCGAAATCTGTCGTAGTGTTGAATTTCCTTTTTGCAATATATGTCTATAGATTCTATTGTAGGCTCTCAAACTTACCGGAAGAGAAAGTATTCTTCTTAGAAAAGATGGTTGAAAAATCGGCATATAATTGCAGATTATATTATCCAGACGAGACTGTGTAAGGGCTCCTGTGTTTGAGCAATGATAGCGTATGGTGAAAAGGTCCACCCAATTTCCACTCCCTATGTCCGATATGTTCGGCATGTTATCAAAGACTTCATTGATTTCAAGGATACTTCCTTGCTTCATCAACCGTGCAGTGTCTTTGTTGAATATCATTGGTTTATTTAAGGTGATATATCTCAGCACACCTTCGGCATCTCTCATAATTATATATTTTTTTCCTTTAAGCCAAAGATACCTTGAATAGTTTCTTCTACAAAAAGCACCCTGACCCCCATCAATAAGTAAAAGATTATTATCAAGATGTTTATAATGATCCTGCTCATAAAAATAATATCCGTTCATAAATGTATTTGTTTCAAGGACGAATTCAGTAAATCTTTCAACTTCTTCGCTTTTTGGTGGAAGTAACTCCGATATCGTACTATGTTCAAATCCTATTTTTTCTGCTATTTTTTGAGCAATAACTATATCCGGGAAACTATAATCACCAAATGTATATGTTTCCCATTTGTTCATATCTTCTTTAAGTAAAATAGAAAGAATCACTCTTGAGTCGAGTCCGCCGGATAATCCAAACAACAATCGCTTATTTTGTTTAAGACCAAGGGTTGATAACTCGGACAAGAGTTCCAAACAACCTTTCTGTGGCACTGCTTTTGTAAATTCAGGAAGCCATTGTTTATTTACTTTAGAAAATCTATTTCCTTTAAACGTTGCTTCTCCACCCTGCCCTAGCTGCAAGACATTGCGAACGAAAGATTTATAATTAAAGGAATTTACATAAAACCATGTGCTGCCATAAACCGTAAAATCTATTTCTGGCTTTTCTACTAAAGGAATCAACCAGTCTAATTTTGTAGAAAATGCAATATATTCATCAGTTTGTGTAAAGAACATATCGCGCATGCCGAGTTGGTCATTTCGTATTCTTAAGTTGCAGTTTTCCCATTCTACAATTATAAAATGTCCGTTTAGGTTACGAATATTGTTGTTTTTCTTTGATAAAAAAACTTCCCAATCATGAAAATCCATTAAGTGGAAAGCGTTATCTTCGTACGAAATTCCCGTTCCGCAGACCATCCAGCCGGAATCAATCTTCTGGTCATATTTGTAAAAACTATTATTATTCCCTGCCCCACATGCAAAATAGTGATCTTTGGTCTCAACCGAAAATTTATCTCTGCTTTTAAACGGATAATATCCTTTCTTGGGTAAAACTACCTGGTTATTTTTTCTTAATATTCCGAAAATCCAACTCATCGAATTACTATCCTTTCTTTAATATCTAAGTATCGGCTCTTTCTCAAAATAATAACCTAATATCTTTCCCGCGAGCATTGCAGCAATGTCTGCTCCCGATCCACTCTGCTCCACAAACACAAGTACGACAATCTCAGGATCGTTCATTGGAGCTACTGCAACGAACCAGGCATGGGTATCTCCATAATAATTTTCTGCAGAACCTGTCTTTCCGCCAACCATTACATCTTTTACTCGAGCCATACCGCCTGTTCTTCCCTTTGCATTGACCGCTTCATACAAGGATTGTTTCAAGAGATCAAGGGTGTTCTGGGAAATGGGGAGTCTTAATTGAGGATATTTAAAGGTCTCCATAATCTCATCCCCGATTGCATAATCTACAAAATGTGGTCTGTGAACGATTCCGTTGTTGGCAATGCCGGCATAAAAACACGCTAATGATAATGGTGTGAGAAGCACTTCGCCCTGCCCGATACAAAGATTCAGCAGGTTGCCCCTGGTCCATCCCAATTTTCCATAATTTCTGTCATACCATTCCGAAGTTGGAAAAAAGCCCCTTCTGCTGCGAATTTGATTAACAGGAATGCTTTCCAGGAGATTGCAATCCTCAATAAATTTCTTAAAATCATTCAAATCGATCATTTCAGCGATCTTGTAAAAGTAGGTATTGCAGGATTCTCTTAAGGCATCGAGGAGATTCACTTCTCCGTGACCTTTCTTTTTCCAGCAACCGAAAAATCTTCCTCCGTACTCTACTCCGCCTTTGCAATCTACGAGAATTTCGTAGGGTTCAACTAGGTCCTTTTCCAAGGCATAAGCGGCTACAACCAGCTTAAAAACTGAACCCGGCGGGTATGTTGCATTCATCGCTTTGTTCAGCAAAGGATTGTTTTCATCCTCTACTATCTGGTTCCAATAATCCTCATTCATTCCTGTGACAAAATAATTGGGATTATATTCTGGGGTGCTCACCATTGCTACCACTCCACCCGTCTTACAGTTCATCACAATCGCGACTGCAGATGTATCTTGGGGAAGTAATCGAGCAATTTTTTCCTGAAGATTTTTGTCGATCGTAAGCACAAAGTCTTTGCCTGGTATAGATTGTTTTCCTGTATTTTCCTTCATTAGTCCGAGAGGATGACCTGTTGCATCTACTTGAATGATATCGTATCCCTTTTCTCCTTTTAGTTCAGCTTCATAATATTTTTCCAGACCCACTTTTCCAATATAATCCGTCTTAGAATAGTCGCTTCCCTTGTGCTGCTGGTATTCGGCAGATGACATTTTCCCCACATATCCAATAAAATGTGAGTTGAGATCATAATACCTAATTGCTTCCGGCTTAACAATAACTGCCGGATGTGCTTCGCACTGCTCTTCAAGTTTAATTGCAGTTTCCATATCAACTTTGTCCCAAACAAGAACCGGTGCAAATTTGAAGAACCTGTGTTTGTAGATGAGCTCGGTAATTTCCTCTACGGGAACTCCAAGATTTGTCGAAACGAAAGCCGCTACGCTGTCGGCATCAGTAATTTCTTTTATATCAATATAAACCGAAAGAGACGGTATGTTCTCTGTAAGGGGCTGCATATTGCGGTCGTACAGGATGCCCCTGCGTGCAGGTTTTTTTATGATCCGAAAGTAGTTCTTCTCGGCGATTTCTTTATACTCATTGCCCTTTATAACCTGTGTCTGAAATAAAAAATAGGTGAGAATAATGAAAAGAACCAGTACAAGTATAAATAGCTGGTCAGCTTTTTTCAGCTTTCTTTTCATTTTTGAGTGAAGCTAAGTTTAAGATGGTCTATCATGTATAAAAGAAAAATTATTATGAATGAATACGCGGAATTATACAAAGTAAGAACCATTATCTTTCCAAATGCAAATGCATCACCAGTATTAAATATCAGGAATATTACTGATGAAAGTAAAAAATAAAACAGATTCGTGACGAGAACCAGTGCAATTCCTACTCCAACCAACTGTCTGTCGAGTAATTTCTTTAGCTTGCCTAGTGAAAAGGCAATAATGATGAAAAGCAAAGATGAAACTCCAAAGGATGAGGGCTGATTAAGATCTATAATAATGCCAAGTATGAAGGCAAGCACAAAACCGGAAATATTTTCGCGTGTGATACTGTAATAAATGATCAGAGGTAAAAAAAGGTTGGGAATCGTTTCCCATAATCCCAGGGAAGCTGCAAAGAAATATTGAAAATAGACCGTGAATATGGTAACAAGAACGAGAGCAATCATTGCTTCTCCCACACAAGGCACAGTGGCGTGAGTTCCATCTGCTGTCCCTGTGGATTGTCGGACATAATTTCTTCAAGAAGCTGAGCATCAACACCTGCAGTCTTGCCGATAACCCATGATCCACCAATGTCATTAATATCCATGATCGCGGCTTCATTCCCTGTCTTTTTTTGAATTTTCCGGCATATTTCATCAGTATGAACGGGTCCTTTTATAACAGTAGTATTATAAGGTGGCACAGGAGATGTATGAGCTGCATCGATAAGTGCTGCCTGCTTGCCTGCAACGCGATAAAATACACCATGTATCCCAAATAATTTCCCGATCCCACCGGCTATAGCTGCTACAATTATTCTGATATGCCCACACTCGTCTATAGCACATTGCATGCTTGTTTTGGCCCGTAACCCTATACCATAGGGCACCTTGCTTACACCACGCCAGAGAAGTTTTGCCAGAAGTCCGATCTTGATCTCATTTTCCAGCACAGCTCTTCCCTGAGTTATCGCTACGGGACTTTCGCTCATGATAATAATATCACCCTTCTTTCTTTTTCCTTCAGTATATTCCAGAACGATCTCTATAATATCATCTTCTGGAGTTAAAATTTTCGTTTTGATCGGCTGCCTTAAATAGACTTTCGAGCCGACACTTCGTTCTGTGATACTATTGCTCATATTTCTGTATTATTGCTACTGTCTCGATATTTGCCAGATTTACAAAGGGCTCGATCTCCGCTCTTGTAAAAAACCCTTCGCTGCTTTGTTCGATCTCAATAATCTTTCCAAATGGAAGTTCAGGAGGATAGATCGAGCTCAATTTTGACGAAACGATCACGTCTCCTGTTTTCAGATCGCTTCCAACCTTGATCTTTTCAAAATATATTTTTCCATTCAATTCCGTCTCTACAATGCCGTGTATCCTGCTTCTGCTGTCGATCGCACCAAGTCTGAAATATTTATTCCCGAATGTCTGTACTACTGCATAGATCGGGTAAACTGCTATTACTTTTCCGACAAGTCCTTTTTCGGATATAACCGGTTGATTGGTCTGTATATTCTTATTCTTCCCTGCGTCAACAATGAGAGTTTCATAATTTAGAAACGATCCTGTTCCAATTACGTTTGCTATCAAAAATTCGTAGCTGGAAATATCAATATTTTCGACCAGTTCTTCGAATCTCTGAAGCTCGCTTAGCTCCTCCTTGAACATTCTCAGTTCGTTCTGTGCGAGAAGTAGCTCTCTCTGTAAATAATTATTCCTTTGATACACATTTGATAGATTTTTTATATAGGTGATACTTGATGAAAATGGTAGCAGAATTGTGTTTCCGACAAATTGTGCCTTTTTTATTCTCTCCTCATTGTTTCCAATTATGAAAAAAATTGAGAGAATAAGAAGGATACCGAAAACAATGTTTCTTCTGGTGAACATGAAGACCTGTGTAAAACTTCGTCTGCTCTCTTATATCCTTGGTAAAAGGACTTTTTCGTATTCTTCGAGATTATCCAAAATCTTGCCACACCCCATGACTACGCTGATTAGGGGCTCGTCCACAAGCGTCACCGGAAGATTGATGGTCTCCTGTATCTTCTTATCAAATCCTTTCAGTTGAGCTGCACCGCCCGTGAGTACTACTCCTCTATCAGCTATATCTGCAGAAAGTTCCGGCGCTGTTTCTTCAAAAAGGCGTTTCACCGCATCTACGATCTTTTTCACCGTGTCTGATAATCCATCTCTGATCTCTTCGGATGAAATTTTCATCGAAACCGGATATCCCGTGATCAGGTCTCGCCCGCGAACTTCCATGGTCAGCTCATCTTCAAGTGGATAGGCAGAGCCGATCTTAATTTTTATTCGTTCTGCGGTTGCCTCTCCGATGTAGAGGTTGTGTTTCCTTCTGATATAAGCAACTATTGCTTCGTCCATCTCATCGCCGCCGATTCGGATGGAGTTGTGGTCAACAATATGAGACAAAGAAATAATTGCGATCTCTGTGGTTCCTCCGCCGATATCTATGATCATATTACCGTAAGGTTCGTGTATTGGCAGTCCGACTCCAATCGCTGAAGCAAGGGGTTCAGAAACAAGATACACTGTTCTTGCTCCAGCATGTTCTGCTGATTCTTTGACTGCTCGCTTCTCCACCTCTGTAATACCTGAGGGCACTGCAACGATCACTCTGGGTCTAATCAAGAACTTTTTCTGCTGAGACTGAAGAATAAGGTGACGCAGCATCGTTTCTGTGATCTCAAAGTTAGCGATCACCCCGTCTTTCATGGGCTTGATCGCCATAATCTCTTCGGGTGTCTTTCCCAGCATCTCTTTTGCTTTGTATCCAATTGCAATGACCTTTTTGGATTCCGTTTCCAATGCCACCACCGACGGTTCGTTAACGACAACCCCATGCCCCTTCAGATACACAAGCGTATTCGCTGTACCCAGATCAATCGCTACATCATTCGTTAACCAATTTAAAATAAAATCCCAAAACATTGTTTCTCCTTAAAAAATTTCACGTCGTTTACTTATTAGTTCATAATCTATTATAGTAAATTCTTTATCCAGAATTGAAAAAATAATATTAATATCCATACTATCAGAAATTTCAGGAATGTTCACAAATCCTTTTTCTCGAAGCTCGCTGGCATCAACACCTATCATCAGATAAGCGAGAGGTGGGTTTCCTTCACCAAAGGGAGAAAATATTCTGTGTATCTCTCTCAGCTTATTTTCATCAAGCTGATTTTCATCAAGCACATAATCTATATAGATCTTCTTTGATTCTTTTTGAAAATTATGAATACTTTTATACTGTTCTTCTGCCAGAATTTGCAGCTTATCATAAATTTTCGAATAGTCTTTTGCATGGCAGGTGAATCCTGCTGCTTCCTTATGTCCCCCGTATTGTATGAGATAAGGTTCGATCTTCTTCAAGCAGTCCAGCCAGTTAAAGCCGGATGGGGCGCGAGCTTCTGCTGTGAGAACGTCATCTTCCCTTTTTGTAAGCACTAAACTCGGTATTCGATAGGTGTCCGCAATGTATGACGTTGCAACTCCAAGATAGTTTGCCGATATGACACCTTTGAAATCACAGTATATAAAAAAATGTGGCTCTTCATTTTTATATTCAGATTCGATAAAATCTTTAATTTTATTGACTTGTTCCTCGTTGTCATGAACGCGCTTTTCTAGAATTGAATAGATTTCTCCAATCTCAGATTCCTTTTGCGAGAGAAGGATCTCGACTCCAAGATGCTTTCCGCCTTTTTCCCTTCCTAATGTAAGCAAAAGAATGAGCTGATGTACTGCTTTCTCTCTTGAAAGCCCATGTGTTTTTTCTGCATAAAAATGAAAAAAAGGGTTTTCTGACTGCTCAAAATTATAATAAAGATGTTTTGCATAAATTCTGTTATCGTCAACAAGCGGCATTCTGTCTGCAATAGTGCCAAGACCCGCAAGCAAAGGGTACATCGGCTCGGCAGAAATACCTGTCATCCGAGATAACACCTTCACAACATTCAATACAACTCCTGCTCCGGCAAGATACTTAAATGGAAATCTGTCATTTCTTTTGTGTGGGTCCACAATAGCTGATGCTTGAGGGTGTTCTCTCATTATTTCATGATGATCGAGAATGATCGTTTTAACACCCTTCCTTCTGAGACGCGCTATTGGTTCAACTTCTGAAATACCTATATCAACGGTGATAACTCTTTTGGTTCCATCTTTCAGAACCTTCTGAATAAATTTCTCTCTCAAACCGTATTTCTCAAATTCTCTATTGGGTATGTAGTAGGAAATATTTTTCGCCCCGAGTTTTGATAAAAATGTGTATAGCACGACCGTGCTTGTGATCCCATCAACATCATCGTGCCCAAAAATGGTGATCTTATCACCTTCTTTAATATTTGCTAATATCTTCTTCACAGCTTTTTGTGTTCCGCTTAAAAGGTTGGGATCGTTGCACTTGTCCAGTGTCGGATTCAAGAATTTATCTACATCCTTTATCTCTCTGCTCCTTATCACAGACGAGACAATATCTTCTGTTTGATGATTACGAAAAAACCAATTCTCTTTCAATTTTCCTTAGTTCCAGTATTCTTTATATTTCGGATCTAATTTTGGTATTTCTTTATCTTTTTTATATTTCTTTGGATTTCTCCACCAATCTGTTGATGCGAACCCAAAGGAGATACGGAAGAACTCATCTTCATATATGTTCTTATCAATTAACCCTCGCGTGCCGTAGGCAAGAGACACGCTTAATCTGCCCTGGTTGAGAAGCATTATGGGTATATCAAATCCTGCTGTGATTGCTTTTTCATCAATATAATTACCGTTATACTTGCATGATAGTTGCCTATAATATCCACCGATCCGCGTAGGTAGTTTCCAGAAGAAATCTTTTTTCGGCGTATATGAAAATCCAAGAGCGATCATGCCGGTATTTCTGTCATTCATTGTCTCTATATCGGTATTTTTCCAGAACGTATAGTGTAAATCTGTCTCTGCATATAGAAAATTTGTCACTTCCATACCTATTCCAAATCCTATCTGCATGGGAATATCATATTTTGAAGTACTACTAGTCATATAATCATAATTTGAATTGTTATAGTATTCGGTTTTGTATGTATTATTTGAATGCAATTTTGCTGGTGTTTGGATGAAACCACCAAAAGAAAATGCTCTATAGGGAAAAGTAAATCCTGCAGAAAAGTTCACACCATCCATAAGAAATACTTTTATCTCCCTCGTATCGATCAAATCCGCATCCGAATAATCTACATATAAGTCTTCGCTCCGGTTACCAAAGATATAGTTTACATTCACACCCAGTCCAAAAACACCTATCCTTTTTGCAAGATAGAAACCAAGCTGATTAAGAGAGCCGAACTTTTGGTCTTTTGCGAGATAATCTCCAACCAGACTTGTTGTGTCTTTTGCGGTATCAAGTCCAAAAAAATACTTTTCAAGATAGGATATGCCAAGAATAGTTCCTTTGGCAACTGGAACATACATCGCTGCATAAGGTATGCTGGAAACTTTGTTTTTATAAGAATTTTTTGTATCTTTAAAAATAGTGTATCCAAAATCTATCTGGGATGAGAAGTTTGCTTTATTGACCGTAGTAAGAAGAGCTGGATTTATAATTGAGAAATTCTTTCGAAATATCGAACTGATTCCTGTATATCCCATTCCTGAACCAAAACTATCCACTCCGAAATGCTCTTCTACAAATCCATTTGGAGAAAACATAGATGCACCGAACAATGGAACTGTCAGGCAGCAAAACAGGAGACATATTATTATTTTTCTATATAACATAGTACCTCATTTATTCTAAAACTGGTATTGTATAAATAATGCGAAGTGCTGGTGTGTTGTTCTTAAATTCCACAAATGAATAATCCTTATTCTCATGGGTTGAAACTAATGCTATGTACGGATTCGAAAGATCACCTCTAATTATTCCTTCCAGCAACGGCGTGATGGTTATTTGAGAAAGAGAATCACTTTTTATGAAATAGGATGTTGGGGTTGTTGAAATATACATGCATTCATCAGTTTGTGCATCAGAAACATAATAAGGAATTATTGAAATGTGGTCATTATCAACATAAGAGTTTTCGACAATTAATGAATCTATCTGCACTTCAGCTAAATTTATACTGTACCGCTTTAGCTGATCAAGTGTAATTCCAAGCTGATTATATATGGAATCCACGTGCACTTTCATGACAAGCCGAGACGGTGGCAGATTAGCGATGATTATTTTCCCGGGATCATAATTCTTCTGCATGTTTTCATCAAAACCTATGAATGTATCCCTTGTCGTTCCGAGTAATAGAGTATCTTTCTTGCCTGTTTCATTACCAATAGCAACAATTCTCAGTTTAGGACCTTTATCATTGGAATTGAATGTATAGAACTCAACAAAATTATCAACCGCATCCGGAGCATCAAGAAGCATCCCATAATTAAGGGTGTCATTAATAATCCAATCCTCAACTATTGTTGAATCAAAGGGAATGTAGAACGAATCAGCATCAGATAAAAACTCAACTGGGGTAGGAAAATCTTCATAGTTATCTGTACCAATGCTATCCCAAGTTGTTGAGGCAACCGACCAATCAACCAAAAGTTTGTACGCATGAACATTGATATCTGTCTCTAACTGTGATTCCCTTTCAAAAAGAATTTCGCAGCTCTCAAAAAATGTGGAATCAAGCCAAGCTGTATCCGGCAATGTGCCGAATCTCATCAAAGACCTGGTTTTCACTCCATTAAAGTTTCCGACCAGCATCACTGAATTGGAAGAATAAATCCCAATCGTATCTGTGAATGATCTTTCAAACGTAATAGCATTTGAAATAGTATCCTGTATTGTAAAAATTTCATGATCGTATCCCATGTAATTGTTCTTTTGTGTACATGAAATGAGAATGATTAAAAGGACGAGAGTAATAATGGAAATAAACTTTTTCATATTAAAACCTTTTCTAATCTAAAATAACATAAACTAATTAGTAGTATTTATAGGCATAGTGAATTTGTGGAAAACACTACAAAGTGCCTGAAACTATTATGTATAACGGCATAATATTCTGTGGAAGAAATTGTTGATAAATAGGACATATCCACACTAGAGGATGTTAACACTGAAGATATCAACACAGACAAAGTTTTATGCACACCTTTGCACATAGTATGTGGATAATGTATTGAATAAAAAAATTTCATGTTTTATTTGAGAATACTTTCTGTTATTTCGTTTATTTTGTTTTTGAGATTATTGTCTTGGTCGATCCTTTGAGAGATGATTTTTTTCGCGTGGATAATAGTGGTGTGGTCTTTCTTATTATAATGATTAGCGATCTCAAGCAATGAAATATGAGGTATCAATTTTGCAGATAGGTACATTGCTATCTGGCGAGGAAAGGCGATCTCCTTTTTACGCGTAGGTTCTTTTATCTGATTTTTTCCGATTTCAAAATACTTTGCCACTTCCTCCTGAATAAGGTCGAGGGTTACAGTACGCTTGCTGTTTGAAATCATATCATCTAATATTTGCTTTACGTAAGCAAGTTCGATCTGGTGGGGTTTGACTTTTTTATATGAAGAGAAGGCAAGAATTTTTATGAGAGAGCCTTCGAGCTGGCGAATATTATCATCAAAATTTTCCGCAATGAATTCAAGAACTTCAGGCTTTAAGGTGATATTTTCTTCGACACATTTCTGACGTAGGATTGCGACGCGAGTTTCATAATTTGGACGCTTTATATCAGCAAGAAGTCCCCATTCGAAACGAGATATTAGCCTGTCCTGCAGCTTTTTGATCTCTTTAGGAGGACGGTCACTGGTAAGAATGATCTGCTTTTTGGCATTATAAAGCGTATTGAAGGTGTGAAAGAATTCTTCCTGGCTGCCTTCCTTTCCGGCAAGGAACTGGATATCGTCGATCATAAGTATGTCATAGGTTCGGAATTTTTTCCGGAAATTGATCGAAGTATTTGTCTGGATTGCAGAGATCATCTCATTAGTGAAATCTTCACTGGGAGTATAAAGAACCCGTTTGTTTATTTTGTTATTTATTATCGAATTGCCAACTGCCTGCATAAGGTGCGTCTTACCAAGTCCAACACCACCGTAAATAAATAGTGGGTTGTAAATCTTGCCGGATTTGTCAGCGACTGCCTGAGCTGCAGAAAAGGCAAAATGATTATTGTTTCCAACAACAAATCTCTCAAAGGTATATCTTGGATTGAGTCCGCTATTCTTAGAGGAGTTGATAACAGATGATTTCGTAAAGGAGAAATTGCTAGGAGTTTCTGAAGCAGAACCGATGAAATCAACAGAAATTTTTTCTGCGGTGAGATTGTATGCGATCTCCTCGATAAGAGTTCTATAATGTTGGTCAAGCCAGTCTGCAAAGAATTTAGTTGGTGCTTTTACTGTGAGGGTGTTGTCAACGAGACTGAACTCTTTTGTTTTATCAAACCAGGTAGAATAGGTTTGAGGATCTACCTGAACTTTTATCTCATCGAGAATCTGTTGCCACAGTCCTAAAGATTCAGCCATAGACAGTTATCAACCTTTTATATTACTAAATATCAGGGAGATACGAAATCCACCTTAATGTTATCCACAGACTTATCAACAGTTTATAAACAGTTGTAATTAGCCATTATTCAGGAGGATACAAAACTAAATACCGTCTGAATAATTTATTTATCCACATTTTGTGAATTTCACATCCTAAAAATTTTTCTCAAAAAAGGTTGATTTATATAACTCCTGTCAACAAAAAATTCATTTTAAGTAAATATTGTATCTCAAGGTTCAGAAATTCCTTAAATCCAAACATAAATTAACGGAGAGTAATTTCCATTTATTTCATCAATTATAAATCCGCCAGCTGGCGGAAAAACTTGACATCCATAATAATGAAGAAATAAATTAACGAAAGAAAAAAACTAAAAATTTTAAATGCAATGAGTGAAAAAAAAAGCTGGCATATACTAATTACGAGTAATTCTTCAGCAGGAGTGAAGAACCTTCACGTATCTAAACCATTGATACTTTTCTTCGTGATTTTTGTTGCAGTTTTTGTTATCACCACCGGGGTGATCACTTATTTCTTTGTCACAAGCGAGGTTGACAGGCACCAGTTAAGAGAACTTCAAGACCATAATATCAAACTCAAAACAGAGATGACGAGAATTGATTCCCTGCTAGACACCATGCAATTCGAGCTGGAGAATGTTCAAGAAAAAGATAAAGAAGTAAGAAAACTTGAGGGATTGCGTTCCATTGATGATGATATTCGCCAGATGGGTGTTGGTGGTATTCAGTATTTTGACTCGACATTTTTCTCTGTGGACAGGGAACTCTTTGACATCCATAATAGCGTTCTGAACAAGATAGATGCTTTCACACGACAGATAGAATTTGAAAAAATAAGCTTTGCAGAAATTTCAAAATATTTAACAGTAAAGAACACGATTTACAGCCACACACCTTCGATCAAGCCGACCTGTGGGAGAATCTCACAAGGATACGGATACCGTATTCATCCTATCTATAATGTAAAGCATTTCCACCACGGAGTTGATATTGCGAACAAAGAGGGTTCTGTAATTTACGCTGCAGCAGATGGCAAGATTGCCGACAAAGGATATCACAAAGATTACGGATACTATTTGCTGATCGATCACGGATATGGCTATAAAACCTTCTATGGCCATTTTAGGAAGAGATTTGTTCTAGTTGGACAGGAAGTAACAAAATATCAAATAATCGGAGAAATGGGCTCCACCGGCACATCAACTGGGTCTCACCTTCACTACGAAGTGCGTTTTTACGGAAAGAGCACCAACCCGATAAATTATTTCAATAAGAAAAAATCTACGATCTACGTGGATAAAAAATATCTTTCATAACTATTTTATCGTATCTTGAGAAAAGCATATATTTTCTGTAATAATAGTTATATTGATTTTGCTCTGGATTTCCCTCTGGATGGTACGATAATAGCAGCGGACGGCGGGGCAGATTTCCTTCTCAGCAAAAAGATTATACCACAAGTTCTCATTGGGGATTTTGATTCTATATCGGATAATTCTTTGGATGAACTAAAGAAAAAAACAAGGATTTTGCAGTTCCCCAAAGAAAAGGATAAAACAGATAGCGAACTCGCACTTGATTATTGTGTTGATGAGCATTATGATTCGGTGACAATGGTCAATGCAGTGAATGGTCGGCTTGAGCATTCTCTAGCAAATATTTTCTTGATTGAAAATTTTGTAAAAAAAGGGCTTTCGCTCTATTTTATTAATAAAGATAATGAAATATTTGTGATTCAAGGTTCAGACGAGATCGAAATGAACACCAGAAAAGGTTCAGAAATTTCTTTAATTCCCCTTACTGAGCAGGTGAAAGTAGAGTTCATTACGGGTTTTAAGTTTCCCTTGCAAAATGAGATCCTGTTCAGGATGCACACACGTGGTATTAGTAATGTGGTAGAAAGCGAGAAGATTTCAGTTAAGATCTCATCTGGAATTTTGTTAATAGTGAGAGGAAGATAAAATGGCAGAAATGAAATTTGAAAAAGCACTGGAGAGACTTCAGGAAATCGTGGAAATCCTCGAAGAAGGAAATATTGATATTGAGAAATCTCTGGAATTTTACGAAGAGGGGATCAATCTCATTAAACAATGCTCCTCAAAGCTGAAAAAGATCGAGAATAAGATCGCCCTGCTTAACGAGATAGACGAGGACGAGGAAACACAGGATGAATAAAGTGTTGATGTAAAGAAATATTATGAACCACGAAATACACGAAAAACGCGAAAAAATTATTTTCAAAAAAAAAGTTATGCACTTCAGAGCGCAATTTTTGAAGTATATGAGAAAATGGGTTCAGGATTTTTAATAGAGTTATATTATGAACCACCAGTCTTCGTTGCACTACGCCTTGGCAGGCCCGTCTTCACTGCGCTTCAGTCTTCGCTACGCTCCGCCCAGACAGGTCAGTCTTCTCCGCCGGCTGGCGGATACGCCCCGCCAGGAAGCCGTTGCAGGCGAAAGCCGCGAAATTAATAAATTTTTTTTATTTTCGTGCTTTTCGTGTTTTTCGTGGTTAAAATTATTAAGTGGTTAAAAGTATTAATATGTAGGAGTAATCCAATGACCAAAATGATGCGACTGAAAAAGGACGTTAAAGAAAAACGGGAATTGGTTAATATTATTATAGATCGCTTTTTACCAAGAAAAGATGAATATCCAAAGATAATTCATAAAGCCATGCGCTACACGCTTTTTGCTGGCGGCAAGCGCATCAGACCCTATTTGACTATTACGACATACCAGCTCTTCGGGCATATGGATAAGAAGATACTCCCGGTCGCTGCTGCAATTGAACTCATTCATACCTATTCACTTATTCATGACGACCTTCCGGATATTGATGATGACGATCTGCGAAGAGGGAAACCGGCAAACCACATGGAATTCGGAGAAGATATTGCACTACTTGCAGGCGATGCACTGATAGTGGAAGCTTTTCGGCTGATGCTACAGATCGACGTAAAGCCAAAGTTAAAAGCCCAAATGATTTCTGAATTTGCAGAGATAACCGGCAGCAAGGGCTTGATAGCCGGCCAGGTTGTGGATATTCTGAGCGAAGGTAAAAATGTCACTGCTAACACTCTCGAATACATACATATTAATAAAACAGCCAAGCTGATATGTACGGCGATCCGGTTTGGGGCAATCATGTCGGAAGCAAGTGAAGATGACATGGAACGCGTTACCGAATTCGGTGAAACCCTAGGACTGCTTTTTCAGATCGTGGACGATATTCTGGATGTTGAAGGAACAACCAAAAAAATGGGCAAGGAATCGGGAAAGGATGTAAGGGTAGGCAAAGCAACATATCCAAAAGTTTATGGACTTGAAGAAGCAAAGGAAAAGCGCGACGAGCTTATGCTAAAAGCCCAGAATATTATTTCCTATTATGGACCAAAAGCGGAGTTCCTGAAGAAGATATGTATCTATATTGCAACTCGTGAATTCTAATGATCAGTATAAAATTCAAGAAACTCACAAAAACTGCACACACGCCAAAAAAAATGACCAAACACTCATCAGGTTTTGACCTCTATGCTGATGTTGATGAGCTCATTATAGAACCCAAAGATGTGGCGCTTATCTCAACAGGGATCTCTCTGGAAATTCCTCCGGGTTATGATGCACAAGTTCGCCCACGAAGCGGGCTATCTGTCAAACACAAGATCGGAATACTGAATTCCCCAGGCACAATTGATGCAGATTATCGCGGAGAAGTAAAAGTGATCTTATTCAATTTTGGCAACGAACCCTTTGTGATCACGCGGGACATGCGGATCGCACAGATGGTATTTTCCAAAGTGGAACATGCGGAATTAGTGGAAAGTGCTTCTTTAAAAGAGACAGAAAGAAACGATGGCGGTTTTGGTCATACAGGATAAACGAACATGCCGGAAACCACACTGGATGACCTGCAATACAATGACATTCGCTTGCGCCAGAATAAACGGGGTTACCGAAGCACAGAAGACTCACTAATTCTCTTATACACCATTATAAGAAGGTTGGGATTTGACTACAAAGGAAATGCCTTTGAGTTCGGAACTGGTTCAGGCATTATCTCATTACTTCTCGCCGCAAAGCTGAAAAACATTACCATAACAGCAATTGAGATACAAGAATCCCTCTTTGAGCTGGCAAAGGAAAATATTTTTCATAGCGGATTGGAAGAAAAAATTATTCTCATAAAGGCAGACGGCAAAAAGGTTAAAAAATATTTCAAGCCCCAAAAATTTGACTGCGCCTTTGCAAATCCACCCTTTTTTCCAGAAGGTTCAGGAAAGCCCAGTCCATCAAAAGAGAAACTTCATGCCCGATACGAGTTGCTCTGCACAATGGACGATGTGCTGAGTTCCTTTGAATATATGCTCAGAGCCCAAGGTGTTGGATTTCTTATTTATCCTGTGGAGAGACTAGATGAATTTCTGGAAAAGATGAGATTAATTAAACATATGAAGGTATCCCGTATTCATTTTTTCAAAGACGTAAAACATCCCACCGTAACATGGAAATCTTCACAGAAGGAATCCGATTTATCTAAATGGGTGCAAAACAGCAAATTATTTGTAGCGGAGATAAAGAAGCGCCAATGAGACGATTTTTTTCACTCTTTAGGAAACTCTATTCTGATCTTATCGGGCATCTCATCATTATTTGGTTCATGATCCTGCTCACCGCAATTGTACTTCTTGCAATGTTCTATGCAGAAGAATATCTTGAGAAAGCACTGCACGAGGAAGTGGTGAAATCATCGGTAATTGTGTATATAAATCCTCAAGCACAGACAGAAGATGTGATGATGAGTATTTTATCATATCCAGTCATTGAGAATCACAGACTTATCACAAGCATGGAAACAATTAAAGAATTGCAAAGAACCTATGGTTTGAGCACTCTTCCCCAATGGGTTGATCCCGAAAAAATTCCGGATTTTGTGCATGCAAATCTTAATCCGCTAGAATTTTCAATAAAAAAATTCATGATCATGGTTGATTCGCTCACAGCCGACGAAAGAGTGCAACAGGTTGATTATAACTCAGTGGAAGTAAAGCGCCTTGGAACAATCACTTCGCTCTTCACAAAATTCAAATGGGCACCCCAAATACTTGTTCTTATTCTCTTCAGTCTGGTGCTTTTCCTCATCAGGCAGCTCATGCGAAGCAGGCAGAAAGAAAAGTGGAAGCTCTGGAAAAGCATGAGCATCAGACCTATTTTTAAGGTTCCCCACCTTATTCTGGAATTTTTAATCACAACTGTTGTGGTTGGTGGCATGTTCGAAGTGCTTATTCTACTTTTCGGAGAGGACATGCTGCTTCTTTTCAACATCAACATTCTGCAGTTCAATGACGGCTGGCGGTCTGTATGTGCGTTGCTGGGACTTTATATGTTGATTTCACTCATAAATCTCATGTTCAAGGATAAAGAAAAAACAAAGGTGGTTTTTAAAAAAAGTGGAAAATTTTAAACACCAGATTCCAAATGCGCTCACGGTTTTCAGGATCATCCTGATACCGGTCTTTATTTATTTTGCACTCAACGACTACTTCATCCTCACACTTATCGTGTTTGTTGTAGCAGCACTGACAGATGCTTTTGACGGCGTGATCGCAAGAAAATTCGGATATGTATCAAATTTTGGAAAAATAGTCGATCCACTTGCCGATAAACTGCTGGTCGCATCAGCGCTTGTAATTTTTTCATACTGGGGGATTCTATTCTGGTGGCTTACTGCAATTATTTTGTTGCGAGAAGTATTTATGACGGTTTATCGTGAGCTTCTTAAGAAAAGGGGCATCTTCCTTGCAGCGAACCGATACGGCAAAATGAAAACCACCACACAGATGGTCACCATCATCGCAACCCTTGCATACAGAGCGATACTGCCAAAGGTCGCAATCATTGATACCATACTGACCATTATGTATTTTTTGATTGCAGTATTGGCTTGGATGTCAGCAATTATCTATTTACACCAAGTTCGGAAGGAGCGGCATGAGACGTAAATTTATTACTTTAATTGTTGGGTGTGTGTTGTTGGTCATCGCAGGATGTGATAATGGACCATCGGCGCGAAAGAGTAGCACAGATCTCAAGAAACCTCTTTCTTGGGGGCAATCCCACCGCATCTTCACCTATGCTGACAAAAGGGCATGGGATTACGGACAGCTTGAAATAAAAAAATCCCTCGAACGCCAATTCTTCACCACCATGAACGAAGTGATTTTTGCTGTGGAAAAACACGACATATCAAAAATCCACACCTATTATAAATTCGCCAATCTCCTCTTTTTATGTAATGTAAACTCGAAACAGCCGGTTTCCAAATATGTGAAAGAGATCATCCCGGAGCAGGCAGCAATGATCGGAGATTCCCTTCCTGCAACTATAGTCGCAGCAAAAGATCTCTGGGCACGAGACCAGCGCGTTATCTTTATACTGGGAAAAGACCTTGAACACTTGCTTCTCTACACCTTTGAAAATCTGAA
>JAUWPE010000187.1 GCA_030611765.1 Candidatus Cloacimonadota bacterium | reverse complement strand
GATTTTTTCTCGTGATCTCAAGATCGATCTCATTTCTCCTTAAAGATGAAAGACTATTTGTGATGTTGAAGTAACGATAGTCGTCACTATAGATTGTCTCAGAAATGCTTATACTGCCGAATTTTGTTGATGTGTTCGCAGCTTCTGTATTGGAAATGGAATAGTTTGCACTGGGCAGAAGGCCAAGGAACGATGAGAAGAGACTTTGCTTTGATTTCTTAAGTGTGTAGGTTTGGTTTGTGATGTCATAAGAATTTTCCAGCCCGATTTGGATGACCTTATCAATAGTAAAGGTTTCTGCGTAAGACATGCCTGCACATAATAGTATCAGTGCACAAATGAACATCTTTTTCATGCAAACCTCTCTTTTTTCATTTAAAAGATTATGAGCAAAATAAGATTTAATAAACCGAATAGCAATCCGAAAGAAGCACCTGTGATCACCAATGGTTTTGTGAGATAATATTTTGCTTTATCTTCGATAAAACGCATATTTTTATCTGATATAAGTTCGAATATTTTTTCTCTAATTTCATATCTTTCAGCAAGATCTGGAATGAAGTTTCGGAACAGTTCTTTTAATAAATGATCTGTCACAACCTGCACAAAGGATAGAACCGGCTTTTGAATGAAGGATGGAAGATTCTTCAAGAATGATTGCTCCTCTGTCCATTCTTGAATTTTTTTATAGATGTACAGGATGAATTCTTCTTTCTTCACATTCACAACACCACCTGGATAGCGTTCTATATAGGTTTCATATTTATCAGCGAGTATTTTTGCAAGTTTGTTTCTGTAGAATATAAGAATTCCGACGATAGGAAGCTCTTTCCCGAATAATTGTAGCTTCTTTCTCGGATGAAAGACGATAAGAAGAAGGAAATAGAAAAACCCTATTCCCCAGAGAATATTAAGTATAAAAATTACTATTATTAAATACCAGGGCATTAGAAACCTCTACCGACTCCTCCCCCTCCACTCATGCCTCCGCCAAAGCCGCCGAAGCCACCAAAACCACCACTGCCACTGCTCCAGCTGCCGCCTGAGCTTCTTCCGCCACCCATTCCACCAAGAAGCAGGAACGGCAGAAATCCCATACGCCCTCCGAATATCAACATAAGAACAATAAAGCCGATAATGAATTTGACGATACTTCTGGCGTCAGGTTTGCTCCCAAGTTGATATGCCCCTTCAGGTACTCCATCGAACTGAACTCCATAATGCTTTCCTATTATGGAAGCAAGAGCAAGATACCCCTGAAGTACACCCTGATCCCAATTATTATTATTAAGATAAGGAACCATATAGGTATCTGCGATCTCACCGGTAAGCCCGTCTGTGATGAAACCCTCTGCGCCATAGCCGACTTCGATCTTCAGCTTGCGTTCATTTATCGCGACGAGTATCAGGCAGCCCTCATCATTTTTGCTGCCGATTCCCCATTTTTCATACAACTTATTTGCGTATGTATAATAATCCTCACCCTGAAGGTCTTTCACTATAGCAACTGCAAGTTCGAATCCTGTTTTCTGCTTTATCTCGAGCGCAAGATTGTTCAGCTGACGTGCTGTATTACTGGAGAGCACACCTGCAAAATCATTCACCCACTGCTTGGGAGCAGGATAGGTTACTTTTGCAGCGAGTAGGAAAGGTATTACAACGAGAATACAGATTACGAGAATAATTCTTTTTTTCATATAAGCTTAACTATCTTTTTGATAATTTGATTTTACAAAAAATGAAGCTGAAAAATTTACGTCAACTATTATTTCCTATTTGCGTCTCAACGGAAGCACATACTTGCCCCAAAAGGTGTGCAAATATTTTGCTCATAAAAAAAGTCCGCATCAAACGACACGGACTCAATATTTTCAGTATGATTGAATTTTTAACGTGTCAACAGCATCTTTCCGGCGGGAGAATCTACTGAACCTCGCAGTTTGTAGAAATAGATACCATTCGAGACATTCCAACCCGTTGCCTCATTTTGTTCATTACCGTGTGTTCACTTGAATAAAATATTCGATACTTCTATCATAGGTTTTTTCCTGAGCTTCAGTAAAATAACAGGCAGGGAGCTCTCCCCTTTTTCTGTGATATGCAACGCATTCACAACATATGCCTTTTTTGTCACATGGATAGGTGCAATTGCACATGTTCATATTTTGACTTTTCTTACATTCCATAGATGCTCCATTTAATTAATAAAATTCCATTGCACACCAAAAGCGACGCCAAATGGATTCACTTTATTTAGTTTGTACATGAAATAATTTGAGTCAAGAATATCGAATATGTTTGTTAATTTAAGATAGATCAAAAAACGCTTGATGCTCACACCGACCTCTGCAGAGCAGAACAATTGATGGTCTATCTTGGTTCCTTGTATATCGAGAAAATTCCCAAGATAGGATGCTTCAGCATTAAGAAATATAAAATTCATATGAGGAAGATGCTTCCTGTTTTCCAATCGCAATTTTGCTTTGTAAGAGGGATAATTTACAAGATCATCCGGGCAATGTGTATAGGTGGCTGCTATGCGATAGGTGTTATCTACTCCTAAAATTGTTGAATGTAATTCAGCATCAATATCTGCCCCAAACAGCTTGTAATCATCGAGTTGCTCATAGGCAGTTGAATCCTCGTTGGGTAACAAAACCCACTGCCCGTCCCGACGGATTTCATCATAAAAAGTACTAAGCGAAATTCGTGTATTTTTATTAGAGTAAGAAATTTCTGCGTTGGTGAAAATTACTTTCGTATTGTTATCAAGAGCATAAATTCCATCGTA
>JAUWPE010000016.1 GCA_030611765.1 Candidatus Cloacimonadota bacterium | reverse complement strand
TACTTCGAGAAGGATCTTGAAATTTGCCGTGAAATTCAGGATGTGGGTGGTCAAGTGAAAATGTATAGCTTTATCGCTGAATGCAATCTGCATCGGGAAGAATTTGAACAGTCACTTTCTATGTATGAAAAATCGTTTGAAATTGCTTCCAGTCTAAATGATCGGCTTTTTGCAGCTCGCGGTTACTTGATCGTGTCAGCTCTCCACCGGTCGGAAGTTAGAGTCCGGGAAATGGGACAACTGCTTACTGACCATTACGAAGAAGCGATAGGAATTTTTCCTGCCTTTTTTGATGAAGTTTTTGCTGCTGCAGAAAATTCCGGAATAATGAAAGACAAAGAATGGGAAGCTATTGCTCGATTGTATGAGAAGCATGGAATGAGTTCTGCAAAATAGTAAAATAATAATAAAAGTTATGATCCGCCAGTTGGCGGAGTGAAGAATCTCTAACTCCCAAACATTTTGTTCATTATGAGATTCTTCGTTACACTCAGAATGACAATTCTTGTGTAAATTTTGTAAAATATGCAATTTTGAAAATTTCATGAAGCATGGAAATAAAGGAGAATGAAATCGCTGAGAAAAATTGCTTCAATATTAATTTCATTCTTATTAGTCTTCTGTTTTTAATTATTTCACCGGGCATTTGTAATAATTTATAAATAAAGGAATACCATATCAAACACTCATTGCAAGCGTTCTTCATAAGTATGTTCATAATAGATTAATTGGAAAAAACAAAACCTGAACTCCATCCGCAAGCTGCCGAGTAAATCCCAATCTTTCTTAATGCTAAAAAGGACGAAGGAATTTCATCTTTATCCGTTTTATTATTCAACAAAACTCTATGAGCTAATTGGATTTAAGGAAATCGAAGCATATAGATACAATCCAATTCAGGATGCGATGTATATGGAGTTAAACCTTTAAATTTTTATAATGGTTTGCAGCTGCCACGATTCGAGTGGAGTGGCTTGTTATCAGTCATTTCTAATCCTTTTCTCAATATATTTTGAATTCATTAAACGTAAGAGCCCCATATAGTCCATATTGAACTCAAGTAAATCACCAATCTTGTAATTATTTGAATTATCCTTCAGATCAATAACGATCATATCAGATGTTGCACCCACAAATTTAATATTTTTATCCGATGACCAAATATGTTTCTCATCAACATCAAGTAAACCAAGAGCAATAATAGCTCTATAAGATTTTTTTCCTAAATCCTTTTCATTAAATTCATAACTCTTTCCTTCAAGATTAGAGCCTAAAACACCTGTTGGGACACGAGGTTTTTCAGTTAATTCAATTATTTCTGCAAACAATTTAAAAACATTATGTTCCATATCTTCAATAAAGGAATCATGGTAAATATCAGTTCCAAAAAATAAGCTTTCTCCAACACGAAAATGATTTATTCCTTTGGGAAGAGTATTATTTATAATTAATGGAATAACAACAGAACTTCCTCCTGAAACATATTGGATTTCTCTATTGAATTTTGTTTCTATCAGTTGCTCATAAAGGCTTAATTGTATTAATTTATCAGGATCAGGAAGAACACCATATAAACAGGAAAAATTTGCACCAATTCCAATAACTTCAATATTTTCTAATTTGAAAACTTTTTCATAAAACTTAATAAATTCACTTCTTAAAACACCTTCTCGTAATTCTCCCATCTCGATCATTATAATAATTTTATGTTTTTTTCCTTGTTTTTTTGCAGCTTTTGATAAAGATTTTATCGTTGCAATTTCAGTGTTTAGACTGATGTCTGAATACTTTATAACATTAGCAACATTTCGTTTGGATGGGGGTTTTATGTATATTGTCTCAATCTCACTATTGAGAAGTTTAATATTTTTTAAATTCATTAATCGGGAATCACAAACCTGCTTTACTCCCAGTTTCAACAATTCGGTTAAATAAGTTTTATTTCCACATAAAACCTTTGAAACAATTGCCCATTCAATATTATTGGATTCAAATATCTTATCCAAAAAATCATAATTATATTTTAACTTATTAATGTCCATTTCCAGAAAAGCCATTATTTATCTCCCTTTTTATATCTCATTTCTAAATATTTGCTAGTGAATCCAAGTCTTTCATATAAAAATCTTGCTGGATTGTCTGGTTCAACGTGAAGTGCAATATCTCCGTCAGTCATCTCAATTGTTTTTTGCATTAGGAATTTTCCAATACCTTTTCTACGATATTTTTTATGCGTTGCAATATAAACCAGAATATTTTCTGGAATATAGCATTTCATCCCGGTGTAATTAATAACAACGACTCCAACCAATTTATTATCTGTTTTTGTTGTTAAAATCATTCCACCAAAAGAATGATATTCCTTTAATGCATAATCAACAGCTTTTAAAATATCTCTTTCAGAATCTCCAAATTGCTCAAGACTTTCAAACAAAAATTTTACAATTAATTCTTTCTCTTTATTTGATGGTTTTTTTGAGCAAGTATAGATATTTAGATTTTTTTCCATTTTTTGTCTCCTTCAAACGATTTATTTTAATAATACTACATTAATGACTGATGATGTTTTGCGTGTGCGGCGGGATCGCCCCGATTCATCGGGGACGCCCAAAACAAACAACTAACCCTGAATCGGTACGATTCAGGCAAAGAGAACAGCCCAGCCAAACCGCCGACACGCCTGTTAGGTGATGTTTTCTATTTGCATTTTCTATTAAAAATATATTCCACTTCCATATTAATTATTTCATCAGGGAAATCAGGAAATCCTTCAATGTTAGTTTTATACCAGGTAAACAAATCTCTTTTGTATTTAAAATAAGATTCTTTAGTTAGATTTTGAAATTGTTCATTAACTGGTGTATTAGAATCATAAATTTGAATATCAAGAATATTTATATTATTTTCAGAATTATCTTGAGAAGAAATCAAATCATTTACTTTAATAGTTTGAACATTTTTATTGTTAAGCGTTTTAAAGTTTATAGCTTTATTTTTAATGTCGAAAACAATACTCCATTGAGTTCGAGTTCTTGAGCCAACAGTTTCAAGAATTTTAAAACTATAATCAATCGGATTTCTATCGGTTACATTTATATAGTTATTTATCATAGAATTAGCTATAATAACAATATCCGAGGCATTATCCCAAATTTTAGGAATAACTTTGTGTCCTCCAAAACCTTCATATTCTCCGAGTATTTTCTTTGAATCGTCATATGTAATATTGCTGCAAACAGGAATTGTTAAATCATCTCCTTGATGAATAATTAATTCACCATTTAAAAATTCAAAAACACCAATATTACCTAAACTATCACAAACCATATAATGAACAGGAATGGAAATCGGAACAATTTGAATTTTATTATTGTTTTCAATCACATCTGACAATAAAGCTGAATTGTCTAGTTGATATTGTATCCATTCTAATTGATTAACAATTTTTTTATTATTAATGTTAGGATATTTACTTTCAAATAGAGCCATTTGTGCTATCGTTAATCCTTTTTCATTCATACCGCCCATTGGAGCATCTATACCTATTTGATTAAAAGTTATACTTCCATATTTTGAAGTCCAATTTGCGGGTTCATTTGGGGGAGCTACGAATGCTTGTTTTTCAAGGCCGCTTTTATTTATAACAATAAGACCAGAACCTAAATTAAAATCGTAATTTCTTCCATAAACTAAATCAACGGAATCATCAATTACAAACGTTGTACACGCATTTACAAATTCCATCGCAAAAATACTCAATAAGCAAATTAGTAAAAACTTTTTCATATTCCTTCCTTTTTTCAATATTTTAAATAGCCCATAATGTTTGGCGTGTGCGGCGGGATCGGAACGATCCCGACTGAAAGCAAACCAACCAAAGTTTGAATCCGTCAGCTGACGGATCAGGCAAAGAAGACCGCGAGACCAAACCGACGACACACTTGTTAGGTGTAATTTTATCAACATCATAACCTAATTAAATTCAGGAATTCTAAATTCAATACCTTTAGTTAAAAATTTATTAATTATTGCTTTGAAATCATTAATTGAAATCCAATTATGCATCATAATAATTTCATTTGACTCAGGATAATTTATTCCTCTTCCACCTTCAGGAATATCTTCATCAATTCTATTTAAAACTGTTTGCAAATCGTGATACCCAAAACACTCTTCACCTTCTTTTAAACACCAATCAAAAGAATCGTAAGTACAATTAACATTTAGACATTTACTGAAACCTGCTTCGATGAACCAGTCATAATCTATTTGTTTGAATTTTGGTTGCGTATAACCTAAATCTTCAAGGATTTTTTGAATTGCTTTTACGTGTTCGTTATTCCAATCACATTCCAGATAATCATTACTACTCCCATTATTAAGAAATGGAAATCTAAATAATTTAATTGGCCTAGAAATATCTGATTGGTTATAAATGTTATCAATTATTTCATCAGTTTTTATAATTTGGTCTTGGGCTTCTTTTATGCTGATTTCAGAAAATTTTGGATGATTATAACTATGGTTGCCGATAATAAAACCTTTTCTGATGGCATTAATTACAATATCGATTCTTTTTTCAAGTTTTCTTCCTTCACAGAAAAATATTGCTGGAATCTTCATTTCTACTAAATAATTTACGACTTCTTCAAAATTCACTGAAGGACTATCATCAATCGTTAAATAACCAATTTTATTATTCAAATTATTCTCCATATCAGACATCAATAATTACACCTAATGTTTGTGTCCCCGACCAAATATGTCGTGGATATTCATTATAAATTTTCCATACATTCCGCATATTCACCGATATGTGAAATAATAAATGAAATTCCTTAATTTTACATTCTTGATTTGATTCTTACATATTATAATAAAGATAACTTCTTATATTTTTTCAGCAATTTCTTTCTTCGTTATTGCATTTTTTCTGTCAACATAAATACACAAATTAATAAATAAGCTTGTAACATTCATCAAAATTGAAAATTAATCACCTTGAATTACTTGTCACAAGCTCTGCGACTTGTGACAAGGTAATTCTTTTAATTTGGAGTGCATCGAGCGTCTCTATGCCAATGATGTATTATTAAAAAAGAAAGAGTCGTCAACACCAAAACTCCCAATCCAAAATAACATAGATTGAATCCAGATTTTGCTTAAAGCTAAAATTTGGGAGATAATACATAATTCATTTTATTTTTTAAATCTGTGTTCACCATGTGAAATAATCCCGATACATCGGGATTCCTGCTTTGCAGGATTTCACGGGGTAAATCAGCATCATCAGCGATAAACTGCGTTCTATTCTTTTTTGTGTTTTTCGTGCTTTTCGTGGTTGAATGTTTTTAGAGTAAATTCAATAATAAATAAACAGAAATCTACACAAATTTATAAATTACTTGATTAAAATTTCATCACTTCCAAATCTTTAACAAATATTTTTATAATTATAATAAATAAAATATACACATGTCAGGAGGAAAGGTGAAATTAAAAAAAGTCATCTTATCTGTAATTGTATTTTCCATCACTCTTCAGCTCCTTTTCTGTTCATCGGCAGCAGTTGCCAAAAAGAATGAACCCAAAGAAGGAGTCCGCGTTGCCGTGTGGGGCTTTCATTACAATGATCTTGATAGCCGTACTATGTGCAACAAATATCTCCCCCCTGATTTTCAGGAAGTAGGAAAAGAAAATCCCGGGATCATTATGATCTCTGAGAAGGATGTGGATAAGGCACTTGGAAAAATTAAGATCGAAGAACTTGATCAAGCCATCGTTAACAACCTGGCACAAAAGGTCGATTCCCAGATCAATATCTGGGGAAATATCTCCCAGATAGAATCCACACTTTACAATCTTATTGTATTCATTTTTGATGTTCAGACCAATGAGATCAAATATGAGCAGATGCAGGTAGAGAAGAAGAAAGAAGAGCGTCTGAAAGCTGCCCAGAAAGTTATTGATATGGCTATCGAAATGTGTGGTTCTGCAGAAACCAAAGCTATGGAAATCGCTATGAATTTCTTCAATTCGGAGCAATATCCAGATGCAAAAAAGGCGTTCAAAAAAGTGCTGGAGCTCAATCCAAACGAAAAGGAAGCACATCTTTACCTTGCTTACATCAGTGCACTGGAAGGAGATTACACCACAGCGATCGAATATTATGACAAAGCGCTCGATATCGATCCAAACTATATCATAGCCCTTGAAGGACTTGCCTGGTCTTATAAAATGATCGAAGATTATGAGCTCGCATCAAAAACCTATCGACAGCTTGCAGAACTTGAAGAAGACAACATTGATTACATGCTCTGCATTGGCGAAATATGCAATATGACCGACAATTTTGATGGTTCCGTTGATGCATACAATCATGTGCTTGAAATTGATTCCAATTGTGTTAAAGCTCATCAATCACTCGGAATTCTTTATTTTGAAAAAGATATTTACGAAGATGCGATTCCTCACCTTCGTGCTGTGATCGATGCAGGTGTAGAAGATAGTGATATCCTTAAAAAACTGGCTATTGCGTATCAAAAAACCGGTCGGATCGACGAAGCAATTCAGCAGAACATTGAGATAATCGAGAAAAATCCTAAATCTACAGCGCCCTATCTGAATCTTGCTGCCATTTATGTCACTCAACGGGATTTCACAGAAGCTCTCGATGCATTGAATAAATACATCGAACTCATGCCTGATTCTGAGATCGGGTATAACCGAATTGCTGATGTGTACCGTCAGATGAAGGAGTATGATAAAGCTGTTCAGTATGCACAAAAATCAGCGGAGATCGCACCAGGACTTCCCGAACCCTATCTCATTCTTGGTGAGATTGATAATGAGCGTGGATATCAGCACTATCAGCTTTTTATCAATTATGATGAAAAGGCAAAGAACCCGGAATTCAGTGCAGAATATGATAAAAATCACAAATTGCGCGGCGAAAATAAAAAGAAATCAAATGCTTATTTTAAATCTGCAAAAGCATATTACGAGAAAGCAAATACATTGACTTCCGATTATTTCATGCAGGAGCGTTTGAAGGATAAGATCGAGCTGGTAAGCAAGCTTATCGAAGAAACAAAACATGATCCCTTCTACGATGAATAAAGCATTAACTTTTCAACAGATAATATTCCATCTACAAAAATTTTGGGATTCACAGGGCTGTATAATACGCCAGCCCTATGATGTAGAAATGGGCGCTGGCACTTTTCATCCAGCCACCTTTTTCGGATCTCTTTCCAATAAGGATGAACGGGTTGCTTATACTCAGCCCTCAAGGCGTCCCAAGGATGGACGTTACGGTGATAATCCCAACCGTTTGCAGCATTATTACCAATTTCAGGTCATTATCAAACCTTCACCCGATAATATTCAGGAACTCTATTTGAAAAGTCTGGAAGCGATAGGTACTCCTATAAAGGAACACGATGTACGTTTTGTTGAAGATGACTGGGAATCACCAACTCTCGGTGCAGCAGGATTGGGCTGGGAAGTGTGGCTTGACGGAATGGAAATTTCGCAATTCACATATTTCCAGCATATAGCAGGATACGAACTGAAATCCGTACCTGTAGAACTCACATACGGTTTGGAGCGGATCGCTATGTACATCCAGCAGGTCGATCATTTCAAGGATATCAAATGGAATGATACCATGACCTATGAAGAGGTGTATATGATGAGCGAGAAAGAGTTCTGCGAATTCAATTTCAAAACTGCAAATGTTGATATGCTTTTCGGTGAGTTTGATCGTTGTGAGAAAGAGGTATTCCGCCAGGTTGAATTTGGTCTTGTATATCCAGCTTATGATTATGTGCTCAAATGTTCGCATATATTCAATTTGCTCGATGCGCGCGGTGCGATCAGTGTTTCGGAAAGAGTGCTGTACATCAAACGCATCCGTAACCTTGCACTTGCCTGCGCAACCGCTTTCATCGAATCCCAGAATAACAAAAAATAAGGATAAATATGCCAAAAAATACTGAAACAATATATGCAGAGATACTCGATTGTTACACAGATACTTTCAAAGATTCTCTGCACTCGATTTACATATACGGAAGTGCGACCACCGATGATTTTAATGAGAAATATTCAGACATCAATGTTGCAATAATTCTTGATGATATCTCGATTCAGAATCTCATTAAAGTTAGGAGCTGCATAAAAACGCTTCGCAAGAAAAATGTAACTGCTCCGCTCTTTCTCACTAAAGAATATATCATGGATTCGCTGGATTCCTTTCCCATAGAATTTCTTGCAATAAAAAGTTCTCATCTTACGCTCAAAGGGGATGACCTTTTTGCAGAGATCTCGATCGAACCGGAACACATTCGACTTGAAGCAGAACGCGAACTAAAAGGAAAATTGCTTCTACTTCGTGCATCATTCCTTGAGAATATCGACAAAAAAAATGTATTGAACGCACTTGTTGTAAACTCCTTTTCTGCCCTCATTCCCGTACTGAAAGGGATTCTGTTTTTTAAAGGTTCGGAAATTCCCATAAATGCATTAGATGTCATAAAAAGAGCATCAGAAGTATGTGAGGTCGATCTGTCATCCTTTGAGTCTGCTTACAAAATAAAGAACCGTTATCTAAAACTTAAGAGCGACGAATTTGTAACCTTTTTTGAATCCTACATCTCCACAGTAGATTTACTAACTGACCTCGTAGATAAGTTTTAATCTTCATATTTGACCATGAATGTTGTAAGCACTATTCGTGCGGTGAAGTAATTATTATGAAAAGAGTCGTAGTAATCGGAGGAGGACCTGCCGGCATGATGGCAGCGTGCAGAGCTGCTGAATGCGGAGCTGAGGTAACACTTCTTGAGAAGATGAACAAGCTCGGACTAAAACTTTCACTTACCGGCAAAGGCAGATGTAATATCACAAACACTGAACCTCAGATAATGACATTTATCGAAAAATATGGAGATAATGGAAAATTCCTTATTAATGCTTTCAATACATTTTTCAATAAAGAGTTGATGGAATTTCTTCAGAAGCGCGGTCTTGTTTTGAAGGAGCTTTCAGGTGGACGTATCTATCCTGATTCCGATAATTCGTGGAATGTTGTAGATGTCTTCGCAGACTATCTAAAGGAACTGGGAGTTCACATCGAGCTGGAATCTCCGGTAAAGGAGCTGCTGCATTATCAGAATATTATTGGTGGTGTTGTTCATGAAAATGGAACTGTCCTTTGCGATGCTGTCGTTGTCGCGACAGGTGGGAATTCCTATTCAAAAACCGGCTCTTCAGGGGATGGATATCAGCTTGCTCGTGTCACAGGACATAAAGTGACTGATCTTTATCCAGGGTTGGTTCCTTTCAATCTGCTTGATATGGATTCAAGATTGAATAGCGTAAAATTAAAAAATATAAAAGGCACTGTCACTGTAAATGATGAAGTACTGTCAGAAGCTTTTGGTGAATTCTATTTCACGGAATGGGGTGCTGACGGTTCTGTGATACTTCGTTTAAGCAGAGATATAAAAGAAGAAATTCAAGAAGATTACCTGACATTGCATATTGATCTAAAAACGGCACTTGATGAGAAGAAAGTACATGAGAGAATACTGAGAGAGATAAACAGTAACGGCAAAATATCGTACCGGAATATGCTGAAGGAAATGCTTCCTGAAAAGATGATAACGTATTTCATAAATAGAACACAAATATCGGAAGATACTAAAATCGCAAATATCACAAAAGAGCAACGTGAAACTATTGTTAAAAATTTGAAAGACCTTACTTTTACGATCACGGGCACCAGATCCTTTGATGAAGCCATCGTTACTTCCGGCGGAGTAGAGCTTTCACATATCGATCCAAAAACAATGGAATCCAAAAAAATAAAAAATCTGTACTTTGCAGGTGAAGTGTTGAACATCGATGGAGACACCGGGGGATACAATCTGCAGGCAGCATTTTCAACAGGATATGTAGCAGGGGAAAACGCAGCAAAGGAACAAGATAATGAAGAAAATTGATCTACACATTCATACAAATTTTTCAGACGGCACAAAACATCCTAAAGATATAATCAGAGAAACTAAAGAAATGGGTTTTGATGTCATCTCTATCACCGACCATGATACTCTTGATGGCTACAAAGCCGGCAAAAAATTGGCGAAGCATCTGGGGCTTGAGCTCGTTCCCGGAGTCGAGATCAGTACTTACTACCAATCTTTCGATGTGCATATTCTCGCCTATTTTGTGAATATTCATAATCGGCAGCTTCTGAATATGTTGAAATATTTACAAAAGGGACGCATCTTGCGAGCTCAGAAAATTCTCGATAAGTTAGAGGAATACGGCATGAACCTGAAGATCAAAGATGTATTCGAACATGTCGAAAATAAAAAAGTTGTTGGTCGTCCTCATATCGCAACTGCAATGGTGGAAAAAGATTATGCAACTTATGAAGAGGCGTTCTGGCACTATATTGGTAATGATAAGCCGGCTTATGTACGCAAGCCCACTTTCCCTCCGGAAGAAGTGATCAAGATCATCAAGGAAGCCGGCGGCGTCTCAATACTTGCACATCCGGGAGTCATCAAAAATGATTTCATTATTCCTGATCTCGTGGATTTTGGTCTGAATGGTCTTGAAATATTTTATCCGCTGCATAGTTTGTATCAAAGACAGAACTACCTCGAACTTGCAGAGCGCTACGGACTTCTTGTTACTGGCGGTTCCGACTATCATGGATTTGCCAGAAAGAACGAGGAATACGGACAAGCGATGCTCAAAGAAAGTTACTATAACGAGCTCTTGGCACACAAGGATCGAAAATATGCCAATTAAAAGACTGATCCTGCTGGCGGAATATGAGACAAATACCTATCTGATCTGGGATAAGGACTCGAAAGTCGGAGCAGTTATTGATCCTGCGAACAATGCCCGGAAAATTGTGGACGAAGCAAAAAGACTTGGTTTCACAATACAATATATTATAAATACTCATGGGCATGCCGATCATATTGGAGCGAACTCCGAACTGAAAAAGCTAACCGGTGCAATACTCTGCATACATGAAGATGACAGCAAGAAATTAAGCAATCCTGATTTGAATCTCAGCTCTTTTGTTGGATTTCCTTTCACGACTGTGAAAGCTGATAGATTATTGAAAGATGGTGATGTAATTAATATCGGAAATATTTCTTTAAAGGTGTTACACACTCCGGGTCATTCAAAAGGAGGTATTTGCCTGCTCGGTAAAGATTTTGTTTTCAGCGGCGATACTATGTTTTTCGAAAGCATCGGACGTTATGATTTTCCGGATAGTAATGGCGAGCTTCTGAGAAAAAGCATAGAAGAGAAGTTATTTGTACTGCCTGATTCGACAAAAGTATATACAGGGCATGGGGGACCAACCACAATTGGTCATGAAAAAAAACATAATCCATTTTTCTTATAAGTTATGATAATAATATTAGATTTCGGTTCTCAATATACATATTTGATCGTGAAATCGGTTCAGCAATTGAACGTATCATGCAGAGTGATGCCTTTTGACGTTGCTATTTCAGAAATTCTTGAACTCAAACCTGAAGCGATTATTTTATCCGGCAGCCCGTATAGTGTTCTGGATGACGAAGCGCCTTTTTGTGATAAAAGCATATTTGAGCTTGGAATTCCAATACTCGGGATATGCTATGGAATGCAACTTATCTGTCATCTGCTGGACGGCAGAGTCGGGCATTCATTAAAAAAGGAGTTCGGGTACGTTGAGCTGATCATTGATGAAAAGCATGGGCTTTTTGAAGGACTGGAAACTGGTGATGTTGTATGGATGAGCCATTCGGATAAAATTGAGAAAACGCCTGTCGGGTTTGCAACTTTTTCCAGCACAGTAAACACCCCATTCGTTGCTATGCAAAATAAGGAAGAAGGGATTTACGCAGTTCAGTTCCATCCTGAAGTATCTCATACGGAAAAAGGACTGTTTATTTTTAAGAATTTCATATATAATATTTGCGGATTAAAACCGAATTGGACACCGGGTTCATTTATAGAGAAGGCATCAAAAGAGATAAAAAAAGAGGTTGGAAATGCAGGTGTGGTGCTGGGTTTGAGCGGTGGTGTGGACTCCTCTGTAACTGCTGCCCTGCTGCATGAAGTGATTGGTGATAAACTTATTCCAATCCTTGTCGATACAGGTTTGATGAGGAAAAATGAAGTTGTAGAAATTCTAAAGATTTTCGAAAATGTTGGAATTCATATTGAAGTGGTGAATGCAAAAGATATTTTTCTCGAGCAGTTAAAAGGGATTACCGATCCCGAAGAAAAAAGGAAGATCATCGGAAGACTATTTATTGAGATTTTTGAAAGAGAAGCGCTCAAATTCGATAACGTGCAGTTCCTTGCACAGGGTACTCTGTATCCAGATGTGATTGAGAGTTCTTCGTCAAAGACAAAAGATGGTCCTTCTGTGACGATCAAGTCGCATCATAATGTGGGCGGTTTGCCGGAAAAACTAAATCTAAAACTTATAGAACCGCTTCGGGAATTATTCAAATATGAAGTAAGAGTAGTTGGCAAAGAGCTTGGATTGCCTGATGAGATCCTTTTCAGACATCCCTTCCCGGGACCCGGACTGGCTGTTCGTATTATTGGAGATATTACCGAAGAAAAGGTTGCTATTCTTCAGGAAATTGATTTCATATTCATCGATGAATTGAGAAAGAACTATTATTATGACCGTATCTGGCAGGCATTTGCAGTATTGCTTCCCGTACAAACAGTTGGCGTGATGGGAGATGATAGAACCTATGAAAATGTATGTGCACTTCGTGCAGTTAATAGTCTGGACGGCATGACAGCGGACTGGACCAAGATACCGTATAAGATATTAAGAAAGATATCAAACAGGATCATTAATGAAGTTAATGGCGTAAATAGGGTCGTATATGATATTAGCTCAAAGCCGCCGAGCACGATCGAGTGGGAATGATCCATTATGAAGAAATATTGTATTTTTATTTTGTTATTGCTGATACCAAGCTTTGGGTTTGCCCAATTCAATATTGTTGCAGAAGTTGCAGGAGAACCTCTCACCTGGCTTGAACTGCAAAATCGGTACGAATCGGTCTGGCGCGAGTATTTGCATGATCCATCTCTGTTTCCTGAAGTATCACAAAAATCAATTCATGGGGATCTGAAAAAAATTGCTCTTGATCAGCTTATTACAGAGCGGCTTTTCGAGATATATGCTGATGAAAATAATATCTTCATTAATGAAGAAGAACTGGAAACGATTTTCAAGCAGATCTATTCGGATAATGCACTTTTTCTTACAAACGGATACTTTGACGAAACAAAATTACAACGCTTCAAGATGAAATACCCCACACGATACAGGGAGATAATAGACAGAATTCGCGATGATATGCTCGATGATAAGATAAAGGAGATAATAAAAGAGCAGTTCTATCTTAATGATAGAGAATTGTACGATGCCTATGTGCGTGATAATTCAAGAATTCAACTGAAATATCTCATTATTCCTGACATTTTAATGCCTACAAATTTTCCTTCAAGTCCGGCTTATGTGAAAGAATTTCATAAAGAGCATAAATATTCCTATCAAGCCCCGGATAAGGTTCGCCTTGGTATCATTTATATCCAGGATGATGATTTTTTCCCTTCATCCAAGCCATATTATAAATACGTTCCTGCTTACCGAAGAGATGCTCATGCCCAGTCAAGAATTTATGCAGAACAATTAGCCGATCTGCTTAATTCTGGTTATGATGAAAATAGTCCCATTTTCAGTGCCCATCATGTATTCGAAGCAGGATATTTGGAAAAGGGTGATCACATTGGCAAGCTTGAGCATAGCGATGATATAATAAAGAAAGCATTGCAGTTGCGCACAGGAAGATATTATTCTTCTCCTATTGAACAGGAAAATGGCTGGATAATTTTTAAGACAATTGGGAAAAAGGGTGGTGGCATCGCTGATTTTGAGGATGCTGCTCTTTCGATCTGGAAGGATTATATCTCAGTTGGGCGTGATTATTATTTCGATTGTGAAACTGAAAATTATTATGATAACAATATAGAGCACGAACTGCTCTTCGAAGTTAATGTGAGTTATATCAGCATCGATGCAGAAGACCTTCAGTTCAATATACATTTTTCTGAGGACTCTTTGTGGGATTATTATGAGTATAATCTTGAGGAATTTGTCACTGTGCGGGATACGTTGCCATTTGAAAAAGTGCGTGAAGACATCGTTGAAGAGCTTACAAAAAAAGCAAAGAAGAAATTCGCAGATTCAACCATAACCTACATTAGGGAAAGGATTTCCGAGCATGATTTTCTTTTGGGTTATCCAGGCGCAGAGATTAAATTGTTCCAGAAATATATTGAAAACATGCCATATTATAGAGAGCCCTATCCCCTCGTTCAAGATACCATTTTCAAAACTCCTATCGATTCCATGTTTTTCGCAAAAAAAGGAACGCATTATGTGATCGGGCTGGTAAATGACAGACGGCTTGTCCTATCGAAAGAAAAAAACTCACTCAAAGATGAGGTACAAAATCTTCTCAAAAATAAATGGGACACAGATTGGCAGGATGGATTTCAGGAATTTTATTCACAAAATAAAAATGCCTATTTCGAACCGAATCTTTATCGTTTTTCGTATATCTTTATTCAAATTGATACTTCACAGGTGATTATCGATTCTTCAGATGCACGAGCTTATTTTTCTGAGAACAAGGATAAATTTATTCAATCCAATCGAGTTAAACTGCAGACGATATTCATAGCTGAAAGTCCTCTTATCTATAAAAAAGTTCAAGACATTCAGAACGCAGTGCTTGATGGAGTAGATTTTGAGATCATCTCGGATATGTATTATGAACCACATCCATTTGTCGAAAAGGACAATACATTCATTAATGTAAACGATCTCAATGAAATGACCAATTCATGTGTCGACACTCTTGGACTGGGCGAAATCTCTTCACCGATCTATACAAACGAGGGTTGTTTCTTCATCAAATTAGTTGAGAAAGAAAAGAACGACGAGAATATCTTTGAGCTTAAGAAATTGCAGGTTTTTTATGAAATGAAACTTCCTCTTGCGGACAGTATTGCTTATCGTATAGTAAAAGCAATTTATGATAACATTTACAGCAACAGAGATATGTTGTTTTATACTCATCACGAGAATACCTTTTATACTGACTACGTGAAGCTGGATGATGAATATACGTTGATAGACAGTTTGATCACTTTGCCGAAAAGAGAATATGACGAATTGAATTCTCTTAGAATTGGGAATAAATTTCCTAAAATTTTCACGGTTAAGGGTGGGTATGCAATCCTCTTTCTTGGAGGTAAGGTTTCCGGCAAGAAGATCACTGGATATGATGCATACACCAAAGCCCGTGATGAATTTCTTTCCAAATTGCAATTCAACGAATGTAAAATTTTCACGGAATACCTTACTCTTGAACTAATGAATCGGCAGAAGGGCTATCTTACCTATATTTTCGGAGGATTACGTGAAACTCCGCTTATTAGTTATGATGACATGATCAACAACCTGCCGGGCAGTAATATCATAGTGCGAAGTGCTTTTACAAAGGAGCCATACACATACAGTCATCCAATTCGATTTACTGACCACGGTTGGGGATTTTATTATGTTGCGAAAAAGAAAGTTGAAACCCCTCAGAACTTCGTATCTATCAAGCAGAAATACCGTCAGGAATATGTTGAGAAGAAGTTCAGGGGCTGGCTGGAAAACTATAAGATGCAGAAACAGGTGAAGGTTTTTGTGCAGTAAGTTTGGAAAAGTGTAAAACTTGACAGCAAACAGATGGATAAAAAAACAGTGTCAATCGCAATTCTTTTTACAAAGGTTGCCGGGATAGCTCAGACGGTAGAGCAGGGGCCCGAAAAGCCCTGTGTCCGTGGTTCAATTCCGCGTCCCGGCACCATTTTTTTTACCACCAAATTATGGCAATAATCGGAATAACGATCGGCGACCCAACCGGCATTGGTCCGGAAATTATTAAGAAAACATTATCGGCAGACGCACTTAACCACAAGTTAGTTATTTACGGAGCGCTTCCTGATTCGGTAGTATTAGATAATATTGCAATTATTTCCAACTCTAAAGAGATAAAGCAAGCCGATTCCAATGTGCTTTGGTATCCTGTGATGAAGGAAGAAAAATTTATTCCCGGGAATCCATCGAAAGCAAGTGGACTTGCCGCATACTCTGCAATAAAAAAAGCAGGCGAGGATGCCTTGAATGGTTACATAGATGCAGTAGTGACCGCACCGCTTAGCAAACACCATATACAGCTTTCTCATTCAGATTTTATCGGGCATACTGAATTTTTTGCTCGTCAGGCAAATTGCCCTGAATTTGTAATGAGCTTCTTTAGCGATAAACTGAATGTTGGTTTACTTACGACCCATTGCGCACTATCTGATGTGGCTTCTCATCTTAATGTTGAAATGATAGTAGCAAAAATTCACATCATTAATAATTCATTAATAAAATTCTTTCACATAGCAAATCCCAAATTAGCTCTGCTCGGGCTCAATCCCCATGCCGGTGAAAAAGGAGCATTTGGTTCGGAAGAGTTGCGGATCCTCATTCCTGCAATGGAAATACTTAGAGATCAGGGTATTGATATAACAGGCACTTATCCGGCAGATACCTTTTTTGCGTGTGATTATTCCTCTTATGATATGATAATTGCTCCATATCATGATCAGGGATTGATACCATTTAAGATGCTTGCTTTTGATACCGGAGTGAATGTTACTCTCGGGCTGCCATACATACGAACTTCTGTTGATCACGGCACTGCTTTTGGAATTGCCGGCAAGGATCAGGCATCGGAAAGAAGTCTATTAAGTGCAATAGCACTCGCAGAAAAAATGCTTTTATGATATCAGAATATCAGCATTTTCCTGGATATAAAAAAATAATTGGAATTGATGAAGCAGGCAGAGGACCTGTTGCAGGACCGGTTGTGATCGCTGCTGTGATATTACCCAAAGATTGTATGATCGAAGGAATTAATGATTCAAAGAAATTATCCGCTAAAAAGAGAGATGAGCTTTTCAAACAGATAACATTTCAAGCACTTCATTATGAATATAAAGTGGTCGAGCATACTGTAATTGATGAAATTAATATTCTTCAGGCCACTTTCAAAGGTATGAATGAACTTGTGTCTCCATTTTTGTCGTCATCATTTTTAGCGCTCATCGATGGTCCTCACTTACCGAGAAAAGAATATAATGAAAACTGTAAGTTGATTCTCAAATCAGTAGTATCCGGTGATAGCACATATCAGTGTATTGCTGCGGCATCGATAATTGCTAAAGTTGTAAGGGACTCGATTATGGCCAACTATCATAAAAAATATCCGGCTTATGACTTCATTAATAATAAGGGTTATCTTACCAAACATCATAGAACTGCGATTGAAAAATTCGGGATTTGTCCGATACATAGAAGAAGCTTTTCGCCAGTGAAGGAAATATACAACCCACAATAATTAAAACTCTCTATTTCAAGCTAGAGCTTGGTAATGCAAAATCCAGAAGCTGGGGCTTCCTTAGTTAGCACCTTTACCAATTTGGGAATTGGTAAAGAGGATGGAGAAAGAGTAGTTGGAAAAGATTGGGAGAGAACTGAATTGGTAAAGAGAAAACTATCACCGCTTTCTTTACAAAGCACAATCCAATTGCCTTTACCAAGCCCCAGAACGCCACACTCTTTACCAAGCCCCAGCTTGGTAAAGCAAGCAATCTATTTATTTTTAACCTGTGAAATCTTTTTATTTATTTCACTGTCCCCAGCTTGGTAAAGCAAGCATCTATTTATTTCACTGCCACATCTTGGTAATGCATAATTCTCTCTATCACTCGATATAATATGATTTTATTGACAACACTTTACTTTATTCCAAATAAATAAAACTCAGCTTGGAGGTTTAGATATGAAAAGAATAATTGTCTTGATGATCATATTAAATGCTATAGCTTTTTCGCTATCAGCAGTAAGCCGTTATGCACTTGTAATAGGGAACGGAAATTATGATGGCGTTTATCTTCGTAACCCTGTTAATGACGCAAATGCAATTGCAACAACATTACGAGAACTTGATTTCTATGTAATTCTTAAAACTGATCTTACAAAAAAACAAATGGTCGATGCTATACGGGATTTTGAAAATAGACTAACTTCAGAAGATGTGAGTTTGTTCTATTATAGCGGACACGGCGTGCAGGTAAACGGTATAAACTATCTCATTCCTCTCAAAGCAAATATTATAAGCGAAAAAGATGTTGAATTTGAAGCAGTAGCGCTCAATAGATTTATGAGCAATATTGAAAAAGCAAAAATGAACATCGTGATCCTTGATGCCTGCCGTGATAATCCATATAAGGGAACACGCTCAACGAGTAAGGGGTTGGCACAGGTAACCTCAAGAACAGATGGCACATTTATAGCATACGCCACAGCTCCGGGAAATACTGCTTCGGATGGAACTGGGAGTAATAGCACTTATACAAAGCATTTGATACAAGAGGTGAAAGTTCCCGGACAGGAGATTGAGGATATGTTCAAAAATGTACGTATTGCAGTAAAAGAGGAAACTAACAACGCACAGATTCCTTGGGATTCTTCCTGTCTGACTGATGAGTTTATTTTTTGTGCGAAAGATTATACTGAACCAGAAGAATCGAAAAATGAATCAAAGATTGAAAAAGAGAATATAATTAGCGATAAAATGGTATTTGTCGAAGGTGGCACTTTCCAGATGGGCAGCACAAGTGGGGATAGTGATGAAAAACCGATTCATACAGTTTTATTAGATGATTATTATATAGGTAAGTATGAAGTAACTCAGAAAGAATGGAAGGAGCTAATGATAAATAATCCATCATGTTTTATAGGTGATGATCTTCCGGTTGAAGGAGTTAGCTGGTATGATGCAGTAGAGTTTTGTAATAAAAAAAGTAAACAAGAAGGATTAATACCTTGTTATAGTGGTATTGGTTTAAACATTAGCTGTAATTATAGTTCCAGTGGTTACCGACTACCAACGGAAGCTGAGTGGGAGTACGCAGCAAGAGGTGGTAAAAAATCACTTAATTACAACCGTTCGGGCAGCAACAATATTAATATTGTTGCATGGTATGATGGAAATTCAGGTTATAAAACACATAAAGTAGGCACAAAGAAGCCTAATGAATTGGGTATCTATGATATGAGTGGGAATGTATGGGAATGGTGTAATGACTGGTATAAGAGTAACTACTATTTAAAGAGTTCAGGAATAAATCCTAGAGGGCCTTCTTCTGACAAGTACCGAGTTGTACGTGGTGATGGCTTCAACGGTAGCCCTTTCGGCTGTCGGGTTGCCTTTCGTCGCCACACAGATCCTGATAACTGCTTTGGCGAACACGGTTTTCGTATCGTGAGGACTCCCTGATGTATTACATTTTTTCTTTTGCTTCCCCAGTTAAATAATTGTTTAACGGGGTAACTTTTAAAAAAGATGAATAATAATATAAGAGCGAATCAAGAAGCATGGGCTTCTATTGTTAGTGTGCTTTACCAATTTAGGAATTGGTAAAGAGGGGATCAAGGTGAAATTAATGAATAGAAATATCACAACTCTCCTTACTAATCCCTTCACCACACTCTTTACCAAGCCCCAGAACACCACGCTCTTTACCAAGCCCCAGAACACCATACTCTTTACCAAGCCCCAGAACACCATACTCTTTACCAAGCCCCAGTTTACCAAGGCGTAATGCAATGAAGACTGGCTTGGTAAAGCAAGCTGTATATAAGCAATAATGAGAAGCTCATACAAATTTTCTGAGTATAGCACAGGACTCTACTTTGTGACTTTCACAATTGTCGAGTGGATTCCCATATTTATTAAACAACAATATTGTGATATAATTGTGAACAATCTTGAATTCTATAGAAAGAAACAAGGGCTAAAAATACATTATCTTATCATTATGCCTGAACACATTCATCTTATTGTATCCTCCGAAAATGATGTTGGACAGATCATACATAATTATAAAAGCTTTACAGCAAAAGAAATTATTCAAAATCTGAAACATGATAAACGCAAATGGATTTTAAATTTGATGAAGTATTACAAGAAGAAGCATAAATCAGAATCAGAATATCAGGTATGGCAGGAGGGTAGTCATCCAGAAATGGTAACATCGACAGCAATGTTCAACCAGAAGATCAATTATATTCATTTCAATCCAGTTAAAGCCGGTTTCGTGACCACTCCTGAACAATGGAGATATTCCAGTGCCGGTTATTATGATGGCAATGAATCTATTATGGAGTTTGATGAGATTACATTGTAGAATAAATGCGGAAGCAGGGGCTTCCTTAGTTAGCACCTTTACCAATTTGGGAATTGGTAAAGAGGATGGAGAAAGAGTAGTTGGAAAAGATTGGAAGAGAACTGAATTGGTAAAGGGAAAACTATCACCGCTTTCTTTACCAAGCCCATACTCACCACCTCTTTACCAAGCCCTATCACCAAAACTCTTTACCAAGCCCCTGCTTGGTAAAGCAAAGGATACTTAATATGAATAATAAAGCATTATTTGTTACACTGATCATCATGAATATTACTTCTTTACTCATAGCCACACCGAGCTGGTACACAAATAATTTCGCAAACCAGTTCTCGGATTATTTTATCGGTAAAGGATTTTCCGAGATAACAAATGGAAACGAAGCAGAAGCAGAAAAACGAGCAATTCAGATGGCACTAAACGATGCTGCATCTACTATTTCTTGCAGAATATCCGGTGAAACGATAAACCATATCTCTGAAAAAGGAAGCGACACTCAAGCAAAAGTAGAAGATTATTTTTTAAACGAAACCAAAGTCAAAACAGATTTGGAAGTAATGAATTATAAAATTCTGAAAGAATCAAATGAAGACAATATATGCTATGTAATGATCGGGCTTCCAGTACAGGATATTCAACAGAGCTATAAATATGAGATAGAAAAGGGAATTGATAAGATTGCCCAAACCTATCAACTTGCTAAGCAGATTGCTACATCCAATCCGAATGAAGCTATTAAAAAATATGAGCAGTGCATTGGATATCTGCAAGATATTACTGAGGAGATGAAAGTATATCTTTTTCTGAACAAATGGAAGAATGATCTAACCTCTAATTTTGAAAATCTCCCAGCACAAAATACTATAGAACAAAAATTGATAGAACTCACCGGTACTACACCAAAATCAACAGCAGTTCTGGTAGAGGAGCTACTTGAGCCTGTCCTTGTTAAGATAAAACAGAGTTCTTCATTTATCATCTATCCTTTTGAGTGGCAGAATACGGGCTTTGTGTCTGAATTTGGAAACACATTTTCTGAGATCGTGGCAAACAAACTGAATACTTCAAAAAATTGTACAAGGCATGAGATCAAGAACTTTAATAAAGCTGATTACATAATACGTGGTAAATTAATGGATTCTGATACAGGACTATGTATCTTTGTCACAATGAAGAATAGACAGAATAATTCTGAAGTTAGCAATCTGATATATGTGAACGCTGTAACCTGTGAAAATATTGGATGGAATAAGATCAAACCAAAAGATCTGGATAAAGCGCTACAAGACAAACTTGCTCTTTATGAATCCATCCAGAGTGATAATTCTCTTAATGTTGAACTACAAACTGAAAAGATGGGTGATGGACCTGTGGTGTACTATTTTGATGATGAACCGCAGTTATTGGTAAAAACAAATAAAGCATGTTATGCGAGACTGATCTATATCTTTTCGGATGGACTCAAAACTCTTCTGGTAGATAATTATTTTATTCCAACAAATCGAACTAATCAATGGGTGAAATTACCATTTGAGTTTATCGTATGTGAACCGGAAGGAATAGAGCAGATGCTTCTACAGGCATCAACAGAGAAAATGCCTGATTTATTTGTTAAAAGAATACAAATTGATGAAAATTCACATATTAGTGTTATTGAAACAGGACTTGCTGAACAAATCTCAAAAACCCGAGGAATAAAAATAAAAAATCCTAAAAAGGAGATCACAGAAAAAGTTTATCAATGGACAGTATTTGAGAAATAAGAAAACAGTCTTATTTTGTATATTGTAAAATTATTGTTTATTTTTTTTAAAAAGGGTGGAGGGCAATTGCTCAACATCGGAATGTTGAGATACAATGTAAAACAAGATTCCAATCTTGTTAAAACAACACGGTTTTTTCACTCCTAAAAATGTGCGAAATATCATCCCAAATAAAATGAGAAAAAAGAGATTCTACAGGACAAGCGGATATTTTACTCCCAAAACATAGAGCTGCGATTGAAAAATTCGGGATTTGTCCGATACATAGAAGAAGCTTCGCTCCAATAAATATTTATTTCCTGAAATCATAAATTACATTTTAAATATTAGTTCAATTTATTTTAAACAGAAAAAAATTGACATCAACTCGACATTTTATCTTTTTGCCTTAAAAGAATGTGCGGAGGTGCCATGAAGAATTACAAAATACTTTTTATTTTTGTTTTGTTAATGCTACTATCTACTTTTTTATATGCTCAGGGTTCCTGGCATCCGGAAAAAACCTATTGGCCAAGAACGCTTATTGACAGCAGCCTGGCAGCTATCAATGAAGTAAAAGACCGGGTTACAGTAGAGCCGTTCCTTTCAATTTATAATGATATTAAAACAAAATCAGACGTGGATTATACTACATGTACTACAGAACTTCAAAAAGCAGTTGTTGCTCGTTGTGCTGCATTTCGATTTTTCATTGATAATGTCACAGCTTATGGAGATAAGGCAATGGATTATCTCCTTGAAATGCAACGTGAATCCTATTCAAGTTTAGAAGAACAATATAAAAACATTCTCTGGGATTCTGAAATGCTGTCACTGGCTTGTATTGCGTATGATTTTTTAAAAGGGAACAGCTATGACTTTGCTGGAGATGAAGCTGCGGTTCGTGCAAAAATCCAGGATATTGCCGGGGAAATGTATTATGATATTGTTTCGAGTTCTCAGTGGTCGGGATTGCATCTTCTGTGGTATATGGGTTTTGGTGAACAGATAAACTATGGTGTGAAGTTCGCATCCGCTCTCGGTATGTGTGCGATAGTTCTCAATACAGAAACCACAGGCGATACTGATAAACAGCCGGAAACCTGGATCAATTATTGCATGCAAAAAACCAATATCCAGTTTAATGATTGGCTTGTGAATGGGGAGGGCATGTGGGCGGAAGGTCCGCACTATCTGTCATTCTCTGCTTCCAGTTTTTTGCCTTTTGCGATATCTCATAATAATTTTGTAAATGGACAATCCGAAGATTATGGTGGTGAATTCTTACCTCCACTTACACAGAATGATAATTTCCAGGCAATCCCCGAGTGGGGTGTAAAAATACGCCAACCCAACGGAGCACGTCCGAATTTTGATGACAGTTTCCTTGATCCCTACTTCTTCAACGGTATGCTTGCAGAACTTTACGGCGATGATGTACTGGCATGGGATTTTGTTGTTTCTTCAGACCCATATTTTGTGGGTGCAACTTCGGACAATATTGATGTAGAAATAATCTGCACTTATGATGATATTGATTTTCCCGGAACAACACCTCCTGATTTTTCTCCCACACAGTTCCTACCTGATGCCGGGCAGGCAATATTTAGAAGTGATTGGAGTGAAGAAGCGACCTATATGTGTGTGATCGCTGAAAACGGACAGGCGCGTGAAGGTGGACGAACACATGAACATCCCGATAATGGGAGTTTTATTATTTATGCTTTAGGTGAGCTCCTTGCTATGGATTCCGGTTATATCAGCTGGGATAAAAGAGATAGTGTTCGCTATGCAAAAAATCACAGTTTGATCCTTGTAGATGGAGAAGGTCCACCAGCCGCAACTCTTACTACTGCGGAAGGAACCGATGCAATGCTTGGAGAATGTTTTGATACAGATGGCGTCGATCACGCTGAGGAATACACCTTTTATCAGGATACCTATTTCCAGAGAACTGTCTCCTTCCTTAATGATGAATTTTTTGTTATTTCAGATTATGTCGGAGCTTCTTCAACGCATGATTATTCCTGGCTTCTGCATGGCAATGGTGGAGGTTCAACCGGGAATGGATTCTCACTCGGCACAAATGGATCAGTTTATTCTGTAAATGATGTTGACCTTAATTTCTTTATCAATTCCACACACCCAATTACACTTGATAGTTATAATGATTATCACGATGACGGCACCTATAATGTGCCAGCAACTCATGCGGTCACAAGAGCACAAGTGATTGCGGATAGCACTCTCTTCTCTGCATTCCTCATACCATCTATAGCAACAACCAAAGATATAACCTTCACACCCATAAATTTGGGTAGCTGCATTGGCGGAACTGCCGAGATAGGAACAGAGAAAGCAATACATCTCGTTCATTTTGGTGAAGAAACAATTACAACAGATTTCTTCGGTACAAATGTTGGGTATGATGGTAATGTTCTTGCAATGACCAAATACGATGACATTCCCCAAAATATTCTTATGACCTATACGAAAAATGTTACGTATGGTGCTGTCACACTTATAAGCAGCGATACATCCATTTCAATGGGATTGAATATTGACGCAACGTCTGCTGATGGCTATGTTGACGAAGCATGTACTGTAGCATTTTTTACAGGGAATGCTCCATCAAGCGTAACCGGTGGCACGTTAATCAGTTTCGATCAAGGTGTTTCAACGATCTCATTTAGTGAGGAAGGCAATTTCACAATTGATGTTGTGTGGTCTTTGAACTATGCAGTAAATCCTGAACCTTCGCAAAATAACTATGACATTTCTGTATATCCAAATCCCTTCAATCAGACTAACGAGATTTCTTTTACTCTTTCGGTTCCACAAGATGTAAAGATTGAAGTTTTCAATATTAGAGGACAAAAAATCGCAACCCTTACTGACGAAGATTATGCAATCGGCTCACATTCCATCACATGGGACGGAAAGAATGAAATAGGAAAGTATGTTGCGAATGGAACCTATTTTTACAAGATATATTTTGATAAAGGCGACACAATTTTAAGAAAAGTAAATATCCTAAAATAAGGAGAAAAATGCTGAGCCACACGTCTTCACTGCGTTACGCCGTTGCAGGCGAAACACACCAGCCTTTGTTGCAATACGCCTTGGTTTTTTTATTAAACAAGTGTGCTTTTTGCCTGTCACGACATAGCGCAGCGCAGTCGGATGGTAAAAATATTTATATGTAGGAGAAAACATGAAAAAAAGCTCTCTCTTTCTATTACTTTGCATCGTACTACTGATCTTCAGTTCCTGTACGATTAAGAAATGGGAACCACCTGAATGGGATGTGACACTGGAAATCCCCGTGATAAATGAACGAGTATATATGCATGAACTTGAAGATACAACTGACACCTATATTATTCGACTGGATAACGATACGCTCTTCTTTTCAATGTCCGAGGACATAGAATCCAAATATGTGGGCGACGAACTCAAGGTGGATGGTAAAACCGAAACAATGGACAAAGAGATTGGTGACGAACTCGAGATCGATGGTCGCGATGAAAGCTTCAGTGTGAATGTGGGCGACAAGTTGAACATTGACGGACAGTCGCGGTATTTTGAACGTGCGCTGGATAAGATCGAGGTGGATGAAACCGGTAATTCTGATTCAAGAGTATATGTTCTCGACTTTGCACGATCAGCAGTACCCGGTGCCGGAGAGATTCTTGGTGAACCCATCCCGGCAATCTATAATTTTCCGCCAATTGATACCACCTTTTCTGTATTTGAAAATGATAATATTGAGTATGTTGTCATTGATTCGGGCTTTGCTTATATCGATTTCACAAATAATACAGATATTCCACTGAGTTCGACAGATTCAACTCACTATATGCGTCTTGAGATCTACAGTGGAGCTATACCCACTCTTGCTGACCCGATCCTCACCTATGAGATTGATAGTGTAATTGTAGCTGATGCCACAGAGCATATCGAGCTGGATCTCTCCGGCGCTCAAGTATTTAAAGATAATTATCTTCGCATTTTCCTTTCTACAGATGGCACTGGCGGACAGCAGATCGATGTGCTCGAGGAGGATAATTTCTTCGTCACTTTCAGTGTGTCTGAAATGACTGTGAGCGCAGCAAGGGCGAAATTGCCGCAAGAAAGTATCACTCATAATGAGGCAATTTCTATCGAAGATGCTGCAAATGAAATCTCTCTTGTCTCTGCAATAATTGATAGCTGTGTCGGGAATATTCATATTGATAATGAGCTTCCGATCGATGGACTTGTTACAGTAGAATTTACGGAACTGTTTGATACGACTGGTGAACCCTTCGAGATCATTTTCAATATCAATGCAAGTGATCCAAATAATAATCACCCATTTGATCTTTCTGGATATGAGATTTATTCTGTTGGCAAAGATGTTATCGATTCGCTTCATTTCTCTTACATAGTAATAACAGATGCAACTGAGGGTTATGTTGAAATTTCTGAAGATATGGTAGTTTCTACGGATATCCAATTTGGTGAGATGAAATTCCGAAAAGTAACCGGCTACCTTACTCAAACCTTTACGCAGGATGATACTCTTTCTCTCGCAGATGCAACAGATAAGATACTTCTTCAGGAAGCTCACATTCGAAGCGGAATGATGAACATCGTTCTGTCCGGTCTTTCGTTTGATCCTCAGATCTCGATCATTTTTTATGAGCTGCGGGACCAGTTTAATAACCCGGTGCATATTACAAATGATGATTTCAGCGGCTACAGCTTTGCAGATCATAAAATTCTCGTCGGGGAAGATCAGATCGTGCATTATCATGTCGAAGTAGATATGCCGCCTACCGAACTGATAACCGTCTCGAATGACGATATAGTTACTGCAGATATTCATCTAAGTGATCTGATTTTCGACAGTGTTTATGGCAAGTTCGGTGTAATGACCTTAGAGGATGAAAAAGCTGTTGAAGTAGATTCTACAGGAGAATATTCACTGTACTTCGCTGAAATTGATAGCTGTGATGTAATCGTAAGTATCCCCGAAGCATATTATACACTTCCTTTTAGTGCACAAATAGAAATAACATTTGAGGAAATTTTTGACGAAGATGGCGCTACCCTCAAAATTGATCTCACCTGTCCGGGTGATACGACGTTCTCATTTGATGGATACACTATTGGCAATAATCCTTCCTCGACTACACCGATTGACTCACTTCACTACTCCTACATTGTGACAACCGAAGCCACACCGGGCTATGTAACAGTTGATTATGAAGATGAAGTTCGAGCTGAGATCGGAATGAGCGAGTTGATGTTCAGTACAATTACAGGGATAATAGATCATAAACATTTTGAGATGGATGACATAGAGGAAGAGCTGGATATTGAAGACCTTCCTGATAGTATTTCAAACGTAATGACGTTTCAAAACGCAGAACTTCATCTTAATGTATATAATGGAACCGGCTTTAATTGCTGGCTGAATATTGATATGATCGGAAGTAATGATGAAGGAGACACCGTAACGATACATATTGATGAAACGAGCGGTACTATTCTTCCAAACCAGATGAACCACATCGTCGTAACAGAAGGTGTATCCGAAATGCTAAGCATGGTACCAAAGCGAATAACAGCGCTTTCTCCATATGCTGTTATCGGGAATGGTTCGAACGTCGGAATGATCACAAAGAATGATTCGATCAGCGGATCATATACAATAGAGACGCCTTTTAAATTCATAATAAATGATCATACTGTACAACTTGATTCCCTGAATCATATTGAACTTGATGAAGACACACGTGATGCAATTCGTGATAATTTGAATGGAGTAGTTATGAATATCACTGCTGAAAACCTGTTGCCGTTCGGTACAAATAATCTTGAAATTTATTTCGCTGCGGATTCCAATGAGGTCTGGACTAATCCCGAGCTTGTGATTGATTCATTATATGTAGCACCTGCTACTATTGATCCTATCCATCATACAAGCGGAGATATGGTTGTAAGTCAGATTGAAATAATGCTGACTCATGATCATGGAGATTTAAGTGTTTTTGAAAATCCCGATGTGTATGCGGGAGTTAAAATGCATCTGATCGGCACAGACGGTGAGGTAGTTATCATCAGGGGCTCAGATAATCTAAGGATATTCGGGTATGTCAGTGTGGATGTGCATGTTCAGGATACGGGAGGTGAAAAATGAAAAAAGCAATAACACTCATTTGTTTACTATTAATTGCCTGTACTTTACATGCAGCAGCTCTCTCAAATCCTGTCAGTGTTGCCCTTGGCGATGCATTTATTGCAAAAGCAAGAGGTTCCCAGTCTCTTCATTGGAATCCTGCCAATCTCGGAATAGTAGATAATTATATGACCTATAATCTCATTCAGATCTCATCGGATATAAGGAATAATGCATTCGATCTTGGATATTATAACGATCTGATGGGAAAATACCTAAATGAAGATGACGAGCAGGAATTTCTCGATAAGATCCCGGATGAAGGTCTTTCGCTGAATGTAAATGCTGATGTTAACTTACCTTTTTCCTTATCAATTTGGAAAATCGGTTTGTCAGTTAACACTATCGCACGATCATCTGTTGACCTTTGTAAGGAATATTTCGATATTGCATTGAATGGTAATGAAATTGGCGAAACTTACACCTTTGAGGACAATAATGGTTCGGCAGTTGCATTTATAGAAACACAGCTTGGATATGGAGATAGAATTCCTATGGAAAAAATTTCAAGTTCATTTGCTGATCTCCCACCGATCTATGGAGGTGTAAGTATAGGTTATATACAT
>JAUWPE010000180.1 GCA_030611765.1 Candidatus Cloacimonadota bacterium | reverse complement strand
GTCTGGAATAAATAGATTCAATCTGATCCAATGAGCTAATTTCTTTTTCCATGTTGTCTTTTTTTCCGTGAGTGTCGCAACAGGAATCGCTTCATCAGAACTCATCCCTGTAAATTTTTTGTATAACGAGAATGGTTCTATAGAAGGAGTTTTGTATACTTTACATTCTTTCGGAATATCAGAAAACAAGCTCTCATCATATGCAGGATATTCTCCATTTTGCACTGTGAGAATGATCGGTTGCCAGCCAAATTCCGGGAGGTATTTCGCAAATTTGAGCACTCGCTGCACACCCGGTCCACCTGCTGGAGGCCAGTAATAGGTAATAATGAGAACTTTTTTCATGAAAATTAGTTTTATTTATTTGTTGTAATGACCGTTTTCATGAATTCGTCTAACTCAATACCGGGCACATTTTCGGCAATAAGAGAGAGTACAATGATGATCTTATTAATACCACGCGGTATAAATAATGTTTTTGTTTTGCTGCCTTGTTCATAGGTAAGAATGATGGACTTACCTGCCTTTATATTAAATTCGATTTTCTTTATCTGCACGAATTGTATTTCAATACATTTTAGAAGGAGGGGTTTAAAAATCACTGATGAATCTGTAAATTGGATAGAATTAATAGTGAAAAGATTCTTATAATACACATTCACCACGAGAAAAAGCACTACAAAAGGAACTGCTTTTTTGTACCATTTATCAAGTGTGGAAAATTCATAAGTAATAAAATACACTGCCCACACAAGTGCCAGAAGTGCAACGATTATTGAGAGCCATCTCAAGAAAGGGGGAAAACGGAAAACAAGATTTTTATTTTTCATATTAATTATCTTCTTTTTTGATTCGTTCAACAATATCTTTGACTTTTTGAGATTTATCCTTTTTGCAGATTAGGAGCGAATCCTCAGTGTCAACAATCACAAGATTATCAACATCTATCAGTGCGATTTTCTTGTTTTTATCAGTTGAATAAACATAAGTGTTTTGAGCATCTATATCGAGCACATTGCCTTCAAAATAATTACCGTTCTCATGCTTTTGCTTCATTTCATCAAGCGCCTGCCAGCTTCCGATATCGTTCCAGTCAATACTGATGGGAACAACAACTGCATTGTCTGCTTTTTCCATAATGCCAATATCAACAGGAACCGACTTAAGCTCGGAATAGAATTTGCTGACAGTATGTTTATCAGATTTCCAGAAATCTTTGATGTTATTTAATGATGAATTGAGAGAAGGCATAAGGTTTTCCACGGCTTCATTAATTGAATCTATCCGCCACAGAAACATGCCACTGTTCCAAGCAAAGGTGCCGGATTTAACGAATTGCTCTGCTGTCTTTGTGTCGGGTTTTTCTTTGAACTGTTTCACCGCAAAGATCGGAATTGGATCCTTCTTAATCTCCCTGCCGAATTCAATATATCCATATCCCGTGGCAGGATAGGTTGGTTTAATCCCGAATGTGAGAAGCTTTTTGTGCTCTTTTACAAATGAATCAGCTTGGGATATTATGTCTCTGAAAAGTTCCGGCTTGCCAATGTAATGATCTGCAGGCAGCACGAGCATAGTTTCATCTTTTTCATATCTGTTTTCTAAGAGAACTGCAGAAAGTCCGATACACGCCGCTGTGTTTCTCCCCATTGGCTCTGCAATGATATTTTCTTCAGGAAGTTCGGGTAAATGTTCTTTTACCAACCCGATCTGACTCTCGTTTGTAACTATGTAGATGTCTTTATGATCAACAAGCGGAAGAATTCTGTCAACGGTTTGCTGTATCATTGAGCGCTGACCGAGAATATGCAAAAACTGCTTCGGGGTTTCTTTTGTGCTGAGAGGCCAGAATCGAGTGCCGATTCCCCCTGCCATTATTACGACTATCATAGTATCACCTGCTAATTCTCCTGAGTTGTTCTTTGATCAACAACTGAAACATTCTTGGGAATTTCCAATGTAAAGATGCTGTCAGGAAGTGTTTCATTGATAACTTGGTTCGTGAACTTGAAACCAACTTCATTATCATAATTATCCATGTATTCGATCACCTCGATAAGGGAATCCTGATTGGAAAATTGGATAACAAGCTCGGCAAAATCACTCATCACCTCAGTTGGTTTAAATGAAAAAATCGTGACATTTTTATATTTATCTGTCGATTGCAACTTGCAATAATCGATGTATTCTTTGGCGAGAAGTTCAGGATTTATAAAATTTTGCCAGTAACTCCAGTCCTGAATGAGCAATTGTTTTCTTTCAGGGAAATAGAATCTTAGATCGTCTTCTGTGCCGAGCATTGTCTGTGGTTCGGGATAGTAAAATTCAAGCTTGATCTTATCTTTTTGGGTGTAAAGATTTCCAAATGAAAAATGTTCGATGTCGCTTTCCGGCCAGTAATTTCTCTGCTCAAAATTTGCCTGAAAGGTAGTGACTTTTTCATTTATCTTGAGGAATTTCTCAAGAAGTTTTTCATTTGCAAAAAGTGTATTGCACACAAGGATCACAACAAAGAGTATCACAAAATATTTTTTCATTTAATATCCTAATCTATCAAGATCATTTTCGTTGATGAGCACTTTTCTGGGTTTACTTCCCTCTGCATCCTGTACAAAACCGGCTCGCTGCATTTGATCAATGAGCCGCCCTGCACGTGCATAACCGATCCTAAATTTTCTCTGCATCATGGAAATGGACGCATATTTTTTCTCAACAGCATAGCGAACTGCTTGCGGGAAAAGGTCATCATCATAAGCAAAATCTAGATCATCATCCCTTTCTGTAGGAAGTTTGATGTCCATATAGGGCTTAGGAAATTGCGCAAGATAACCGACCAACTTTTTCGCCTCGTCTGTGCTTACGTATGAACCGTGTACTCGGATCGGGGGTTTTCTGCCAAGGGGTGAGAAGAGCATATCACCATTGTCAAGGAGTTTTTCTGCACCATTCATATCGAGGATTGTTCTGGAGTCAGTTTTTGACGAAACATGGAAGGAGATTCGCGAAGGGAAGTTCGCCTTTATTACGCCATTGATAACATTTACAGAGGGCCTCTGAGTGGCGAAAATGAGATA
>JAUWPE010000132.1 GCA_030611765.1 Candidatus Cloacimonadota bacterium | reverse complement strand
TTCTTTCAATAGAACAAGCGCCAGGAAACTGCAAAATACATGTCCGCAGATAGTCTCATCGATACGGTGATAAATCGGACGAGTCTCAAGCAGGGATTTCATATTCCGAAAAATATGTTCGACCATCCAAAGTTCCTTGTAGCGTAAGGCAACTTCTTCTGCGGATAAATCAGTGTTTGTTCTCAATACCCATTTCCCATCGAATCGTTGTTCATATTTGATTTTATCATAATCGATAGAGACACTCTGTTTTTGTATCTTCAGATATTTGCGGTAACCTTTATTTCCTATCAGAGAACCTGCTCCTTGCTTAAGTTTATCTTGCAATGATTTCAGAATATTCTCACGATCCAGACTGTCCTTACGAGCTTGTTTTGTATTTAAACAAACAATATATCGTTTATCTTTATGAATTACTTCTTTAACTTTTAGAGGAGATGTGTCATTTTTGTTTTCGGCTTCAGGATGAACTTCTCGATATCTACCACCACGAGACAAAACTTCCTTTTTTACTTCATTTACTTTTCGCATTCTTACTCCGAGAATATAGTTGATAGTACTCTCGGGTGATTCCAATTGTTCGAGAGTTGCTTTGCTGATCATACCTCGATCCGCTACTATGCAGAAGTGATGAACTCCAAAACGTTTCTTAACACTCTCTATAATCGGGATCAGAATTTTAACATCTGCAATATTCCCCGGCCACATCTCACAACATAAAGGCATCCCCGTGTTATTCATTAATACACCAACTATCATCTGTTTTAAATCTGGCCTGTTATCTTTGCTGTGTCCATAAGTTCCAATCTTGTCTCCACCTTCTCCTTCAAAATAAATCGAAGTTGTATCAAAAAACACCATCTCCAAACTGCTGAATATATCACTACGGGAAAAGAAAAGTTCCTCTTCAATTATATCTTTAGTTCGACGAGCTGTAAATGGAGTGGCTTTTGTTTGATCGGAAGTCTCCTCACCAAGAAAGCACATGGCTCGATAAAGATGATGTAAGGACAATTTTTCCGAACCTGCAATTTTGTAATTTTGACGCCAATAATCACAGTGTCTATCCGAACCGGAGATCATCAAACGATGAAGAACCGTGATAAAGATTGCTCGCTCAACATCAAATTCAAACTTTCGCTCAGAAAGTAGATTGCGAATAATGGAAGTAATTCCGCACTCTTTCCAAATCCTCTCAAATATCAAAGAAGGTCCGATCTTCTTAACATTCGCCTTAGGATTACTTTCACCGGAAAGAATCAACATTGACTTCCTGGAAAAACGGGAAAGAGAACGTGTTAGTCTTTCAACTTCTCCCTTATCCTGCATCTTATCTAATCTGCCGAGAGTCGCAATGACACGCTGTTTCGACTTTTTATTCTCCCTACGATTCTCAACTATCTGTAAATACTCATATTTACCTGACTTTTTTATCCGTGCAAACATCGAAATCTCCTATTTTTGACACTCACATATTTGCATAAATAAACTTATGTCAAGTTATTTCACCCTATTCTGTGGCACCACGTTTTAGGAAATCCCAAACCTTAAACCCCACGAATAAAGGGTTTGCCATGTGGCAGTAGGTGGGAACTGTAAAAGAAAAGTCAAACATAATATGATCAACAATAAACGCTTTTTCATAATCAATCCTATTTGAAATATTATTCTCTTTTATTTTGATGAGTAATTAATGTAAACTTTTTTAACATTTTAATAAAAATAGTAAATTTTAATTGAGAAATCAGTTATTTCAGACCTCAAAAAATCTTATTAAATTTACCAATAATTTGACAGATCGGCATTTTCTTACACACTCGTAAGTTTACACTGTTAAATAATTTCCCTGTTACATTAAAACCTCTAAATAAATTTAATTGGCATAATGGTTGGCGTGTGCGGTGCTCTCCTTGTGTTTCTTTCATTCAGAGCACTGACACGCTTGTTATGCCCATCGTATTTTAATAAGTGCTAATCAGGAATTTAGTCTTTCGATTTCTGTTTTAATATCTTCAATAACTTTTTTATTTACGATGACTTTTTTATCATCAGTTCGAGTTGAAAAAATTACAAAAACTTTACCACCATATTTCTTTTCAAAATCTTGAAAACTTGCACTCATTCTTTCAGTTATCTTGTAGTTTCCAAAGTTCGCATTTGCTGTAATAGGTTTGATTTGTATTCCAAAAGACTTATTTCCAACTTTACCGAGATAATCAATATCACCAGCGTGGTCTAATTCAGGGTCACTCTCTTCAAATTCAATTTCAGGAAATATTTTTGCAAGACCATCATTAATAACAGATTTTTCAAGTAAAAAACCATCATAAGTGCGTACTATTGTAACTTCATAAATGTAATCTTTACAATCTTGCAATGTTAAATCTTCAAAAGCAGCAGTCCATTCAGGAATAACTACTTCTGTTATTTTTGCATACAATCTTTCTCCAAGTTCATCTAATGTTTCCTTGGTTATTTTGACTCTATCTTTTTTCTTTGTATATGCTTTTTCAAAATAGAACTTTTCCCATTCCTCAAGTGCTTTTGGCTGACATTCTCTTATTAATGCCATAACTGCATCAACCTTATTTGGTCGTGTAAGCTGGTAAGTATTACTTGTATAGTTTAATACTTTTTCCTTTTTCCCGAAAGGTTTTGCATATTTTTTAATTACCTTTTTACTCATTTCTATTCTCCCAGTTTTGTTGTTCTTCATTCATAATTTAGCTCCCTTTAGTATAGTTTATAAATCTTTCTTTATTCTTAAAGTTATACGATTCATCTACATCAGCAAATCCCCTTTTAATCAAATGAGCATTTAAAAATGTTTTATTCTTCAGATATACATAGGCCAATAAATTATTACTTCTATCGTGTTTGATTTCATCAAATTCAAGAAATATTTTTTGTCCTTTTGTTTTTAATTTTAGGAAATTAATTGCATTGCCATTTGCTTTTTTATTCTCTTTAATGCCAATTAAGCGTACAGTTAAATCATTATTTAGTTTTATTAATTCAGGACTTATAATTTCTTTTACAGTGTAATAGTCTTCTCTATTTGCTGAATTTTTGTCTATTCTCGAACCAAATAGAAGTTTTTTAGGATCGGTTTTTTTATCAAATTTATGAAAATCTTTAAAAATATATGGAAGTTTATTAATTTCATCTTTAGGGTTGATGGTCAATTCTTCATTTGAAAAAACAAAAATATCTTTGTTTGTTTCATCGTTAAGTTTTATTTTTAATTGTAGATTTGATGAGTTCGAGATATCATTTTCTGAATTCTCAATATTTAATTTCTTTTTTATAAAGGGAATATATTCGGGATTTATTTCATAACCAATTGAGTTTCTACCGAGATTTTTTGCAGCAATTGTTGTTGTTCCACTACCAAGAAATGGGTCAAGAACAGTATCACCTTTAAAAGCGAACATTTTTATTAAACGTTTCGGTAATTCTTCAGGAAACATTGCAATATGACCGTCTTGTCTTGCTCCACCGAAATTCCAATGTCCTGCAAAATACTCTTTCCATTCCTTAACAGTCATTTTTGATTGCTCTTTCATTTCTTTATCGGGTCTTGTTGGTTTACCCAATTTCTTAAATATTAGAATAAATTCATAATCAATTGATAGTATTCCATTTCTTGGAGTTGGAAAACTACCCATCAGTGATGCTCCACCAGTTGTATTAGAAGTTGTCTTTTTTTGCCAAATTATTGCTCCCATATAATCGAAACCAATTGATTCACAAAATTTTATAATTTCAGTTCTAATGGGAATAACTTTATATCTACCATAATAGACTGCTCGTGCAAATTGATCTCCAATGTTAACACAAAGCCTACATCCATTATTGAGAATTCGGTAGCATTCTTTCCAAACAAGGTTTAAGTTATTTATATAGTCTTCATAACTATCATTATAACCAATTTGATTTTTAGTTCCGTAATCTTTAAGTTGCCAATAAGGAGGAGAAGTAATCACGAGATTTACTGATTTATCCTTTACACTTCCCATTTGTCGGCTGTCACCGTTAATAATTTTATGTGTTGTTTTAATTTTCATTTTTAATCCTCATCTTTTTCTGCAAAAAAGATAAATCAATTTTAATGTCAAATTTTTCCTTTATTCTTTTGTTTTGAACTAAATGAGCATAATGTTCGAGCACGCCACGCTTTCCTTTCAGGCGTGGGTGCTTTTGTTATGCCTATTCTTGCAAAAATCAACTTCATTTCATATTTTAATTAATTCAGATTAGTTATTCAACGGTTGGTGTATGGCGCGTTTTAATGCGCTATACACAGTGTTATACAATGTAAAATTTCTTGTCATAAAATTCATTAGCGAAATTGGTATGGATATTCTATCGAAGCAAACAAATAGATTTGTTAGCACTCTTTTTTAAGTACTAATGCATATTCCATTTCATTAACCCCTCTTTCAACCGGATAAATTTCTTTATCTGCTACCGGTCTAAGACCTGCATTCTCAGCGTAAGTTTTCATTTCTTCCGGAGTAAACATCCGCATAGTATAGACTATTGGCTGGTCTTTACCATTCATTAACGGACTCCCCCCTACTTTAACAAAATATGCAACATATTTTCCATGATTACTATTGACTTCGTTGTAACGGTATTGTTTAAGAAATTTCTGATCTCTTTCAAGAGCATCTATGCAGAGAATGCCTCCATCTACGAGAGTCTGAGATAGATTATCAAAAGCTTGCTGAATCAAATCCTCCGGTAAATGTCCAATAACGCCATACGTACAGGTAACTACATCGAATTCAGCCTGAAAAGGTAGATCAGTAATGTTTTTCCATGAAACATTTGAATGTCCCAGAATTCTTTGTGCTTGTGCAACCATTTCTCTTGAGTAGTCGATTGCACTGAGTCTGTCAATTTTACAAAATTCACCCAGTTTGTTGGAAAACCGCTTAGTTCTTCTGCCATCTGCACAGCCAGCATCTAAATAAGCAATTGTTTTACCGCTTATTAATCCTCTCAGTTCTTCAAGAAAGAACCTGTCTGTTGAAGTAGTCTGATGTACCTTATCCGGCCTGCTTTGACTTTCTTTGCTATAATTGTCTGCCCTTACATCATATCCAACTTGTAACTGTTGAATATTAACCACATCAGTAAATGCAACTCTATTTCTTTCGATTATTGTTCGTAATCTGTCAAGTTCTTTATTAATTATTATGCCCATTATAAATATCCAATGAATTTTTCCATGTCTTTTCTCGTTTTACAAGTTTTCTTAATCACCTATTATTTAAAATCTATGTTTTGCGATGTAATTTTCATTGTAATAAAATTCATTAACGAAATTGGTGTGGATATTCTTTCTCGCGGTTTTGAAATGAAAGAATTTTCGGATTTTGAATTACACCATTACGAATTTCTATAGCTTTTGAAATAGTTTTATTCTTTTCCCACAAATTTGGTCCCCCAATAACTTTGGGTAAAAATGGAAGTAATGCTTCTGAAATTTCCCATGAGGCAGAATTCCAATAAAAACTAGGGCTATGATCTACCGCATAATAATATTTACCTACTACTTCAAACATCG